>NZ_JACVAH010000010.1:0-267939 GCF_014851795.1 Pseudomonas sp. Pdm06
CGGTGGACACAGATCCTGTAAACGACCAAAAACCTGTGTGGGAGCAAAGCTTGCTCGCGAAGACGGCGGTACATTCAGCATTGATGCAAGCAGGCCCACCGCTATCGCGAGCAAGCTCGGCTCCCACAGGGCTCGGCGGTGGACACAGATCTATAAGCGACCAAAAACCTGTGTGGGAGCGGGCTTGCTCGCGAAGACGGCGGTACATTCAGCATTGATGCAAGCAGACCCACCGCTATCGCGAGCAAGCTCGGCTCCCACGGGGCTCGGCGGTGGACGCTGATCCTGTAAACGACCAAAAACCTGTGTGGGAGCAAAGCTTGCTCGCGAAGACGGCGGTACATTCAGCATTGATGCAAGCAGGCCCACCGCTATCGCGAGCAAGCTCGGCTCCCACAGGGCTCGGCAGTGGACACAGATCCTATAAGTGACCAAAAACCTGTGTGGGAGCAAAGCTTGCTCGCGAGGCGGCCTGATAGTCGACCTGCTCTTACGGGTGTACCCAATCCAATTGTGGGAGCGAGCTTGCTCGCGAAGACGGCGGTACATTCAGCATTGATGCAAGCAGGCCCACCGCTATCGCGAGCAAGCTCGGCTCCCACAGGGCTCGGCGGTGGACACAGATCCTATAAGCGACCAAAAACCTGTGTGGGAGCGGGCTTGCTCGCGAAGACGGCGGTACATTCAGCATTGATGCAAGCAGACCCACCGCTATCGCGAGCAAGCCCGGCTCCCACAGGACTCGGCGGTGTGCAGGAATACTGTGCCCACTGAAGATCACGGGTATACCCACACCCAAGTTAAACCCGGAACCGTCCCACCAATGTCTGCAAATGAACCCCCAACCGTGCCAGCTCAGCACTGGAAGCCGCAGTCTCTTCACTGGACGAGGCCGTCTGCTCCGACACATCACGCACATTCAGTACGCTACGGTTGATCTCCTCAGCCACGGCACTCTGCTGCTCGGCGGCAGCCGCGATCTGCTGGTTCATCGATTGGATCGCCGAAACCGTGCGAGTAATGTTCTCCAACGAGCCTCCCGCGCGGCGGGTCAGTTCGACGCTGCTGTCGGTCAGGCTGCGGCTGTTGTCCATGATGGTCGCGACCTGTTCGGTGCCGCTTTGCAGGCCAACAATCAGTTCTGCGATTTCTTCGGTGGACTTCTGGGTGCGCTGGGCCAGGCTGCGGACTTCATCGGCCACCACAGCGAAGCCTCGTCCTGCCTCGCCGGCACGGGCTGCCTCGATGGCTGCGTTGAGCGCCAGCAGGTTGGTCTGCTGGGCCACGGACTTGATCACGTCCAGGACGCTGCCGATTTTGTCGCTTTCGCGCTTCAAATCGCCCATGGCCGCGGTGGAGTTGCCCACCTCCTTGGCCAGCCGCTCGATCTGGGCAATGGCCTCGCCCACTACTTTGTCGCCTTCGCGGGCCTGTTGGTCGGCAGCGAGGGCGGCTTCGGAGGCTTCCTCGGCGTTGCGGGCGACTTCCTGCACCGTGGCGGTCATTTCGTGCATGGCGGTGGCGACCTGATCGGTTTCCACTTTCTGGCTGTTGACCCCGGCGCTGGTCTGCTCGGTGACGGCGGAGAGTTGTTCGGCGGCGCTGGAGATCTGGGTCACACCTTCGCTGATGCCACCGATCAATTGTCGCAGGCCCACGGTCATGCTTTGCATGGCGCGTTGCAGTTGGCCCAGTTCGTCGCGACGGTCGGAGGTGAGGTTGTGGGTCAGGTCGCCGGCGGCGACGCGTTCGGCAACTTTCAAGGTCTGGCCGAGCGGGCCCACGATCTGCCGGGTGATGAATAGCGCGGCGATCACGCCAAACAGCAGCGCCAGGGCGGCCGCTACGATCAGGACCATCTTGGCTTGTGCGGCGTCGTGGTCACGCACGGCTGTCTGGGACACGGTCAGCTTCTGGCTGGCATCCATCAGTATCTGACCCTGCTCGCTCATGCGCTGGAGGGCAGCGGCGTTGTCGATTTGCGAGTCGCGGAACTGGGCGACCGCCGCGCGATAGAGGTTGAACGAGTCGCTGGCCTGCTGCAGGTTGGCGGCGTGTTCCTGGGGCAATTGGTCTGGCAGGCGCGCAAGCAGTTTGAGGACGGCGTCGATGGCATCGAGGGCGGGTTGCTGGGCGTCGCTCTTGCCGCTGTAGGTGTAGCCGCGAACCTGGTAGCGGGCTTGCTGGATGGCCTTGCTCAGGGTGACCACGTTGTTGAACGGGGTGACGTCGCCGGCTTGCAGCATCGACGTTTCAACTTCGGCGACGCGGGCCACGGCGTTGTCGGCGCTGGCGCCGAGTTTGCTGCGTGCATCTTCGCGGCTGACGGTGGCGCGGGTCATCTGGGCGAAGGCGCCTTTGTATTCGGCGACGGCGGCCAGTTGCTTGTCGATCAGCGCGACGTCGGCTGGCTGTTCGATCAATTCGCGAGCGGTTTTCAGCCCGGCCTCGAGCTTGCCAAGCAGATCGTTGACCGCTTGCGGTCCTTTCTCGCCCCGCGTGGTGTTGTAGTCGATGCTGGCCAGGTTCAAGTCTTTGCTCAAGTCGTTGAGACTGGCAATGAACCCCAGTTTGTCGCCCCGGCTGATGACATTGCCCAGGCCGGACCAACCGGTGAATGCAATCATCAAGGTGAGGAACAGCACCAGGCCGAAGCCTGCGCCGAGTTTGCGATTAACGCCTACGTTTCCCAGACCCTGGGCAAGCCACCGGAACATGCTGATACTCCCTTGTAGCGCTGATTGGTTTTATCAGGGCTATATCGGCAGTTCGGGCGGGATCTGTAGAAAAATAGACGTAATGCGTTCCCGTGGCGAGGGAGCTTGCTCCCGCTCGGCTGCGAAGCCGTCGCAAAGTCTGACGGCGCTGGTGGCCGCTTCGCGCCCAAGCGGGAGCAAGCTCCCTCGCCACGGGGGGTATATTTTTAGACCTTGAAGCGACCTACCAGCGTTTGCAAATGCACCCCCAGCCGCGCCAGTTCGGCGCTGGAGGCTGCGGTTTCTTCACTGGAAGAAGCCGTTTGTTCGGACACATCGCGAACGTTCACGACGCTGCGGTTGATCTCTTCGGCGACGGCACTCTGCTGCTCGGCGGCAGCGGCGATCTGTTGGTTCATCGACTGGATCGCCGAGACGGTGCGGGTGATGTTTTCCAGTGAGCCGCCGGCGCGGCGGGTCAATTCGACGCTGCTGTCGGTCAGGTTGCGGCTGTTGTCCAGGGTGGTCGCGACCTGTTCGGTGCCCGATTGCAGGCCGAGGATAAGCCCTTCGATTTCTTCGGTGGACTTCTGGGTGCGCTGGGCCAGGCTGCGAACTTCGTCGGCCACCACCGCGAAACCACGTCCGGCTTCACCGGCCCGGGCCGCCTCGATCGCCGCGTTGAGGGCCAGCAGGTTGGTTTGCTGGGCCACGGACTTGATCACGTCCAGGACGCTGCCGATCTTGTCGCTCTCGCGTTTGAGATGGCCCATGGCTTCGGTGGAGTTGCCCACTTCCTTGGACAGGCGTTCGATCTGGGCAATGGCTTCGCCCACGACTTTTTCGCCTTCGCGCGCCTGTTGGTCTGCGGCGACGGCGGCTTCGGAAGCTTCCTCGGCGTTGCGCGCCACTTCCTGCACGGTGGCGGTCATTTCGTGCATGGCGGTGGCGACCTGGTCGGTTTCCACTTTCTGGCTGTTGACCCCGGCGCTGGTCTGTTCGGTGACGGCGGAGAGTTGTTCGGCGGCGCTGGCGATTTGCGTGACGCTGTCGCTGATACCACCGATCAGTTGCCGCAAGCTGATCACCATTCGCTGCAGGCTGCCCTGTAATTGGCCCATGTCGTCACGGCGGGTGACCACCAGGTTATGGCTCAAGTCACCGGAGGCGACACGTTCGAGGGCAACCAGGGTCTGTTGCAGGGGAGCAACGATCTGCCGGGTAATGATCCATGCGGCAAGCAGGCCAAACGCTAACGCCAGAATGGCGACGGTAATCAGGACCTCTTTCGCATGAATCGTCTCCAGGTCGCGCTTCTCAATCTGTGAGGCCGTCAAATGATCGTTCAGGTCATGCAAGCGGGTGTCTTGCTCCACCATTCTCTTGAGAGCTGAGGCGCTGGCGACCTGCGAGTCGCGGAACTGGCTGACAGCGGCGCGATAGGCTTTCATCGATTCGCTGGCTTGTTGCAGATTGGCGGCGTGCTGTTCCGGCAGTTTGCCCGGCAAGCTCTCAAGGTTTTTCAAGACGTTTTCGATAGCATCCAGCGCAGGCTGCTCGGCGTCGGCCTTACCGCTGTAGGTGTAGCCGCGGACTTGGTAACGCGCTTGCTGGATCAGTTTGCTCAGTTCAACCACGTTGTCGAATTGAGGGACGCTGTCGCCTTGTCGCAAGGCATTTTCGACGTCTGTCACTTTGGCGACAGCGTTGTCGGCGTTGGCGCCAAGCTTGGATCGGGCCGATTCGCGGTTCTGCGTCGCTTGGGTCAGGTCCACGAAGGCGCGTTTGTATTCATCGACGTTAGCCAGTTGCTGATTGAGCAACGCCTGGTCAGCCGGTCGCACAAACTGTTTGAGGGCCGCTTGTATGCTCTCTTGAAGCTTGCCCAAGAGCTCGTTGACGGCTGTTGGCCCTTGTTCGCCGCGCCGCATCTCGTAGTCGAGGCGGGCCACCCGCAGATCCTTGGCCGCCTCGTTGAGACTGGCGATGGACGCCTGTTTATCCGAGCGGCTGATCACACTGCTCAGACTGTTCCAGCCGGCGAAGGTGCTCAAGAGGGTCATGAGCAGTACCAGGCCAAAACCGAAACCCAGTTTGCGATTGACGCTTACGTTTCCCAGCTTTTCGGTTAGCCAACTGAACATGCTGATACTCCCGCGAACCTTTTTATAGGCCTTATGAGAGGAGTATCGACCATATGACGGGGTTCTGTAGAAATTAGGCGGGACTCTTGCGTGGCGCGAAGGCTTGCTCCTGCTCGGTTGCGAATGGGTCGCAAGTCTGTCCGTCGCCGATGGCCGCTGCGGGCCCAAGCGGGAGCAAGCTCCCTCGCCACCGGGGCGGTGTTCGCCGATCAGACCTTGAAGCGTCCCACCAGCGTCTGCAAATGAGCCCCCAGCCGCGCCAGTTCGGCACTGGAGGCGGCGGTTTCTTCGCTGGAGGCGGCAGTCTGTTCGGACACGTCGCGAACATTCAACACGCTGCGGTTGATCTCTTCGGCCACGGCGCTCTGTTGCTCGGCCGCGGCGGCGATCTGTTGGTTCATCGACTGGATCGCCGAGACGGTGCGGGTGATGTTTTCCAGTGAGCCACCGGCACGGCGGGTCAATTCGACGCTGCTGTCGGTCAGGCTGCGGCTGTTGTCCAGGCTGGTCGCGACCTGTTCGGTTCCGGTCTGCAGGCCAAGAACCAGTTGCTCGATCTCTTCAGTGGACTTCTGGGTGCGCTGGGCCAGGCTGCGCACCTCGTCGGCCACCACCGCAAACCCACGCCCGGCTTCACCGGCCCGGGCCGCCTCGATGGCCGCGTTGAGGGCCAGCAGGTTGGTTTGCTGGGCCACGGACTTGATCACGTCCAGGACGCTGCCGATCTTGTCGCTCTCGCGTTTGAGGTGGCCCATGGCTTCGGTGGAATTGCCCACCGCGCTGGAAAGACGCTCGATCTGGGCGATGGCTTCGCCCACGACTTTTTCGCCTTCGCGAGCCTGTTGGTCCGCGGCGGCCGTTGCTTCGCTCGCTTGTTCGGCATTGCGCGCCACTTCCTGCACGGTGGCGGTCATTTCGTGCATGGCGGTAGCGACCTGATCGGTTTCCACTTTCTGGCTGTTGACCCCGGCGCTGGTCTGTTCGGTCACGGCCGAGAGCTGTTCGGCGGCGCTGGCGATTTGCGTGACGCCGTCGCTGATGCCGCCGATCAATTGCCGCAGGCCCACGGTCATGCTCTGCATGGCCCGTTGCAGTTGGCCCAGTTCGTCGCGGCGCTCGGAGCTGAGGTTGTGGGTCAGGTCGCCTGCCGCCACGCGTTCGGCGACCTTGAGGGTCTGTTCCAGCGGGGTGACGATCTGCCGGGTGATCGCCAGGGCGGCGATCACCCCGAAGAAGAAGGCCAGGGCGGCGGCCGATGCCAGCAAAATCTTGGCTTCGCTGGCTTCATGGTCGCGCACGATGGTCTGGGACTGGGTGAGATTTCCGCTGGCCTCGCGTAGCACCACCCCTAAATCGGACATGCGCTTGATCGCGGCAGCGCTTGCGGTCTGGGCATCACGGAACTGGCCGACCACTGCACGATAAGTCTTGAACGATTCGTTGGCCTGTCGCAGGTTGGCGGCGTGTTCGTCTGGTAGTTGGGTCGGCAGGCTGGCGAGGGTTTTCAACGCGCTATCGATGGCATCCAGGGCAGGCTGTTCGGCGTCGGCCTGGCCGCTATAGGTGTAGCCGCGAACCTGATAGCGGGCTTGCTGGATGGCCTTGCTCAGGCTGACCACACTGTCGAATTGAGCAACGTCGGCGCTTTGCCGCATGGCGTTTTCAACGTTGGCGACACGGGCTACGGCGTTGTCGGCATTGGTGCCCAGTTTGCTGCGTGCATCCTCGCGACTGGCAATGGCGCGGGTCAAATCGGCGAAGGCAACCTTGTAGTCGGCGATAGCCCCCAGTTGTTTGTCGAGGAGCACCATGTCGGCTGGCTGTTCGATCGATTGACGGGCGGTTTGTAGCCCAGGCTCCAATTTTCCGAGCAGATCGTTGATTTCCCCTGGGCCCTTTTCACCGCGGGTCGAAAAATAGTCCATGCGCGCGGTACGCAGGTCCTTGGTCTGGTCGTTCAGGCTGGCAATGAGCCCGAGCATGTCACCGTGGGCAATCACGCGGCTCAGGCCGATCCATCCGGTGAAAGCGATCATCAAGGTCAAGAACAGCACCAGGCCGAAACCGAAGCCAAGTTTGCGATTGACGCCTACGTTACCTAGCCATTGGAACATGCTGATACTCCCTTGAAGGGCGGAACTGCTTTGTGTAAAGCACTATCGGCCCATAAAGGAATAACAGGAGAAATGAGTTAGATGCGTTTGGAATACCGTGGCAAACCAAAAGGATCAGAACAGCCGGGCGAGCAGCGCCGTAACCGCAGTCTCGACCCGCAGGATTCGCTCGCCCAGCTGAACCGGTTGCAGGCCGGCCTTGCCCAGCAGGTCGATCTCGTAGGGAATCCAACCGCCTTCGGGGCCGATGGCCAAGGTCACCGGTTCTGTTAGCGCTCGCGGGCAGGGCCGGTGGTTGCCAGGGTGGCCGACCAGGCCGAGGGTGCCATTCGCGATGGCCGGCAGGCGGTCCTCGACGAAGGGTTTGAAGCGTTTTTCGATGATGATTTCCGGCAGCACGCTGTCCCGGGCTTGTTCCAGGCCCAGGATCAGTTGCTCACGGATGGCCTCGGGCTCCAGGAACGGCGTCTGCCAAAAGCTCTTTTCCACGCGATAGCTGTTGACCAGCACCACCCGTGGCACGCCCATGGTGGCGACCGTCTGGAACACTCGCCTGAGCATTTTCGGACGCGGCAGCGCCAGCACCAGGGTCAACGGCAACTTGGCCGGTGGCGGTTGGTCGAGGGCCACTTGCAGTTCGGCCTCGCGAGCTTCCAGGCGCAGCACCTGGGCCGAGCCCATCAACCCACCGATGCGCCCGACCCGCAGGCTGTCACCGACGACACTGCGATGGACTTCCTGCATGTGGGTCAACCGGCGATCGCTGAGGATGACGCGGTCAGGCCCGATGAAATCGGCCTCTTCGAGCAGCAGCAGGTTCACGCTTGGGTCGCTGGCGGCTGATCGTTGTGGTCATCGACTGGCTGGTCCTCGGGTTCTTCTTCCCGGCGCTTGCGCACCAGCCCACCGAACAGGATGCCGATCTCGAACAGCAGCCACATCGGCACCGCCAGCAGGGTCTGGGAGAAAATGTCCGGCGGGGTCAGGATCATGCCGACCACAAAGCAGCCGATGATCACGTAGGGGCGGATTTTCTTCAGGTAGGCCACGTCGACCACGCCGATCCACACCAGCAGCACCACGGCCACGGGGATTTCGAACGCCACGCCGAAGGCGAAGAACAGCGTCATGACGAAATCCAGGTAGCTGCTGATGTCGGTCATCATCTCCACGCCCGCCGGGGTGGCGGCGGCGAAGAACTTGAAGATCAGCGGGAACACCAGGTAATAGGCGAAGGCCATGCCGGTGTAGAACAGCAGGATGCTGGACACCAACAGCGGCACGGCGATGCGCTTTTCATGCTTGTACAGGCCCGGTGCGATGAAGCCCCAGATCTGGTGCAGGATCACCGGGATCGCCAGGAACAGCGAGACCATCATGGTCAGTTTCAATGGCGTCAGGAACGGCGACGACACGTCGGTGGCGATCATTGTCGCGCCTACCGGCAGATACTGGCGCAGTGGCGTGGAGACGAATGTGTAGATCTGCTGGGTGAAGGAAAACAGCCCGGCGAAGATGATGAACACCGACGCGACGCAACGCAGCAGGCGGGTGCGCAACTCGGTGAGGTGCGATACCAGCGGCATCGGCTGGTCGTTTTCAGGAATATCGCTCATGGGGCTCGCGGCGGCAAAGTAGGATCGTTAGGCGCAGGGACGGCCGGGGGCGCTGTATCCGCGACCGTCGGTGTCACTGGCGCCGGTTCAGCCACCGGCGCGCCACCTTCTGGCGCTTGGGAAGCTACCGTCGGCTCGGCCACAGGCTGAACTGGCGTCGGTTCCTGCTGGGTGGGCGTGAAGATTTTCCGCGCCTCCTGCTCCAGGGACAGAATGTGTTCGTTGTGCAGTTGCCGACGGATGTCGTCGGCACCGATTTCACGTTCAACTTCCTGTTTGATCGCATTGAAGCTGCGCTTCAGGCGCCCGATCCAGAGACCGGCGGTGCGCGCAGCACCCGGCAGGCGCTCGGGGCCCAGCACCAGCAGGGCGACGAGGCCGACGAGCAGCAGTTCAGTGAAGCTGATCCCAAACATTAGTCAGTGCTCACGAGTCTTTGCGGATGGGCTCTTCGACTTTTTGGGCCTGCACGTCGATGGTATTCGGCGCATTCACAGGCTGAGTGGCCTGTGGGTGTACCGGTTGGGTCGGTTGTGCGGGCTGAGCCTGGTTTGTCGTCGGATCGGCCGCTTTCTCGTCATCGTTCATGGCCTTGCGAAAACCCTTGATCGACTCGCCGACATCGGTGCCGAGGTTCTTCAGTTTCTTGGTACCGAACACCAGCACCACGACGACCAGGATGACGACCCAGTGTTTCCAGTCAAAGATACCCATGTGGCTACTCCTCTCAAAAATTGATCAGGCGGACGGGCGCGAGGCTTTCTCGACGTGCCCGGACAGACCGAAGCGACGGTCCAGTTCATCCAGTACGGCCTGCGGATGCTGCCCCAGTTGGGCCAGCATGACCAGGCTGTGGAACCACAGGTCGGCGGTCTCGTAGATCACGTCGCTGCAGTCGCCGCTGATGGCGGCGTCCTTGGCGGCGATGATGGTCTCGACGGATTCTTCGCCGACCTTTTCCAGAATCTTGTTCAAGCCCTTGTGGTACAGGCTGGCGACATAGGAGCTGTCGGCCGCGGCGCCCTTGCGCTCTTCCAGCACCTGGGCCAGGCGGGTCAGGGTGTCACTCATGGGTATGTCCTGAATAAATGGCATGCGGGTCCTTGAGCACCGGGTCGACGGTTTTCCAGTCGCCGTTCTCGAAGACGCGATAGAAGCAGCTTTGACGGCCGGTGTGGCAGGCAATCTCACCGACCTGCTCGACCATCAGGATGATGACGTCGCCGTCGCAGTCCAGACGCATCTCATGCAGATGCTGCACATGCCCGGACTCTTCACCCTTGCGCCACAGCTTGCCACGGGAACGTGACCAATAGATGGCTCGGTTCTCGGCGGCGGTGAGGGCCAGTGCTTCACGGTTCATCCAGGCCATCATCAATACGCGCCCGGTCTTGTGGTCCTGGGCGATGGCCGGCACCAGGCCGTCAGCGTCCCACTTGATCTCGTCCTGCCAGTTTTTCATCGTTGACTCCGACCATGGGCCGCGCACCTGACGTCGGCGGGCCCAGCGTTGAAACAGTGTGCCAGCGCGAACCGGTGCTGGCTATCGGCGAACGACCAGATACAGACCGACCGCCATCATGATACCGGCCGGCCAGTGACCCAGTTGGCTCAACGGCCCGCCGGTCGCCAGCACTGCGCCGCCGCCCAGGTGAGCCGCGCCAAGCAGGCGCAACAGCCAGTCGTCCTTGCGTCGGTGCCACGGTGGCGCCGGGTCGTGGGCGTGGGGTTGGGACATGCGTTCGAGCAGGTCGCGGGTCATATTGGCCAGGTGCGGGATCTGCTCGAACTGGCTCTGCACGTTGCCCAGCAAGGCGCGCGGGCTGACACGCTCGCGCATCCAGCGTTCGAGGAACGGTTGGGCGGTGTTCCACAGGTCGAGGTCCGGGTACAGCTGGCGACCGAGGCCTTCGATGTTCAACAGGGTTTTCTGCAACAGCACCAACTGGGGCTGAACCTCCATGTTGAAGCGTCGCGCGGTCTGGAACAGGCGCATCAGTACCTGGCCGAAGGAAATATCTTTTAACGGTTTTTCGAAGATCGGTTCGCACACGGTACGGATCGCCGCTTCGAATTCGTTGAGCTTGGTCTCGGCTGGCACCCAGCCCGAATCGATGTGCAGTTGGGCGACACGGCGGTAATCACGCTTGAAGAAGGCGAACAGGTTGCGGGCCAGGTAGTCCTGGTCCTCGGGAGTCAGGCTGCCGACGATGCCGCAGTCGATGGCGATGTATTGCGGGCTCCACGGTTGCACGGTGCTGACGAAGATGTTGCCCGGGTGCATGTCGGCGTGGAAGAAACTGTCGCGGAACACCTGGGTGAAGAAGATTTCCACGCCGCGTTCGGCCAGCAGTTTCATGTCGGTGCGCTGGTCGGCCAGGGTCGCCAGGTCGGTGACCTGAATGCCGTAGATGCGCTCCATCACCAGTACTTTCGGCCGGCACCAGTCCCAATAGACCTGCGGCACATAGAGCAGCGGCGAGCCTTCGAAGTTGCGGCGCAGCTGGCTGGCGTTGGCGGCCTCGCGCAGCAGGTCGAGTTCGTCGTAGATGGTTTTTTCGTAGTCCTGGACCACGTCCACCGGGTGCAGCAGGCGGGCATCGGCCGACAACCGTTCGGCGGCGCGGGCGAGGATGAACAGCCACGCCAGGTCCTGGGCGATGATGGGTTTGAGGCCTGGGCGGATGACCTTGACCACCACCTCTTCGCCGCTCTTGAGCTGGGCGGCGTGAACCTGGGCCACGGAGGCCGAGGCCAGGGGCTCGACGTCGAAACGGCTGAACACTTCGCTGATCTTCTTGCCCAGTTGTTCCTCGATCAGCGCCACCGACAGCTTGGAATCGAACGGCGGCACGCGGTCTTGCAACAGCATCAGTTCATCGGCGATGTCTTCGGGCAGCAGGTCGCGGCGGGTCGAGAGGATCTGCCCGAACTTGATGAAGATCGGTCCCAGGTCCTGCAAGGCCAGGCGCAGGCGCGCGCCACGCGTCAGGTCCAGGGTTCGTCGGGGGAACCAGCGCCACGGCAGCACGAAGCGCAGCGCCAGGAGAAACCAGGGCAGCGGCAGGGCGAACAGCAGGTCATCGAGGCGGTAGCGGATCACGACGCGCTGGATGCGCAACAAACGGCGGACGGCAAGCAGCTTCATGCGTTATCGCTTGGTTTCAAGGGATCGGGAAAGGCGCTCGAAACGCGCCTCGAGACGTTCCAGGTCAAGCTTGACCTGGTCCAGTTCATCAAAACGGGCCTGGGCCTCGCGTTGGCCTACGAGGGTACGCGATTCTTCGGCCAGGTATTCACTCAGATTCTGTCCCAGGCTGGCGAAGCCCTGGCGATACCAGCGACGGCGGCTGTGCAAATGGCCGCTGAGCAACTGGGTCGCCACCGGGCCGATCCAGCGGGACACTTCGTATTCCCAGTCCAGCTCCAGGTCCTGGAGAATCGCCGCCAGCTCCAGCAGCACGCCACTGTCGCCGTCGAGCTCGACTTCGGGGCTGTGCAGCACCGCGGTCTTGTCCTTGCCCAGGGCCAGGTTCAGCAGGCTCGCGGCTGGGGCACGCAGGGTGCAATCCGCTTCGGCTTCCCAGTGGGCGGCGAGCATCAGGCCTTCGTCGCTGGGCAGGATGAACAACTGCAACGCCGGGCTGCGGCAGTCGACGGCGATCACCTTGCCGCTCAAGTGCGCCAGGCGCGCGAGCGCCGTGCTGTCCAGGCGCAATACCCGGTTGATGCCGAGTTCGACACTGGCGAGCAGGCCGGTGAGCAACATCAGGGCTTGATACCGCGGTGCAGGGCGACGATACCGGCGGTCATGTTGTGGTAGGTCACGCGGTCGAAACCGGCCTCGACCATCATCGACTTCAGGGTTTCCTGGTTCGGGTGCATGCGGATCGATTCGGCCAGGTAGCGATAGCTTTCCGAGTCATTGGTGATCAGCTTGCCCATCAGCGGCATGAAGGCGAACGAGTAGGCGTCATAGGCCTTGGACATCAGCGCGTTGGTCGGCTTGGAGAACTCCAGCACCAGCAGGCGGCCGCCGGGCTTGAGCACGCGCAGCATCGAGCGCAGGGCGTCTTCCTTGTGGGTGACGTTGCGCAGGCCGAAGGCGATGGTCACGCAGTCGAAATGGTTGTCGGGGAACGGCAGCTTTTCGGCGTCGGCCTGGACGAACTCGACATTGCCGGCCACCCCCAGGTCCAGCAGGCGGTCGCGGCCGACCTTGAGCATGGACTCGTTGATGTCGGCCAGCACCACCTGGCCGGTCGGCCCGACGATGTGGGAAAACTTCTTCGTCAGGTCACCCGTGCCGCCAGCGATGTCCAGCACACGATTGCCGCTGCGCACGCCCGACAGCTCGATCGCGAAACGCTTCCACAGGCGGTGCATGCCACCCGAGAGCAGGTCGTTCATCAAGTCATACTTGGCGGCTACCGAGTGGAAAACCTCAGCGACTTTTTCCGCTTTCTGGCTTTCCGGCACGTTCTTGAAGCCGAAGTGAGTGGTGGGTTCGGCATCGCTGCCTTTGCGCTGATCAGTCATATCGCGGTCACCAAAAAAGAATGCGGGACATTCTAATCCCGGTGGAGGGCTTTGTCTTGGCAAGGCTGAAGGTAAGATGGGCGACCGCCGGGACGTTTTGACGCAGCCAGGGTCTGAAACGTTCAGGCAAGTCCCGATAAAACAGGAGTCACCCGATGGCCCGTATAACTGTTGAGCGTGCCCATGGCCTGGGCAAGGAAGCGGCGCGAGAGAAAGCCGACAAGCTGGCGCAGAAGTTGTCCGACAGCTATGGCCTGGAGCCGCAGTGGGTGGGCGACACCCTGAAACTCAAGCGTTCCGGGGTCAAGGGCGAAGTGCATGTGGGCGAGGATTCGATCCGCGTCGACGTGGAGCTGGGCATGTTGATGTCGGCCATGAGCGGCACGATCAAGACGGAAATTGAAAAGGCGTTGGATAAGGCGTTGGCCTGATCGACCGAAAGGGTGGGGTGGAACACATCCAAGTTCACCACCTACTCCTGTGGGAGCGGGCTTGCTCGCGAAAGCGGTGGATCAGTCGACATCAATAGTGAATGGTCCACCGCATTCGCGAGCAAGCCCGCTCCCACATGAAGTCATCGCCTTCAGTGTTTGTGTCAGTTGTTAGGGTGCCGTTTCTAATTATTGTCACTACTTTGTGCCTGAGCCCGTCCATGTGCGGGCAGTTCCTCAAACCTTTTTTCGAGTGAGGTGCACCATGGCCAAAGTTATTCTGAAGAAAAAAACCGACGTTGAATCTTCCACGCTCAGCGACGTGAAAACGTACGCGCGCAAGATCTGGCTGGCTGGCCTGGGCGCCTACACGAAGGTCGGCCAGGAAGGCAGCGGGTACTTCCAGGAGTTGGTAAAGGCTGGCGAAGTTATTGAAACCAAAGGCAAAAAGAAAATTGCCGGGAAACTTGAAGCGGCCAACAGCGAATTGATTGAAGCCAAGAGTGACGTCAATACTTTCAAGGCCCGGGTTGAAGTACAACTCGATAAAGTCGAGAAGGTATTCGATGCGCGTGTTGCAAGTGCCTTGAATCGTATCGGCATTCCGTCTAAACATGACGTTGAGACACTCTCTGCTAAGCTCGATGAGCTGACAGCATTGCTCGAACGTGTCGCGCGTAAACATTAAGGAGAACGGGATGGCTGGCAAAAAAATCACAGAAAAAGAGGGCAGCTCGTGGGCCGGGAAGATTGAAAAATATTCCCGCAAAATCTGGCTTGCTGGTTTAGGCGTGTACTCGAAGATCGACACTGACGGCAGCAAGCTCTTCGAGTCCCTGGTTAAGGACGGCGAAAAGGCCGAAAAACTCACCAAGACGGCAGTCGGCAAACAGGTCGATGCCGCCAAGGACTCTGCCGAGTCCGCCAAGTCGCGCATCGGTGGCGTGAAGGATCGGGCACTGGGTAAATGGGACGAACTGGAAGGGGCTTTCGACAAGCGCCTGAACAGCGCGATCTCGCGCCTGGGCGTGCCGAGCCGTAATGAAGTCAAGGCGCTGCACAGCAAGGTCGACACCCTGACCAAGCAGATCGAAAAACTCACCGGCGCCAAAGTCGCACCCGTGGCGACCAAGACGGCTGCGGCCAAACCGGCCGCTAAAACGGCAGCCAAACCACTGGTCAAGGCTGCGGCAAAACCCGCAGCCAAACCAGCGGCCAAGCCTGCGGCTAAAACCGCAGCGGCCAAACCTGCTGCCAAGGCGACGGCCAAACCGGTAGCGGCGAAAGCGGCAGCCAAGCCCGCCGCCAAACCGGCTGCCAAGCCAGCGACCAAGGCTGCTGCAGCTAAACCCGCAGCGGCCAAGCCAGCGGCCAAGCCAGCGGCTAAGCCTGCAGCCAAGCCAGCGGCAAAAGCGGCGGCCAAACCCGCTGCGGCGAAAAAGCCTGCCGTGAAAAAACCGGCCGCGCCAAAAGCTGCCGCACCCAAGGCGCCAACCGCGGCCGCCAAACCGGCAACCCCGGCGAGCACGGCGAACTCCGCCGCCGCGCCGACCCCGGTCGCCACTCCAGCACCAACGGCGACTCCAACGACGCCTTCCACCCAGTCCTGATTCTGCGGGACATGCAAAAACGCCCGGCCTGTGAAGGTCGGGCGTTTTTGTTTGTACGCGGGTCAACCTGTGGGAGCGAGCTTTGTGGGAGCAAGCTTTGCTCCCACAAAGCTCGCTCCCACAATGGATCTTCCACTGCTGGTCGTTAGTCATGCTCTTCCAGGTACCGCAACGCCAGCCGCTCCGTCGCCACCTTGGTCGCGGGCGGCAGGTGCGGTGCCACCAGCATCATGATCTGGTAGACCACCAGTCGAACCTCGCCCTCGCGGTCCAGGATCCGCTGGTAGTCCAGGGAAAACAGCAACGTCATGGTGATCTGCTCCACCAGTTGCCCCAGGGCCTGGGTATCGCTGACCAGCAGATCCTGGGCCTTGAGCTGCGCCAGCAGTGAGGCGAGGGTTCGCTTCAGGGCGTTGAGCAATTGACGGATGCCCTTGGCCAGCTTCGGCAGGCGCCCGGCCAGGTTCGACAGGTCCTGGAACAGAAACCGGTATTGGGCCAGGCGCTCGACGATCAAGTGGAGGAACAGCCAGTAGTCTTCCGGCGCCAACTGCGCATCCGCCGGTGGGTCCAGCAGCGGTGCCAGTTCGCTCTGGAAGCGCTCGAACAACCCTAGGATCAGCGGTTCCTTGCCATGGAAGTGGTAGTAGAGGTTGCCTGGGCTGATGCCCATTTCGTTGGCAACTTCCATCGTGGATACGTTCGGTTCGCCCTTTTCGTTGAATAATTGCAGGGCACATTCAAGGATGCGGTCGCGGGTTTTCATCCGGTCTTCTTAATGATCGAGTCGTGCCACGGCCAATCGCCTGGCCGTGGGGTAGGGGCTTCAGCGCACGCGAACATAGGTGCCGGGGGCGGCGTCCAGAGGCGGGTAGTTCGCGTTGCCCAAGGTCATCTGGGTTTCGTGCTGGGCGCCGGAGCGCTCCTGGATCCAGCCCAGCCATTGCGTCCACCAACTCCCTTCGACGTGGGCGGCGTCGTAGTACCAGGCCCGTGGGTCGCTGCTCATTTTTGCACTTTCGATGTAGTTGGCCTTGGGGTTGCCCGGTGGGTTGAGAATGCTCTGGACATGGCCACTGTTGGAAAGCACGAAACGTTTGTCGCCACCGAGCAACAGCGTCGAGCGATAGACGGCGTCCCAGGGCGTGATGTGGTCGTTGATGCCGGCCACGCTGAAGCTGTCCACCGTCACTTTCTGCAGGTCGATGGGCGTGCCGCACACTTCCAGGCCGCCGGGGTGGGTCAGTGGGTTGTGCTTGAAGAAGTCCAACAGATCGCCGTGGTAAGCCGCCGGCAGCCGCGTGCAGTCGTTGTTCCAGTAGAGGATGTCGAAGGCCGGCGGCTCTTTGCCCAGCAGGTAGTTGTTGATGAAGTAGGTCCAGATCAGGTCGTTGGGACGCATCCAGGCGAACACCCGGGCCATGTCGCGACCATCGAGAATGCCCTTCTGGTAGGAGCGGCGCTTGGCGGCCTCGAGGGTCTGCTCGTCGATGAACAGCGTGGCCTGGCTGTCGATCTGACTGTCCAGCAGGCTCACCAGGTACGTCGCACTGGCGACCCGCCGCAGCTGGCGCTTGGCTTGCAGGTGGCCTTGCAGGGCGGCGATGGTCATGCCACCGGCACAGGCCCCCATCAGGTTGACCTCACGGGCGCCGGTGATCGCCCGGCAGACGTTCATGGCCTCTTCCGTGGCCTCGACATAGCTGGACAGGCCCCATTCGCGGTGGCGTACGTCAGGGTTGCGCCAACTGATGATGAACACCTGCAAGCCGTTTTTCAGGGCGTACTGAACGAAGCTGTTGGAGGGGCTGAGGTCGAAAATGTAGAACTTGTTGATCTGTGGCGGCACGATCAGCAATGGCTTGGCGTATTGCTTTTCGCTCATGGGCCGGTACTGGATCAGTTCGAGCAATTCGTTGCGAAACACCACTGCGCCGGGTGTGGTCGCCAGGGTCTTGCCGACTTCAAAGGCATGGGGCGTGGTTTGCCGCGGCAAGCCGTCGTTGTGCAGCAGGTCGTCCACCAGGTGGCTGATGCCTCGAACCAGGCTGGCGCCGCCGGAGTTGAACAGTTCCTTGACCGCCAGCGGGTTGAGCAAGGTGTTGGACGGCGATACGGCGTCGTTGAGCAGGGCGAAGGCGAAGTGGGCGCGGGCGCGGTCATCCGGGCTCATGTCGCTTTCGTCAATCCAGCTCTTGACCTGTTTTTGCCAGCTCAGGTAGGCCTGCAGGCTGCGGCGGTAGAACGGATTGAGCTGCCAGGTGGGGTCGGCGAAACGCGGGTCGTTGGGGTTGGTAGGGTGCAGGGTGTCGCCCAGCAGCACACGGCCTAGTTGACCGCCCAGTTTCAACGCATGCCGGGCACTGTGCACCGGGTTGCGCAAACCGTGTGCGGCCACGCTGCGCAAGGTGGACAGCAGGTCCCTGCCACGCAGGCCGGTGACCGCACTTTGTGCGTTGATGAAGCTGGCAGGGGCGGGCATGGAACCCTTCGCCGGTTTGTCGCGCATGAGTCAACTCCTTCGTCATCAGGCTAAAAACAAACACACCGAACCAGACAACATAGTCGCTGTTTCGGGTCGCTGCGCGATCCGGCGTCCTGCCAGGCGCAAATGGGCGGTTTCAGCCGCCGCCCAGCGGCGAGGGATGCGGATGCATCACGGCACGCTGACGTTCTTCCTCCAGGAACTTCATGATGATCGGCGCCACCGCCTCGGCCCGGGTGATCAGGAACAGATGGCCGTCATCGATGATGTGCAATTGGGCGTTGGGAATGCGCCAGGCCAGCATGCGCATGTTGATCAAGGGAATCAGCGGGTCGTCATCGCCGGCCAGCACCAGTGTGGGCTGGTGGATCTTGTGCAGCCAATGGATGCTGGTCCAGCCGAGGCCGGCGAACAGTTGCCAGTAATAACCGAGCTTGCCCGCCGAACGAACCTTGGCCGCGTGGCTGGCCGCCAGGCTCGGGTCACGGCGGAACGAACCGCCATAGATCAGCGGTGCGATACGCATCACATGGGAAGGCTGAACGTAGCGCCGGGGGCTGGCCATCATCCACAGCACCTTCGGTTTGCCCGGCACCATCACCGCCCCGGCCGCCGTGGCCGCCAGCACCAGCTTCTTGCAGCGCTCCGGGTAGTCGTAGGCAAACTGCTGGGCCAGGGCGCCCCCCCAGGACACGCCGATCACGTTGACCTGCCCGTAGTCGAGGTAATCGAGCATTCGCGCGGTGAGCTTGGCCAGGCCCGGAAAGCGATACGGCCGGTTGGGCGTCGATGAGCCGCCGACACCGGGCACGTCAAAGGCGATGACTTCCAGGTCCGGGTCCAGGGCCTGGATGAACGGGAACACCAGCTCGAGGTTGGCGCCGATGCCGTTGAAAATCAGCAAGGGCGTCAAGTGAGGCTTGCCGGGACGTACCGCGGTGCGCAAGGTCTGGCCATCCAGATCGACGGTACGGAAGATGTACGGTTGCGGCATGCTTCAAGCCCTGTGGGTTGGGTCGCTGTCTTTCATTTTTCCCCGATCCCCTGTGGGAGCGAGCTTGCTCGCGATAACGGTGTGTCAGCCTACATTGATGTTGGATGTACCGCCGTCATCGCGAGCAAGCTCGCTCCCACAGGGGGATCTGCTGTGAACATGGATTTTATGTTCGCCAGCGCTGTGGGCCTTGCATTCAGTGTCGGCTGGCGGGATGTATTCGTGAGCAAGCCCACCCCGCAGCAGACGAGTTGTATCCCTTACCGCTCATGCACATAGGTGCCGGGCGCTGCTTCACCGGCCGGATAGGCCTTGTTGCCTAGCACGGTCGGGGCTTTTTTCAGTTTGCCCGAGCGCTCGGCCTGCCAGGCCTGCCAATGCAGCCACCAGGAGTCGGTGTGCTTGGTTGAATTCTCCTGCCAGTCTTCGGCCTTGGCCGGCATGTCATCACTGGTCATGTAGCGCGACTTGGGGTTGCCTGGCGGGTTGAGGATGCTCTGGATATGCCCGCTGCTCGACAGCACGAACTCCACCTTGCCGCCAAACAACTGCGCCGACTTGTAGCAGGACTTCCACGGCGTGATGTGGTCGTTGGTGCCGGCCAGGGAGAAGATGTCGGCGGTGACCTGCTTGAGATCGATGGGCGTGCCGCACACTTCCAGTGCGTTGGGGCGGATCAGTGGATTGTTCTTGAACATTTCGATGAGGTCGCCGTGGAACGCCGCCGGCAGCCGCGTGGTGTCGTTGTTCCAGAACAGGATGTCGAACACGGGCGGTTCGTTGCCCAACAGGTAATTGTTGACCCAGTAGTTCCAGATCAGGTCGTTGGGGCGCATCCAGGCGAAGACCTTGGCCATGTCGCGGCCTTCGAGTACGCCGGCCTGGTAGGAGTGGCGCTTGGCCGCTTCGAGGGTCTGTTCGTCGACGAACAGCGCCACGTCGGTGTCCAGGGTGGTGTCGAGCACGCTCACCAGCAAGGTCAGGGCATTGACCTTTTTCTCGCCGAGGGCGGCGTAGTGGCCCAGCAGCGCGGTGCAGGTGATGCCGCCCGAGCAGGCGCCGAGCATGTTCACGTCCTTGCTGCCGGTAATGGCCGTGACCACATCCACCGCCTCCTTGAGCGCCTCGATGTAGGTCGACAGGCCCCACTCGCGCTGCTCCTTGGTGGGGTTGCGCCAGCTGACGATGAAGGTCTGCACGTTGCTGCGCAGGCAGAAGCGCGCCAGGCTTTTGTCCGGGCTCAGGTCGAACACGTAGAACTTGTTGATCTGTGGCGGTACAACCAGCAGGGGGCGCTCGTGGACCTGCTCGGTGATGGGCCGGTACTGGATCAGCTCCAGCACGTCGTTGCGAAACACCACGGCGCCTTCGGTCACGCCCAGGCTCTTGCCGACCTCGAACGCGCCCATGTTCACCTGGCTCGGCATCCCGCCGTTGTGCACCAGGTCCTTGGCCAGGTGGGACAGGCCGTCCAGCAGGCTCTTGCCGCCGGTTTCGAAGAAGCGCTTGACCGCCGCCGGGTTGGCCGCCGAATTGGTCGGGGCCATGGCTTCGGTCATCAGGTTGATCACAAAATGCCCGCGGCTGATGTCCGCGGGCGAGAGGCTGCTGTCGTCGATCCAGGCGTGCAGCTCCTTGCGCCACGCCAGGTAGGTTTGCAGGTAGCGTTTGTAGAGCGGGTTCTGGCTCCACGCCGGGTCGGCGAAGCGGCGGTCGTCGCCGGCCGGTTGCAGCTCGGATTTGCCGAACAGGACATTCTTGAGTTCGACGCCGAAATGGGCGACATGCTTGACGCTGTGCAGCGGTTGCTTGATGGCCTGGGTCAGCACCATGCGGGCAGAGGCCAGCAGGTCTTTCCTGCGCAAGCCGACGACGGGATTCAACCCCAGGGTATTTTCCGAGGCCTGGTACTTCAGGTCATCGTTGTTCTTGTTGCTCATCTACGACGCTCCATTGTCCTTCAGACGAGTACCCGGTTGGTGCCATGAAGCCACACAGCCGATACCAGGTACGCTGCTCGGGTGACCATTAATTCCGCATCGAGGGCCAATGAGGAAACGTATGCCAGGAACTCGCCGGTTCCTTTGCAGGGAACTTGCCAGCTCCATTGGTTACCCGAGTTTAATTTTTTTCGCAAGCAGGCCAGTCATTGACGTTGCTGCGCGGGCATTCAAGCAGATGAGTCTAGAAAAATCGCCCTAAAGCGCCAGCCCTTGAGCTAGAGCATCAGCTTGACGACGGACGCGTTCGGATCGCGGGTTTTTCCGGCGGCCTTGAGTTCGCCAAGATAATCGTTCCACAGGTCCTGCTGGCGCACCGCCAACTGGTAGAGATAGTCCCAGGTGAACAATCCGCTGTCGTGGCCGTCGTCGAAGGTCAGTTTCAGTGCGTACTGGCCGGCCGGTTCGACCTTGGTCAGGGCAACGTTGAGCTTGCCGTATTGCAGGATGGGTTTGCCATGGCCCTGGACCTCGGCGGAAGGCGAGTGCACCCGCAGGAATTCGGCCGGCAGGTGGTACTCCTCGTCCGGCGCGTATTTGAGCGTCAGGGTCTTGGAGGCTTTGTGCAGGTTGATGGCGGTGGGGAGTTTGGTCATGGCCTGTGATCCGTCTCGGAAGGATGCCTTCTGCAAAAGCGACACGGTCCATGTGGGAGCGAGCTTGCTCGCGATAGCGGTTTGACAGTCAACTCATGGGTTGAATGTGATGCCGCCATCGCGAGCAAGCTCGCTCCCACAGGTCCCGGGAAATCTGTCGGTGGGTTACAGGATATACCGCGACAGGTCTTCGTTCTGCGCCAATTCACCCAAGTGGCTGTTGACGTACTCGGCGTCGATGAGGATCGGCGCTTCGTTGTGGGCGCTGGCCAGGTCGCCGGCGCTGAATGACACTTCCTCGAGCAAGCGCTCGAGCAGCGTGTGCAGGCGACGGGCACCGATGTTCTCGGTCTTCTCGTTGACCTGCCAGGCAATCTGGGCCAGGCGCTTGATGCCTTCTGGCGTGAACTCGATGCTCAGGCCTTCGGTCTTGAGCAGCGCGCAATACTGTTCGGTCAGGGACGCATGGGGCTCGCTCAGGATGCGCTCGAAGTCTTCCGGCGTCAGCGCCTTGAGTTCGACGCGGATCGGCAGGCGGCCTTGCAGCTCCGGCACCAGGTCGCTCGGTTTGCTCAGGTGGAACGCACCGGAAGCGATGAACAGGATGTGGTCGGTCTTGACCATGCCCAGCTTGGTGTTGACCGTGCAGCCTTCGATCAGCGGCAGCAGGTCGCGTTGTACACCTTCGCGGGACACATCGGCACCGCCGACATTGCCGCGCTTGGCGACCTTGTCGATTTCGTCGATGAACACGATGCCATGCTGTTCGACCGCTTCCAGGGCCTTGGCCTTCAATTCTTCTTCGTTGACCAGGCGGCCGGCTTCTTCGTCGCGCACCAGCTTCAGCGCTTCCTTGACCTTGAGCTTGCGGCTTTTCTTCTTGCCCTTGCCCATGTTGGCGAACAGGCTCTGCAACTGGTTGGTCATTTCTTCCATGCCCGGCGGCGCGGAAATGTCGACGCCGGCCATCTCGGCCACTTCGATCTCGATTTCCTTGTCGTCTAGCTGGCCTTCGCGCAGGCGCTTGCGGAACAGCTGGCGGGTGTTGGAATCCTGGGTCGCGGCGGCGTCGGCGTTGAAGCCCATGCGCGCCGGTGGCAGCAGGGCGTCGAGGATGCGCTCTTCGGCGGCGTCTTCGGCGCGGTGGCGGACCTTGGTGATTTCCTGTTCGCGCAACAGCTTGATCGCGGCATCGGCCAGGTCACGGATGATTGACTCGACGTCGCGGCCGACATAGCCGACTTCGGTGAACTTGGTGGCTTCGACCTTGATGAACGGCGCGTTGGCGAGCTTGGCCAGGCGCCGGGCGATTTCGGTCTTGCCGACACCGGTCGGGCCGATCATCAGGATGTTCTTGGGGGTCACTTCGACGCGCAGCTCTTCGGGCAACTGCATCCGGCGCCAGCGATTACGCAGGGCGATGGCGACGGCGCGCTTGGCATCGTCCTGGCCGATGATATGGCGGTTGAGTTCGTGGACGATTTCGCGGGGAGTCATGGACATAATAATTGGCGGTCCTCAAGCAAGAATGAGCCGGTGCACGGGTGGCAGGCTTATTCGGCGAGGTCCTGCTCCTCAATGGTCTGGGTGTGGTTGGTGAAGACACAGATGTCGCCGGCGATGCCCAAGGCAGTCTCGACGATCTCGCGGGCCGACAGGTCGGTTTTTTTCAGCAGGGCGCTGGCCGCGGCCTGGGCGTAGGCACCGCCGGAACCCATGGCGATCAAGCCATCCTCGGGCTCAACGACGTCGCCGTTGCCGGTGATGATCAGCGAGGCGTCCTTGTTGGCGACCGCGAGCATGGCTTCGAGGCGGCTCAGGGAGCGGTCGGTCCGCCATTCCTTGGCCAGCTCCACGGCGGCGCGGACCAGATGGCCCTGGTGTTTTTCAAGCTGGCCTTCGAATCGTTCGAACAGGGTGAAAGCATCGGCGGTGGCGCCGGCGAACCCGGCGATGACTTCGCCGTGATACAGGCGGCGGACTTTTTTCGCGTTGCCTTTCATCACGGTGTTGCCCAGTGAAACCTGGCCGTCGCCGCCCATGACGACTTTGCCATGACGGCGGACTGAAACGATGGTGGTCAAGGGAGAGTCTCCACGCAGCGGGGCGAAAATGCCCGGATGGAACTCATATGGGGGTGACGTGGGGTTTTTCAACTGTGGGGTGGGGGAGGGGACGAGCGGCATCTGGCCGTTTGTGTCAAAGAAATGCTCTGTGGCGAGGGAGCTTGCTCCCGCTGGACCGCGTAGCGGTCCCAGGCTTTTGAGGGCTGCTGCGCAGCCCAGCGGGAGCAAGCTCCCTCGCCACAAAAGCCATAGCCACAGGCGTTCTCGGTGGGAATCAGCGGCTCTGGCGTTGTTGTAACAACAGGTTGCTGAAACCACTGCCCGCCAATTGTTTCTGGGCCTTGGTCAGTTCCTCGCGGTTACTGAACGGGCCGACCAATACCCGGTACCAGGTTTCGTCCTTCACCGTCCCGGATTCCACGGACACGGACTGGCCCAGCAGAATGATCTGCGCGCGGACCTTGTCGGCGTCGGCTTCCTTGCGGAACGAGCCGGCCTGCAGGAAGAACTTCGTCACCGGCGCGGCCTTCTGCACCGGAGGGGCTGGTGGCGGCGTGATGCCGGCCAGGGCCGCCTGGGCGCGAGCAGTGTCGATCTTCGCCGCTTCGGCCGGGGTCACCGGTGTGGTGGGCACTTGCGGCGTCGGCAGGGTTTTCTCCGGCACGGCATCGGGCGGCACGATGACTTCCGATTCTGGCAGCAGGGTGTAGAAGTCGTATTTCGGCTTCACCGGTTGCGTCGGGCTCGGCGGGGTCTTGTTGGCTTCGGCGATGCGCGTGGCCTTCTGCTGCTCTTGGCGGACGCGCTTGACGTCATCGCCCTGGCCCGGCTCCAGCTTCATCAAGAACACAATGAACGCGCCGACGGTCAGGCCGATGGCCATCCACAACCAACCTGGAATCGGTTTTTTGGCTGGAGGCTGGTAACGACTGGCGCCGCGCTTGGGTGCAGGTTTTTTCTTGGCGGCCAACTTACATGCGCTCCAGGGTTTCCAGGCCCAGCAGTTCCAGGCCTTGCTTGAGCGTGCGCCCGGTCAGCGCGGCGAGGCGCAGGCGGCTCTGCATTTGCTCCGGGGTTTGCGCATTGAGGATCGGGCAGTTCTCGTAGAAGCTGGAGAACAGGCCGGCCACATCGTACAGGTAGGCGCACAGGGTGTGCGGCGTGCCCTTGTCGGCGACGTTGTTCAGGACCTCGCCGAACTGCGCCAGCTTCGCCGCCAGCTCCTGTTCCTGAGGGGCCTCGAGCACAATCTGGCCGTCCACTTCGTTAAAACCCTTGCCGAGCTTGCGGAACACCCCCGCCACGCGGGTGTAGGCATACAGCAGGTACGGCGCGGTGTTGCCTTCGAAGTTGAGCATCAGGTCGAAGTTGAAGCTGTAGTCGCTGGTGCGATGCTTGGACAGATCGGCGTATTTCACTGCGTCGATGCCCACCACCTTGGCGATCTTGCGCAGTTCGTCCTCGGCCAGGTCCGGGTTCTTGCCCTTGACCAGGGTGTAGGCGCGGTCCTGGGCTTCGGTCAGCAGGTCGATCAGCTTCACCGTGCCGCCATCGCGGGTCTTGAACGGGCGGCCGTCGGCGCCGTTCATGGTGCCGAAACCCATGTGTTCCATTTCCATCGGGCGGGTCACGAAGCCGGCCAGGCGTGCCACTTCGAACACTTGCTGGAAGTGCAGGGCCTGGCGCTGGTCGACGAAATACAGCACTCGATCGGCCTTGAGCACGCTGTTGCGGTAGCGCACGGCCGCCAGGTCGGTGGTGGCGTAGAGGTAGCCGCCGTCGGCCTTGACGATGATCACCGGCAGTGGCTCGCCGTCGGCGGTCTTGAACTGGTCGAGGAACACGCACTGGGCGCCGTTGCTTTCCACCAGCATGCCCTTGGCCCTGAGGTCGTTGACCACGTTGACCAGGTCGTCGTTGTAGGCGCTTTCACCCATCACGTCGGCCATGGTCAACTTGACGTTCAGCAGCTCGTAGATTTTCTGGCAGTGGGACAGGGAGATGTCCTTGAATTTGCTCCACAGCGCCAGGCACTCGGCATCGCCGGCCTGCAGCTTGACCACCAGGCCACGGGCACGGTCGGCGAACTCGGGCGACTCGTCGAAGCGTTGCTTGGCGGCACGGTAGAAATTCTCCAGGTCCGACAGCTCGTCGCTGGTGATCGGATTTTCCTGCAGGTAGGCCATCAGCATGCCGAACTGGGTGCCCCAGTCGCCAACATGGTTCTGGCGGATCACGGTGTCGCCAAGAAACTCCAGGACCCGGGCCACGCCGTCGCCGATGATGGTCGAGCGCAGGTGGCCGACGTGCATTTCCTTGGCGAGGTTGGGGGCCGAGAGGTCGACCACGGTGCGCTGCAAGGGGCCGGCCTTGCGCACGCCAATGCGTTCGTCGGCCAGGGCCGCATCCAGGCGCGAAGCCAGGGCCTGGGTGTTCTGGAAAAAATTGATGAACCCGGGGCCGGCGATGTCAGCCTTGCTGACGTTTTCGTCGGCCGGCAGCGCAGCGATGATTTTTTCCGCCAGGTCGCGAGGTTTCATGCCGGCCGGCTTGGCGAGCATCATCGCAATGTTGCTGGCGAAGTCGCCGTGGGTCTTGTCGCGGGTGTTCTCGACCTGAATCGCCGGCGACAGGCCTTCTGGCAGCACACCTTCAGCGACGAGTTGGGCGATGGCTTGCTGGATGAGCTGGCGAATGGTGTCTTTCATGGTCTTCTCTTTCAACCGCAGGCGCGGCGGCGCTTCGATGCGCTGGTGGAAAAACTGGGCATTATCCGTGGCCCGGACGAGCTTGCCAACTGTAGCGGGTCGGTTGGGGATGTGTGGTGACTATTCTTGCTGGCCTGGATGCACGCGATCCCCTGTGGGAGCGAGCTTGCTCGCGATAGCGGTGGGTCAGTGACGGTAGTGTCGACTGTACCGTCGCAATCGCGAGCAAGCTCGCTCCCACAGGGGCAGGTTTGTGGTCCATTCAATACAAATCCACCGGATCCACATCCAGCGACCAGCGCACCGCCCGTCCGCTGGGCATCTGCTCCAGCGCCAGCAACCAGGCACTCAATAGCCGATGCAGCGGCGCCCGGGCGTTGGCCTGCAATAAAAGCTGCGCGCGATAGCGCCCGGCCCGGCGCTCCATCGGCGCCGGCACCGGCCCCAGGAGTTCGATGCCGGTGAGGCTCTGCTCTGCCAGCAAACGCTCCGCCTCGCTGCAGGCCTCATCGAGGAAACCTTCGGCCTGCCCCGGTTTGTGGGCTTCGGCCCGTAGCAGCGCCAGGTGGGAAAAGGGTGGCAGGCCAGCGCTGCGGCGTTCGCTCAAGGCCTGTTCGGCGAAGGCGAAATAACCCTGCTCGGTCAGTTGGATCAAGAGCGGGTGATCGGCCAGGTGCGTCTGGATAATCACTTTGCCCGGCTCCTCGGCCCGCCCAGCCCGGCCGGCGACCTGGACGATCAACTGCGCCATGCGCTCGCTGGCGCGGAAGTCGCCGGAGAACAGTCCGCCATCGGCATCGAGGATCGACACCAGTGTGACCCGCGGGAAGTGATGCCCCTTGGCGAGCATCTGCGTGCCCACCAATATGCACGGCTGGCCCTTCTGGATCGTCGCGAACAGCTGGTTCATCGCGTCCTTGCGCGAGGTGCTGTCGCGATCCACCCGCAAGACCGGGTAGTCCGGAAACAGGATACCCAGCCGTTCCTCGGCGCGTTCGGTGCCGGCGCCGACCGGGCGCAAGTCCACTTTGCCGCACTGCGGGCAATGCCTTGGCACGCGTTCGACGTGGCCGCAATGGTGGCAACGCAGCTCGCCATGGCGTTGATGCACGGTCATCCGCGCGTCGCAGCGTTCGCAGCCGGACATCCAGCCGCAGTCGTGGCACAGCAGGGTCGGGGCAAAACCGCGGCGATTGAGGAACACCAGGACCTGTTGCCCGGCGGCGAGGGTCTGGCCGATGGCTTGCTGCATCGGCCCGGAAATACCGCTGTCCAGTGGACGACTTTTCACGTCCAGGCGCAGGAAACGCGGTTGCTTGGCGCCGCCGGCCCGTTCGTTGAGGCGCAGCAGGCCGTAGCGGCCGGTGTAGGCGTTGTGCAGGCTTTCCAGCGAAGGCGTGGCCGAGCCGAGGACGATCGGGATGTTTTCCTGGCGGGCGCGCACCAGCGCCAGGTCGCGGGCGTGATAGCGCAGGCCTTCCTGCTGTTTATAAGAGCCGTCGTGTTCTTCGTCGATGATGATCAGACCGGGGTTTTTCATCGGCGTGAACAGGGCCGAGCGGGTGCCGATGATGATATCGGCCTCGCCGTCGCGGGCGGCGAGCCAGGCTTCCAGGCGTTCGCGGTCGTTGACTGCCGAGTGCACGAGGGCGATCCGCGCATTGAAGCGTTGCTCGAAACGCGCCAGGGTCTGGGGGCCGAGGTTGATTTCCGGAATCAGCACCAGGGCCTGCTTGCCGGCCTCCAGGGTCTGGCGGATCAGTTGCAGGTAGACCTCGGTCTTGCCGCTGCCGGTGACGCCCGCCAGCAGAAAGGCGTGATAACTGTCGAAACCTGCGCGAATCGCTTCGCAAGCGGCGCGCTGTTCGGCGTTGAGCGGCAGTTCCGGCTGGGCCAGCCAATGTTCGTGGCGGGCGCCGGGGGCGTGCCGGCGGATCTCCACCTGGACCAGGTCCTTGGCCAGCAACAGGTCGAGGCTGTCCTTGCTGAGCATCAGTTTGCTCAGCAGTTGGTGGGCCACGCCATGGGGGTGTTGGGCGAGGGTCGCCAAGGCCTCGCGCTGGCGCGGCGCGCGGGCGATGCGCGGATCGTCCAGCGAGGCCCCCGGGGCCACCGACCAGAACCGCTCCTGGCGCGCCTCGGCCAGCTCGCCCTGGCGCAGCAGCACCGGCAGCGCCCAGCTCAGGGTGTCGCCGAGGCTGTGCTGGTAATACTGGGACGTCCACAGGCACAACTTGAACAGCGCGGCGGGCAGCGGCGGCGTGGCATCGAGCAGGGCCAGGGCTGGTTTGAGCTTGTCGACCGGGACCTCGCTGTGATCGGTGACCTCCACCAGGATGCCGATCATTTCCCGCCGGCCGAACGGCACCCGCAGGCGCATGCCCGGCTGCAACTGGGCGCGCAGGACCCCGGCGGGGGCGCGGTAGTCGAACAGGCGGCGCAGAGGTGAAGGCAGGGCGAGGCGCAGGATGGCGTTGGGCACGCGGGGAATCTCGGTAAGCGGACAAGTTCGCAAGGCTGAGCGCGATTCAATGTGGGAGCGAGCTTGCTCGCGAAAGCGGCGGCACAGCCAACATCACCGCAACTGACCCATCGCTATCGCGAGCAAGCTCGCTCCCACAGGGATTGTGCTTGAGGGCGCGAGCCTAGCAGACGGTTGGTATAAGCGACAGCTTGCGCGAATGACGATGTCTGGTAGAATCCGCGGCCTAATTACGTGCGGTATTCAACAATAGTGTTGGGTGGCGGCACGCTAGCCTGAGGAAAACAGCATGAAAACCGATATCCATCCGGAATACCCAGCAATTGCCGTAACCTGCAGCTGCGGCAACAAGTTCGAAACGCGTTCGACCTATGGCAAAGCCCTGGCGATCGACGTTTGCAACGAGTGCCACCCGTTCTACACCGGTAAGCAAAAGACTCTGGATACCGGCGGCCGCGTTCAGAAGTTCGCCGATCGTTTCGGTGCTTTCGGCAAAGTTACTCCAAAAGCCTGAGGCTGATCATTTTGGATGGTCGTCTCGACTGCTCCAGATTGATGAAGAAGGCGTCCCTTGCGGGCGCCTTTTTTGTGTCTGCGATTTGGTTCTGTGGTGCCCAGGGGGCCTGTCCTTCGCCGGGCAGCCTGCCCCAGGTGGCGGTGCAGCGCGTGGTGGACGGCGACACCTTGTACCTGGAGGATGGGCGCCGCATTCGGATGATCGGTCTCAACAGCCCTGAGCTGGGCAAGCGCGGCCGCGCCGACGAACCCTTCGCCGTGGCGGCGCGCCAGCGACTCGAAGCCCTGGTGGCCGCCAACGATGGCCGGGTGGGCGTATTGCCTGGCAAGGACGACCGTGATGATTACGGTCGTACCCTGGCCCACGTCTACAACGCCCGGGGCGAGAACCTCGAGGAACGGTTGATTGCCGAGGGGCTGGGGTTTCTGGTGGCGGTTGCGCCGAACGTCGACCTGGTCAGTTGCCAGCAAGTGGCTGAGCGTCAGGCGCGGCAAGCCGGGGCAGGCCTCTGGAAGAAATCCCCTATCGTCCGGGCGGAACAGATCGATGCCCCAGGTTTCGTGCTGACGAGCGGGCGGGTAGAAAGCGTGCAGCGCAATCGCGGTGGTGTCTGGATTGAATTGCAGGGGCCGGTTGTCCTGCACATTGCACCGGGTTTGCAGAGGCGCTTCGACGCCTCGGCCCTGGAGCGGCTCAAGGGGCGGAAAATCGAGGCCCGGGGCTGGGTCGTCGACCGCGCCCGGCGTGGCGGGAACAAGGCTGGCCAGGCGCGATGGATGCTGCCGTTGACCGATCCGGCCATGTTGGAAGCGGTCCTGTAAGAAAATAATTGTAGACATTATTCGGTCATATTGTATGCATGTAGCCCTTGTGTTTCGCGGCTCTTGGTCCAAAGTCGTAGAGTAGGGCGCTTGACAGCAGTGACTGGTCAGTCTTGTAGGGACTTTGCGAGGCGCGTATCCTCGGCGGTCCGTCTGTCCAACACAGTAAAAAGCGGAATGCCCACATGTCTGATCTGAAAACTGCCGCTCTCGAATATCACGCGCATCCTCGTCCAGGAAAGCTGAGTGTCGAGCTCACCAAGGCCACCGCTACTGCTCGCGACTTGTCGCTGGCCTACAGCCCCGGCGTAGCCGAACCAGTCCGCGAAATCGCTCGCGACCCTGAACTGGCCTACAAATACACCGGTAAAGGCAACCTGGTTGCAGTCATTTCCGATGGCACCGCGATTCTCGGCCTGGGTAACCTCGGCCCATTGGCTTCCAAGCCAGTCATGGAAGGCAAGGGCGTACTGTTCAAGCGCTTCGCCGGTATCGACGTATTCGACATCGAAGTCGATTCCGAGAGCCCGCAGGCCTTCATCGACACCGTCAAGCGCATCTCCATCACCTTCGGTGGCATCAACCTGGAAGACATCAAGGCACCTGAGTGCTTCGAGATCGAGCGCGCCCTGATCGAACAGTGCGACATCCCGGTGTTCCACGATGACCAGCATGGCACCGCCATCGTCACCGCGGCCGGCATGATCAACGCCCTGGAAATCGCCGGCAAGACCCTGCCGGAAGCCAAGATCGTCTGCCTGGGTGCTGGCGCTGCGGCCATCTCCTGCATGAAGTTGCTGGTGAGCATGGGCGCCAAGATCGAAAACATCTTCATGGTCGACCGTACCGGCGTGATCCACTCCGGCCGTGACGACCTGAACCAGTACAAGGCCGTCTTCGCCCACGCGACCGACAAGCGCTCCCTGGCGGACGCCCTGGACGGTGCCGACGTGTTCGTCGGCCTGTCGGGTCCGAACCTGCTGAGCCCGGAAAACCTGCTGCGCATGGCGCCGAACCCGATCGTGTTCGCCTGCTCGAACCCGGACCCGGAAATCTCCCCGGAACTGGCTCACGCGACTCGCAACGACGTGATCATGGCCACCGGCCGTTCGGACTACCCGAACCAGGTCAACAACGTACTGGGCTTCCCGTTCATCTTCCGTGGTGCCCTGGACGTTCGCGCCAAGCGCATCAACGAAGAGATGAAAGTCGCGGCCGCCAACGCCCTGCGCGAACTGGCCAAGCTGCCGGTGCCTCAGGAAGTGTGCGACGCCTACGGCGGCATCAAGCTGGAATTCGGTCGTGAGTACATCATCCCGAAACCAATGGACGCCCGCCTGATCACCCTGATCTCCGATGCCGTGGCCAAGGCCGCCATCGAGACGGGCGTGGCCACCCTGCCGTACCCGAAGAACTACCCGCTCAAGAGCGTGGATGACGTGTTCAACGGCTAAGCCGTTGTAGCGCTTCAACAAAAAGCCCCGGCTCCTGAGAGTCGGGGCTTTTTGTTGGTCGCCGCTTTTGTATGACCATCACAGACCCCTGTGGGAGCGAGCTTGCTCGCGATGACGGCCTGGCATTCAACATTGATGCAAGCTGATCCGACGCTATCGCGAGCAAGCTCGCTCCCACAGGTAGTTGTGTCATTGAGAACAAAAGCCCCGCACTTCTTTCGAAGGCGGGGCTTTTGGATGAGACCGGTCAGAACAGATCGATCGGCGCCGCTTCGTCCGCTGGCAGCGGGCTGCCTGGTGCGACACCGTTGCCCAGCTCGTTGACCGACGGTGGCGTGTCTTCGCTCTTGAACAGCTCGAAGTACGCACCCGGGGTGCCCGGCGTGGCCGCGCGGCCGCTGACCGGGTCGACCCGCAGGCTGAGGATGCCTTCCGGTTCCGGCTGGGTGTGCGGCGGCTTGTCCTTGAGGGCGGCGCCCATGTAGGTCATCCAGATCGGCAGCGCCACAGTGCCGCCGAACTCACGGCGACCCAGGCTTTCAGGCTGGTCGAAACCGGTCCAGACCGTGGTCACGTAATCGGCGTTGTAGCCGGAGAACCAGGCGTCCTTGGACTCGTTCGTGGTACCGGTCTTGCCCGCCAGGTCGGTGCGGCCCAGGGCCAGGGCGCGACGGCCGGTGCCGAGTTTGATCACGTCCTGCAGCATGCTATTGAGAATGAAGGTAGTGCGGCCATCGACAATGCGCTCCGCGACGGCGGGTGCTTGCGGCAGGCCTGGGGCCGTGGTGGCTTCGCCTGGCGTCGCATTGACCGTGAACGTGTCGGTGGACGGTGCGGCAACGCCATCGCTGGCCTGCTCGCCCGTAGGGACCCGTGGGGGGTTGGCCACGAACAATGTCTCGCCGTTGCGGCTTTCGATCTTGTCGATGATGAACGGGGTGATCTTGTAGCCGCCGTTGGCGAAGGTGCTCCAGCCCGTGGCGATTTCCATCGGCGTCAGGGTCGCGGTGCCCAGGGCCAGGGACAGGTTGCGCGGCAGGTCCTGCTTGTTGAAGCCGAACTTGCTGATGTAGTCGATGGTGCGATCCACGCCCAGCGCCTGCAACAGGCGGATCGATACCAGGTTGCGGGATTTGTACAGCGCCTCGCGCAGGCGAATCGGGCCGAGGAACGTATTGGTGTCGTTCTTTGGCCGCCAGACCTTGTCCAGGTACTCATCGACGAACACGATCGGCGCATCGTTCACCAGGCTGGCGGCGGTGTAGCCGTTATCCAGGGCGGCGCTGTAGACGAACGGCTTGAAGCTCGAGCCTGGCTGGCGCTTGGCCTGCAGTGCACGGTTGTAATTGCTTTGCTCGAAGGCGAAGCCACCCACCAACGAACGAATGGCGCCGTCCTGTGGGTCGAGGGACACCAGGGCGCCCTGGGCAGCCGGGATCTGGCTGAACTTGAGCGTGTTGTCCGCCTGGCGCTGGACGCGGATCAGGTCACCGACCTGGGCAACGTCCGACGGCTGCCGTGGGGCGGCGCCCATGCTGTTGGTATTGAGGAACGGACGGGCCCATTTCATGGTGTCCCAGGCCACGTGTTCTTCCTGCTCGCCGTTGCGGGTCAACACCTTGATGCCGTCCTTGTCCACCGAGGTGACGATCGCCGGCTCCAGGCTGCTGATGGTGCGCTGCTTGGTCAGCTCCAGGGCCCAGGCTTCCTTGGTCTTGCCCGGCAGGCGCGATTCAGGGCCACGGTAGCCGTGGCGCTGGTCGTAGGTCATCAGGCCCTCGTGCAGCGCGGTGTTGGCCATTTCCTGCAAGTTGCTCGGCACCGTGGTGGTCACGCGGAAACCTTCGGTGTAGGCGTCGCTGCCATAGCGCCCGACCATCTCGGCACGGGCCATCTCGGCGATGTACGGGGCGTTCACTTCCGGGGTCGGCACGTGATAGCTGGCGTTCAGCGGCTCATTGATCGCGGCGGTGTAGTCGGCCTCGCTGATCTTGCCGAGCTTGTACATGCGCCCCAGGATCCAGTCGCGACGCTCCTTGCTGCGCGCCGGGTTGGCCAGCGGGTTGAAGCGCGACGGTGCCTTGGGCAGGCCGGCGATCATCGCCATCTGCGCCAGGCTCACGTCGCGGATCGACTTGCCGTAATACACCTGTGCCGCCGCCTCGATGCCGTAGGCGCGGTTGCCCAGGTAAATCTTGTTCACGTACAGCTCGAGGATTTCATCCTTGGTCAGCTGTCGCTCGATCTGCAGGGCCAGGAGGATCTCGGTGGTCTTGCGCGAGAAACTGCGCTCGCTGGTCAGGAAGAAGTTCTTGGCCACCTGCATGGTGATGGTACTGCCACCGGACTGGATGTGTCCGCTCTTGACCAACTGGCTGGCGGCGCGCATCAGGCTGCCGGGATCGACGCCATAGTGGTTGGCGAAGTTATCGTCTTCAGCACTTAGTAACGCATTGATGAAATTGGGGGGAATGTCGGCGAAACGGATCGGTGTGCGGCGCATTTCGCCAAATTCGGCGATCAGCTTGTTATCGCTGCTGTACACCCGCAAAGGAATCTGCAACTGAATACTTCTCAGTGCCTCCACGGACGGCAATCCCGGACTAAGGTAAAGAAAGGCACCGCTCAGGCCCAAGAGCAGTCCGCAGAAAACGGCGACGATGGACCATCCGAAAAATTTCAGCAGACGAATCAAGGCTTTTGGATATCCAGGCAAAGAATGAAAAAGGCGCCAGGTGCAGGGAAGAACCCGAGCTTGCAACAAAGCGAAAAAAACGCTGGGCATTATAAGCATTTTTTTTCGTCGGGAATGCCATCCGGACGTCCGTCGGACGGCCGTGATTGAACGCAATGCATATTAGAGAGTCCGTAACTCACGGATAGTCATAGGGAATTGGTAGTGCTACGACTCTTCAATAAAAAAGCCCATGCGCTTCTGGGGATCGACATCAGTTCGACGTCGGTGAAGCTGCTCGAGTTGAGTCGCCAGGGCGAGCGATACCGCGTCGAGTCCTACGCGGTCGAACCGTTGCCGGCCAACGCCGTGATCGAGAAGAACATCGCCGAGCTCGAAGGGGTGGGCCAGGCGTTGTCGCGGCTGTTGGCCAAGGCCAAGACGCCCTTGCGCAGCGTGGCGGTGGCCGTGGCGGGTTCGGCGGTGATCACCAAGATCATCGAGATGGACGCGGGCCTGTCCGATGACGACATGGAGAACCAGCTCAAGATCGAAGCCGATCAGTACATTCCCTATCCACTGGATGAGGTGGCCATTGATTTCGAGGTGGTGGGCGTTTCGCCGCGCAGTGCCGAGCGCGTCGAAGTGCTGCTGGCGGCCTGTCGCAAGGAAAACGTCGAGGTTCGCGAGGCCGCGTTGGCGCTCGCCGGGCTGACGGCCCGGGTGGTCGATGTGGAGGCTTATGCGCTGGAGCGAGCGTTTGGCCTGCTCGCCACGCAATTGGCCGCGTCCCAGGAACGGCTGACGGTGGCGGTCATCGACATCGGCGCCACCATGACCACCCTCAGCGTGTTGCACAACGGGCGCATCATCTATACCCGCGAACAGTTGTTCGGTGGTCGCCAGTTGACCGAGGAGATCCAGCGCCGCTACGGCCTGACACCCGAGCAGGCCGGCCTGGCAAAGAAGCAGGGTGGGTTGCCGGACGATTATCTCAGCGAGGTGCTGCAACCTTTTCGCGAGGCCCTGGTTCAGCAGGTCTCGCGGTCCCTGCAATTCTTCTTCGCCTCGGGCCAGTACAGTGCGGTGGACCACATTCTGCTGGCAGGGGGCACGGCTTCGGTCGCTGGCCTGGATCGGCTGATCGAGCAGCGCCTGGGCACGCCGACCCAGGTGGCCAACCCGTTTACCAACATGGCCCTGAGCAGCAAGGTCAATGCCGGTGCCCTGGCCAGTGATGCACCGGCACTGATGATTGCCTGTGGGCTGGCCCTCAGGAGTTTCGACTGATGGCGCGGATCAACCTGCTTCCCTGGCGCGAAGAGCTGCGCGAAGAGCGGCGCAAGCGCTTTCTGCTGGCCTTGGTGGCGGCGCTGGTCGGGGCGGTCGGCGTTGTTATGGTCGCCGTCCGTTACATCGACAGCGCCATCGACCACCAGGTCGCCCGCAATAGCCACCTCTCCGAGCAGATCGCCGTGCTGGACGAGCGCATCAAGCAGATCAGCGAATTGAAAGCCCGTCGCCAGCAATTGCTGGAGCGCATGCGCATCATCCAGGACTTGCAAGGGAATCGACCGGTCAGCGGGCGCATCTTCGACCAGTTGGTGAGGACTTTGCCGGACGGGGTGTATTTCACCGAAGTGAAGATGGAGGACCGGACGCTCTTCATCAAGGGGGCCGCGGAATCGAACAACCGGGTCTCGGACCTGATGCGCAACCTGGATTCGTCGGACCTGTTCGATGCGCCCAGTCTGACGGAGGTCAAGGCCACCACCGCCGGTCAGCTCGACCAGGCCAACGTTTTCCAGCTGACGGTTCGCCAGACCCGGCCGGCCGATGAGGGGGACGCCCAATGAGGCCGGGGGAATGGCTCGACGCGTTGCGCAAGATCGACGTCAGTGACCTGGACACCAACAACATCGGTTCCTGGCCTGCGCCCATCAAATGGCTGGCGGGCATCCTGCTGGTGGCCATGGTGCTGGGGCTGGGCTATAACTTTGCCTTGAGCGACCTGGAAAACCAGTTGCAGCAGGTGCGCGAGGAAGAAAATACCCTCAAGGCACAATTCGCGGGCAAGGCCCACATGGCCGCGAACCTGGAACGCTACACCGAGCAGATGAAGCAGATGGAAACGTCTTTCGGTGTACTGTTGCGGCAATTGCCCAGCGATACCGAAGTGCCGGGCCTGCTGGAAGACATTACCCGCACCGGCCTGGGCAGCGGCCTGGAGTTCGAGGAAATCAAGCTGCTGCCGGAAGTCACCCAACCGTTCTACATCGAGCTGCCGATCCAGATCACCGTGACCGGCGACTACCATGACCTGGCGACATTCGTCAGTGGGGTGGCCGGACTGCCCCGGATCGTCACGCTGCACGATTTCGAAATCGCCCCGATGGAGCCCGAGGCCGGCACGAAGCTGCGCATGAGCATCCAGGCCAAGACCTACCGCTACAACGAGCAGGAGGCGCAGCCATGAGGCCGCTGGTGTGTCGCCTCTGCCTGCTGGCGGGCCTGGTTGCGCTGGCGGGTTGCAACGACGACAACGGCTTCAGCGACCTGGACGCTTACATGAACGAAGTGCGCCTGCGTCCGCCCGGCAAAATCGAGCCGACGCCGACGTTCAGGCCCTACGAGACCTTTACCTACAGCGCCGCGAACCTGCGCAGCCCGTTTTCCCGGCAGGTCCGCGTGGACCAGGCCGACCGGCAGCGCGGCTCGCACAACGTCCGGCCCGACCCCAACCGGGTCAAGCAATACCTGGAAGGCTTCAACATCGAGCAGTTTGAAATGGTCGGTACGATCTCCAACGCCAGTGGCTCCTTCGCACTCCTGCGGGGCGCGGGCGGGGTGCATCGGCTCAAGGTCGGTGACTATCTGGGGCGCAACGACGGGCGAATCTTCGCCATCGGCGCCACCCAGGTCGATGTGATCGAAATCGTTCCCGATGGCGAGGGTGCCTGGCTGGAACGACCTCGGACCATTCCTTTGAAAGAGCACTCAATAGTGGAACCCCAACAATGAACAGGTTTTTGTCAGCCTTCGGTATTTCGCTATGGATAGCGCTGTTGTCGCCGATGGTTCACGCGGCCAGTCTGAAGACGCTGGATGTCGCGGCGTTGCCGGGCGACCGCGTCGAGTTGAAGCTCACCTTCGACGAGCCGCCGCCGCCCCCCCGGGGCTACACCACCGAACAACCGGCCCGGATTGCCCTGGACCTGCCAGGCGTGACCAATCAACTGGCCAGCAAGCGCCGCGACCTGGGCGGGGGCAATGCGCGCAGCGCCACCGTGGTCGAGGCAGGCGATCGCACCCGGTTGATCATCGGCCTGACCCAACTGGCACCGTACGACACCCGGGTCGAAGGCAATAGCCTGTTCGTGGTGGTTGGCAAGGGCGCCGCTGCGAAGAACACTGCTGGGAAGAGCGCCGCCCAGGCCCCGCGCCCGGCGCTGGCCAGCGCTGCGCCCGTGAGGGCCAGTGCACCGGTGGGCAAGGCGATTCGTGGGGTGGATTTCCAGCGGGGGACCCAGGGCGAAGGCAACGTGGTGATCGATTTGTCCGATCCTTCCATCGCCCCGGACATCCAGGAGCGCGAAGGCAAGATCATCCTCAATTTCGCCAGGACCCAATTGCCCGAACCATTGCGGGTGCGCCTGGACGTCAAGGACTTCGCCACCCCGGTGCAATTCGTCAATGCCAGCGCCGGCAGCGACCGGGCGACCATCAGCATCGAGCCCAGTGGCACCTTCGACTACTCGACCTACCAGACCGACAACAAGCTCACCGTCAGCGTCCGGCCCATGACCGTCGACGACCTGCAAAAACGCAATGCCGACCGCGCGGCCTACAGCGGCGAGAAGCTCTCGCTCAACTTCCAGGACATTGAAGTACGTTCGGTCCTGCAACTGATTGCCGATTTCACCAACCTGAACCTGGTGGCCAGCGACACGGTGCAGGGCGGCATCACCCTGCGGTTGCAGAATGTGCCTTGGGACCAGGCGCTGGACCTGGTGCTCAAGACCAAGGGCCTGGACAAGCGCAAGGTCGGTAACGTGCTGCTGGTGGCCCCGGCCGATGAAATCGCCGCGCGCGAACGCCAGGAGCTGGAGTCACAGAAGCAGATCGCCGACCTGGCGCCGCTGCGGCGTGAGCTGCTGCAGGTCAACTATGCGAAGGCGGCGGACATCGCCAAGCTGTTCCAGTCGGTGACCAGTGCCGAGGCCAAAGCCGACGAGCGCGGCACGATCACGGTGGATGAGCGAACCAACAACATCATTGCCTACCAGACCCAGGACCGGCTCGACGAACTGCGCCGGATCGTGGCGCAGCTGGATATTCCGGTGCGCCAGGTGATGATCGAGGCGCGGATTGTCGAAGCCAACGTCGACTACGACAAAAGCCTGGGCGTGCGCTGGGGAGGGTCGATCCAGAACAAGGGCAACTGGAACTCCTCGGGGGTGACCACTGGCACCTCCACCACCATCGGCACGCCGGGCAGTACCGGCACCAACCAGCCGTTCGTCGACCTGGGGGCCTCGGGCAATACGTCGGGGATCGGCATTGCGTTCATCACCGACAACGTCTTGCTGGACCTTGAGCTGACGGCCATGGAAAAAACCGGCAACGGCGAAATCGTCTCCCAGCCCAAGGTGGTGACGTCCGACAAGGAGACGGCAAAGATCCTCAAGGGCACGGAAATCCCCTACCAGGAAGCCAGTTCCAGCGGCGCCACCTCGGTGTCGTTCAAGGAGGCCTCGCTGTCGCTGGAGGTGACCCCGCAAATCACCCCGGACAACCGCATCATCATGGAGGTCAAGGTCACCAAGGATGAGCCGGACTACCTGAACAAGGTGCAGGAAGTACCGCCGATCAAGAAAAACGAAGTCAACGCCAAGGTCCTGGTCAATGATGGCGAGACCATTGTGATTGGCGGAGTTTTCTCAAATACTCAGAGCAAGGTCGTAGATAAGGTGCCATTTCTTGGCGATGTGCCGTATCTTGGCCGCCTTTTCCGGCGTGATGTGGTTTCGGAGAAAAAATCCGAGCTGCTGGTGTTCCTCACTCCGCGTATCATGAATAACCAGGCGATTGCTGTGAGTCGTTGATTCTGTGCGAAATTTGATTCTTGTTGGGCCGATGGGCGCTGGAAAAAGCACCATCGGCCGTTTGCTGGCCAAAGAGCTGCGCCTGCCGTTCAAAGATTCCGACAAGGAAATTGAATTGCGCACGGGTGCCAATATCCCATGGATCTTCGATAAGGAAGGCGAGCCGGGCTTTCGTGACCGTGAGCAGGCGATGATCGCCGAGTTGTGCGCGTTCGAGGGCGTGGTGTTGGCCACCGGCGGCGGTGCGGTGATGCGCGAAGCCAATCGTCGGGCGCTGCATGCCGGCGGACGAGTGGTCTATCTGCACGCCTCTGTCGAGCAGCAGGTCGGCCGCACCGCCCGGGATCGCAACCGGCCGCTGTTGCGCACCGCCGACCCCGCCAAGACCCTGCGGGACCTGCTGGAACTGCGTGATCCGCTGTACCGGGAGATCGCCGACCTGGTGGTGGAAACCGACGAGCGGCCGCCGCGGATGGTGGTGCTGGACATTCTCGACCGTCTGCAGCAACTGCCGCCCCGTTAATGCGCCTGGCGAAATGCGCTATCCTCGACGTCCCGTCATGGCCCGCCTGGGGCGTGGCGGATGGCCATCCCGTGGTGTCATGGCAAGCACCGGGACCTGTGGCGAGGGGATTTATCCCCGTTGGGCTCTTTCGTTAATTGCAGGCAGGACGCCTGATTCCATCTTCACTGTGGGGACACATGCAGACACTTAAGGTCGACCTGGGCGAGCGCAGCTACCCGATTCATATTGGCGAAGGCTTGCTGGACCAGCCTGAACTGCTGGCGCCGCATATCGCCGGGCGGCAAGTGGCGATCATTTCCAATGAAACCGTCGCGCCTCTGTATCTGGAACGTCTGACCCGCAGCCTGTCGGCTTTCTCGGTCATTTCCGTGGTGTTGCCCGACGGCGAAGCCTTCAAGAACTGGGAAACCCTGCAACTCATTTTCGACGGCCTGCTGACCGCACGGCATGATCGCCGCACCACGGTGGTTGCGCTGGGCGGTGGCGTGATCGGCGACATGGCCGGTTTTGCCGCTGCTTGTTATCAGCGCGGCGTCGACTTCATCCAGATCCCCACCACGCTGTTGTCGCAGGTCGACTCGTCGGTGGGCGGCAAGACCGGGATCAACCATCCGCTGGGCAAGAACATGGTCGGTGCGTTCTATCAGCCCAATGTGGTGCTGATCGACACCGCCACCCTCAATACCCTGCCGGCCCGCGAACTGTCTGCGGGGCTGGCGGAAGTCATCAAGTACGGGCTGATCTGCGACGAACCGTTCCTGGGCTGGCTCGAAGAGAACGTCGACCGCCTGCGTGCGCTGGATCAAGCGGCCCTGACCTACGCCATCGAGCGCTCCTGCGCCGCCAAGGCCGCCGTGGTCGGTGCCGATGAGCGTGAATCGGGGGTGCGCGCCACGCTCAACCTGGGTCACACCTTCGGCCATGCCATCGAAACTCACATGGGCTATGGTGTCTGGCTGCACGGTGAAGCGGTTGCGGCCGGTACGGTCATGGCCCTGGAGATGTCCGCGCGCCTGGGCTGGATCAGCGAACAGGAACGCGATCGCGGTATTCGTCTGTTCCAGCGCGCCGGGCTGCCGGTGGTTCCGCCCGAGGAAATGAGCGAGGCGGATTTTCTTGAACACATGGCAATCGACAAAAAAGTGATCGACGGTCGTCTGCGCCTGGTGCTGCTGCGCCACATGGGCGAAGCGGTGGTGACCGACGATTATCCGAAAGAAGTTCTACAGGCCACGCTGGGAGCGGACTACCGCGCCCTGGCTCAGCTTAAAGGTTAATAAGATTCCGATGACTAGTTTGCATGCCGACGAGGCTTTCCTCGGCCATTTCCAATTGAGTCATGACCCTTTTGCCCCACGGGTCCCGGGCTTCAAGTTCTTCCCCGCCCAGCGCAAGCCGGTGCTGGGCCAGTTGCATCACCTGGCGCGCTACAGCCAGTTGCTGTTGGTGGTCACCGGTCCCCAGGGCAGCGGCAAGACCTTGCTGCGCCAGGCCCTGGTGGCCAGTACCAACAAACAGTCTGTGCAAAGCGTGGTGGTGTCGGCCCGTGGCGCCGGCGATGCCGCCGGTGTGTTGCGCCAGGTGGCCCAGGCGCTGAACGTCGCCCAGGCCGAAATCGGTGCAATCCTCGATCAGATCGTGCAACTGGCGCTGACCGGGCAGGAAGTCTATCTGCTGGTGGACGATGCCGAGCAACTCGACGAGTCGGCCCTCGAAGCCCTGCTGGCCTTGGCGGCCGGTGCGCCGGAGGGCCGGCCTCACGTGTTCCTGTTCGGCGAGTCGTCGCTGATCGCCGACCTGGACCAATTGAACCTCGAGGAAGAGCGCTTCCACGTCATCGAGCTGGCGCCCTACACCGAGGAAGAAACGCGCGAATACCTGGCCCAGCGTCTTGAGGGCGCGGGCCGGGGTATCGAACTTTTCACCGCCGATCAGATCTCTGAGATTCACGAAAGCTCCGACGGTTGGCCTGGCAACATCAACCAGGTTGCCCGCGATGCTCTGATCGAAGTCATGATTGCCAGCCGCTCAGCGGTGAAGCGTCCAAGTATGGGGTTCAACATGCCGAAGAAACACGTATTGGCAATTTCCGCCGTCGTCGTGGTCGCGGTTGCCGCCGCCTGGCTGATGCCGGGTCGCACCAAGGCACCTGCCACGGGTGCCCCTGCCAACGAACAGGCGCAACTGCCCCTCGGCCAAGGTACGCCGCAACCCAACGGTGGCGCGCCGGCCGTGGAATTCGCCGGTAACACCCAACCGATGCCGCTGCCGCTGGTCGGCCAGTCGCAGCCGGTCATGCGCGGCCCGCTGGCCGAAGCGGCCGGCGGTATCACCGAAGGCGACGACGGCGCAGCGCCACCGATCGACGACAGCAGCGACACGCCGCCGACCGTGACCACCACCGCGCCGCCTGCGGGCGTGCCGGCTGGCCCGGCGCCAACGCCTGCCCCGACCGCCAAGCCGACCCCGGCCCCGACCCAGGTGGCCACCGCCAAGCCGGTTCCGGCGCCAGCGGCCAAACCAGCGGCGCCAGCAGCACCGGCGGCCAAGCCTGCTGCTGCCCCAGCCAAGGCCGCGGGCGGTAGCTGGTACGCCGGCCAGGCGCCGGGCAACTACGTGGTGCAGATCCTCGGCACCAGTTCCGAAGCCGCGGCGCAGAACTTCGTCAAGGAGCAGGGTGGCGAGTACCGTTATTTCAAGAAAGTGCTCAACGGCAAGCCGCTGTATGTCATCACCTACGGCAGCTTTGCCAACCGTGATGCGGCTGTTTCCGCCATCAAGGCCTTGCCAGCGAAGGTTCAGGCTGGTAAACCTTGGCCTCGCACTGTCGCCAGCGTCCAACAGGAACTGGCAGCAACTCGCTGAAGATTCGGCGGCCTTACCCAGGCCGCCTCTCCCGGCAACCTCAAAATTTCCGCAAGGGCGGGCGACCTTTCAGGCCGCGCGCCTTGTGGTGTCTGCGTCACAGTAGCGTTTGAGTCGTAGCGGTCAAACCCAAAAAAGTTTTGACTAGCACAGCGTATAGCTTTAAACCTTTCACAAATGCGACATGGATTTGCGACAGTTCGTCGTCAAATTTGTGAGCCTCTGTGTCGGTGTGTACAATGACCTCCCTTTTGCCCCCGCAAAGCTGGCGTACGTTCGGCGCGGCATGCAACCGGTTGAATTGAAAAGAAATTTGCCTCGATTAGAGGCAGCCTGGTGAGAAAGTGTCTATGAAAGCAGGTCTGTACCAACCAGATGAATTCAAGGATAACTGCGGTTTCGGCCTGATAGCTCATATGCAGGGCGAGCCCAGCCATACCCTTTTGCAAACGGCCATTGAGGCCCTGACCTGCATGACCCACCGCGGTGGGATCAACGCCGACGGCAAGACCGGCGACGGTTGTGGCTTGCTGATTCAAAAGCCCGACGAGTTCCTGCGTGCCGTAGCCCAGGAAACGTTCGGCGTGACCCTGCCCAAGCAGTACGCCGTGGGCATGGTGTTCTTCAACCAGGACCCGGTGAAGGCTGAGGCGGCTCGCGAAAACATGAATCGCGAGATCCTGGCCGCCGGCCTGCAACTGGTTGGCTGGCGCAAAGTGCCGATCGACACCAGCGTCCTTGGCCGCCTGGCGCTCGAGCGCCTGCCGCAGATCGAACAGGTGTTCATCGCCGGCGAAGGCCTGAGCGACCAGGACATGTCGATCAAGCTGTTCAGTTCCCGTCGTCGTTCGTCCGTGGCCAACGCCGCCGACACCGATCACTACATCTGCAGCTTTTCCCACAAGACCATTATCTACAAAGGCCTGATGATGCCGGCGGACCTCACCGCCTTCTATCCGGACCTGAGCGACGAGCGCCTGAAAACCGCGATCTGCGTGTTCCACCAGCGCTTCTCCACCAACACCCTGCCGAAATGGCCGCTGGCCCAGCCATTCCGCTTCCTCGCCCACAACGGCGAGATCAACACCATCACCGGCAACCGCAACTGGGCCGTGGCCCGTCGCACCAAGTTCGCCAACGACCTGATGCCGGACCTCGAAGAACTCGGCCCGCTGGTCAACCGCGTGGGTTCGGACTCCTCGAGCATGGACAACATGCTGGAACTGATGGTGACCGGTGGCATCGACCTGTTCCGCGGCGTGCGCATGCTGGTGCCGCCGGCGTGGCAGAACGTCGAGACCATGGACCCGGACCTGCGTGCCTTCTACGAATACAACTCCATGCACATGGAGCCGTGGGACGGCCCGGCCGGTATCGTCATGACCGACGGTCGCTACGCCGTGTGCCTGCTGGACCGTAACGGTCTGCGTCCGGCGCGCTGGGTCACCACCACCAATGGGTTCATCACCCTGGCGTCGGAAATCGGCGTCTGGAACTACCAGCCCGAAGACGTCATCGCCAAGGGCCGCGTAGGCCCGGGCCAGATCTTTGCCGTGGACACCGAGACCGGCCAGATCCTCGACACCGACGCCATCGACAACCGCCTCAAGTCCCGTCATCCGTACAAGCAATGGCTGCGCAAGAATGCCCTGCGCATCCAGGCGACCATGGAAGACAACGACCACGGCTCGGCTTTCTATGACGTCGACCAGCTCAAGCAGTACATGAAGATGTACCAGGTGACGTTCGAAGAACGTGACCAGGTGCTGCGGCCGCTGGGCGAGCAGGGCTACGAGGCGGTCGGCTCCATGGGCGACGACACGCCGATGGCCGTGCTGTCGCAGCGCGTGCGCACGCCGTACGACTATTTCCGCCAGCAGTTCGCCCAGGTGACCAACCCACCGATCGACCCGCTGCGTGAAGCGATCGTGATGTCCCTGGAGATCTGCCTGGGCGCCGAGCGCAATATTTTCCAGGAGTCGCCGGAACACGCCTCGCGGGTGATCCTCAGCTCGCCGGTCATTTCCCCGGCCAAGTGGCGCTCGCTGACCAACCTCGACCGTCCGGGCTTCGCGCGCCAGGTCATCGACCTGAACTACGACGAAAGCGTCGGCCTGGAAGCGGCGATCCGCAACGTCGCCGATCAGGCTGAAGAAGCCGCGCGCGCCGGGCGTACCCAGATCGTCCTCAGCGACCGTCACATCGCCCCGGGCAAGCTGCCGATCCACGCCTCGCTGGCCACCGGTGCGGTGCACCATCGCCTGACCGAAAAAGGCCTGCGCTGCGATTCCAACATCCTGGTGGAAACCGCCACCGCCCGCGATCCGCATCACTTCGCGGTGCTGATCGGTTTCGGTGCCTCGGCGGTGTATCCGTTCCTGGCCTATGAAGTGCTGGGCGACCTGATCCGCACCGGTGAAGTACTGGGCGACCTCTACGAGGTGTTCAAGAACTACCGCAAGGGCATCACCAAGGGCCTGCTCAAGATCCTGTCGAAGATGGGCATCTCGACCATCGCCTCGTACCGTGGCGCGCAACTGTTCGAGGCCATCGGCCTGTCCGAAGAGGTCTGCGAACTGAGCTTCCGTGGCGTGCCGAGCCGCATCAAGGGTGCGCGTTTCGTCGACATCGAAGCCGAACAGAAAGCCCTGGCCGCCGAAGCCTGGAGCCCGCGCAAGCCGATCCAGCAGGGCGGCCTGCTGAAGTTCGTCCACGGTGGCGAATACCACGCCTACAACCCGGACGTGGTCAACACCTTGCAGGCGGCCGTGCAGCAGGGCGACTACAGCAAGTTCAAGGAATACACCTCGCTGGTGGACAACCGTCCGGTGTCGATGATCCGCGACCTGCTCAAGGTCAAGACTCTCGACACGCCGCTGGACATCAGTGAAGTGGAACCGCTGGAATCGGTGCTCAAGCGCTTCGATTCGGCCGGTATTTCCCTGGGCGCCTTGTCCCCGGAAGCCCACGAAGCCCTGGCCGAAGCCATGAACCGCCTCGGTGCGCGTTCCAACTCCGGCGAAGGCGGCGAAGACCCGGCGCGCTACGGCACCATCAAGAGTTCGAAAATCAAGCAGGTGGCCACCGGCCGCTTCGGTGTGACGCCGGAATACCTGGTCAACGCTGAAGTGCTGCAGATCAAGGTTGCCCAAGGCGCCAAGCCTGGCGAAGGCGGCCAGTTGCCCGGCGGCAAGGTCAACGGCCTGATCGCCAAGCTGCGCTATGCGGTCCCCGGTGTGACCCTGATCTCGCCGCCGCCGCACCACGACATCTACTCGATCGAAGACTTGTCCCAACTGATCTTCGACCTCAAGCAGGTGAACCCGAAGGCGCTGGTCTCGGTGAAGCTGGTGGCGGAAGCCGGTGTCGGCACCATTGCGGCCGGCGTGGCCAAGGCCTATGCCGACCTGATCACCATCTCCGGCTACGACGGCGGCACCGGCGCATCGCCGCTGACCTCGATCAAGTACGCGGGTGCGCCATGGGAGCTGGGCCTGGCCGAAACCCACCAGACCCTGCGCGGCAACGATTTGCGCGGCAAGGTTCGCGTGCAGACCGACGGTGGCCTGAAAACCGGCCTGGACGTGATCAAGGCGGCCATCCTCGGCGCCGAGAGCTTCGGCTTCGGCACCGCGCCGATGATCGCCCTGGGCTGCAAATACCTGCGCATCTGCCACCTGAACAACTGCGCCACCGGCGTGGCGACCCAGAACGACAAGCTGCGCAAGGACCACTACATCGGTACCGTCGACATGGTGGTGAATTTCTTCACCTACGTGGCCGAAGAGACCCGTGAGTGGCTGGCCAAGCTAGGCGTTCGCTCGCTTGAAGAGCTGATCGGCCGTACCGATCTGCTGGACGTGATCGAGGGCCAGACCGCCAAGCAGCAGCACCTGGACCTGACTCCATTGCTGGGCAGCGATCTGATCCCGGCGGACAAGCCACAGTTCTGCCAGGTCGACCGCAACCCGCCATTCGACAAGGGCGAGCTGGCCGAGAAGATGGTCGACATGGCCGCTGCGGCGATCAACGACCTGAGCGGCGCCGAGTTCGACCTGGATATCTGCAACTGCGACCGTTCCATCGGCGCGCGGATCTCCGGCGAAATCGCCCGCAAGCACGGCAACCAGGGCATGGCCAAGGCGCCGGTGACCTTCCGCTTCAAGGGCACCGCAGGCCAGAGCTTCGGCGTCTGGAACGCCGGTGGTCTGAACATGTACCTGGAAGGCGATGCCAACGACTACGTGGGCAAGGGCATGACCGGCGGCAAGCTGGTCATCGTTCCGCCCAAGGGCAGCGTCTACAAGACCCAGGACAGTGCCATCATCGGCAACACCTGCCTTTATGGCGCCACGGGCGGCAAGCTGTTCGCCGCCGGCACCGCGGGCGAGCGTTTTGCCGTGCGTAACTCCGGGGCCCACACTGTGGTGGAAGGCACCGGCGATCACTGCTGCGAGTACATGACCGGTGGTTTTGTCTGCGTGCTGGGCAAGACCGGTTATAACTTCGGCTCTGGCATGACCGGTGGTTTCGCCTACGTGCTCGACCAGGACAACACCTTCGTTGACCGGGTCAACCACGAACTGGTGGAAATCCAGCGGATCAGCGGCGAGGCGATGGAAGCCTATCGCAGCCACCTGCAAAACGTGCTGAACGAGTACGTCGCGGAAACCGACAGCGAGTGGGGGCGTGAACTCGCCGAAAACCTCGATGACTACTTGCGTCGTTTCTGGCTGGTCAAGCCCAAGGCTGCCAACCTGAAATCGTTGCTTTCCAGCACTCGTGCCAACCCGCAGTGATATGCGCCTGAAGAGTTTGATGAGGTTTTAACAATGGCTGAACGTCTGAATAACGACTTCCAGTTCATCGATGTCGGGCGCAAGGATCCGAAGAAGAAACTGTTGCGTCAACGCAAGAAAGAGTTCGTGGAAATCTACGAGCCTTTCAAACCCCAGCAGTCGGCCGACCAGGCCCACCGCTGCCTGGGTTGCGGTAACCCGTATTGCGAATGGAAGTGCCCGGTGCACAACTTCATTCCCAACTGGCTGAAACTGGTGGCCGAAGGCAACATCCTCCAGGCCGCCGAGCTGTCCCACCAGACCAACACCCTGCCGGAAGTCTGCGGCCGGGTGTGCCCGCAGGATCGCCTGTGTGAAGGTGCCTGCACCCTCAACGACGGTTTTGGCGCGGTGACCATCGGTTCGGTGGAGAAGTACATCACCGACACCGCGTTCGCCATGGGCTGGCGCCCGGACATGTCCAAGGTCAAGCCGACCGGCAAGCGCGTGGCGATCATCGGTGCCGGCCCGGCGGGCCTGGGCTGTGCCGACGTGCTGGTACGCGGTGGCGTGACCCCGGTGGTGTTCGACAAGAACCCGGAAATCGGTGGCCTGCTGACCTTTGGCATCCCCGAGTTCAAGCTGGAAAAGACCGTGCTGAGCAATCGTCGCGAAGTCTTCACCGGCATGGGCATCGAGTTCCGCCTGAACACCGAGGTGGGCAAGGACGTGACCATGGAGCAACTGCTCGAGGAATACGATGCGGTCTTCATGGGCATGGGCACCTACACCTACATGAAGGGTGGCTTTGCCGGTGAGGACTTGCCGGGAGTCTACGACGCCCTGGATTTCCTGATCGCCAACGTCAACCGCAACCTGGGCTTTGAAAAGTCGCCGGAAGATTTCGTCGACATGAAAGGCAAGAAGGTTGTGGTGCTTGGCGGTGGCGACACGGCGATGGACTGCAACCGCACGTCGATTCGCCAGGGCGCCAAGTCGGTGACCTGCGCCTATCGTCGCGACGAAGCGAACATGCCCGGCTCGCGCAAAGAGGTGAAGAACGCCAAGGAAGAAGGCGTGAAATTCCTCTACAACCGCCAGCCGATCGCCATTGTCGGTGAAGACAAGGTCGAAGGCGTGAAGGTGGTCGAGACCCGTCTCGGCGAACCGGACGCCCGCGGCCGTCGCAGCCCCGAGCCGATCCCCGGTTCCGAAGAGATCATCCCGGCCGACGCCGTGGTCATCGCCTTCGGCTTCCGCCCGAGCCCGGCGCCGTGGTTCGAGCAGTTCAGCATCCAGACCGACAGCCAGGGCCGCGTCGTGGCCCCGGAGCAGGGCCAGTACAAGCACCAGACCAGCAACCCGAAGATCTTCGCCGGTGGCGACATGGTCCGGGGTTCCGACCTGGTGGTGACGGCGATCTTCGAAGGCCGCAATGCGGCGGAAGGGATTCTGGATTACCTGGGGGTCTGATCAAGCGACACAAAACCCTGTGGGCGAGCTTTGTGGGAGCAAAGCTTGCTCGCGATCCAGGCGCCTCGGTACTCAAGAGACCGCGGTGTTTTCATCGCGGGCAAGCCTTGCTCCCACAAAAAAAGCTCCCACAATTGTTTTGTGGTGTTGCTGAATATTGCATGGCACCGCGACAAATTGCCCCGATAGATAAAAGGCACGGCTCTTGCCGTGCCTTTTGCGTCGCGCTCTGAGAAAATGCCCGCACTTTTTTTCCGGATGCCGACATGACTGCCCTGAAGAACGACCGTTTCCTTCGCGCCCTGCTCAAGCAACCTGTGGACGTCACCCCCGTATGGATGATGCGCCAGGCCGGTCGCTATCTGCCGGAGTACCGCGCCAGCCGCGCCAAGGCCGGTGACTTCATGAGCCTGTGCATGAACCCCCAGTTCGCCTGCGAAGTCACGATGCAGCCGCTGGACCGTTATCCGCAGTTGGACGCGGCGATCCTGTTCTCCGACATCCTCACCATTCCCGACGCCATGGGGCAGGGTTTGTACTTCGAGACCGGCGAAGGCCCGCGCTTCAAGAAAGTCGTCAGCACCCTGGCCGATATCGAGGCCCTGCCGATTCCCGATCCGCAGAAGGACCTGGGCTACGTCATGGACGCGGTCAGCACCATTCGCCGTGAACTCAACGGGCGCGTGCCGCTGATCGGTTTCTCCGGCAGCCCGTGGACGCTCGCGACCTACATGGTCGAAGGCGGTTCGTCGAAGGACTTCCGCAAGACCAAGGCCATGCTCTACGACAACCCCCAAGCCATGCACCTGTTGCTGGACAAGCTGGCCCAGTCGGTCACGTCTTACCTCAACGGTCAGATCCTGGCCGGCGCGCAAGCGGTGCAGATCTTCGATACCTGGGGCGGCAACCTGTCGGCGGCGGCATACCAGGAATTTTCCCTGGCCTACATGCGCAAGATCGTCAGCGGCCTGATCCGCGAGCACGAAGGTCGCAAAGTCCCGGTGATCCTGTTCACCAAGAACGGCGGCCTGTGGCTGGAAAGCATTGCCGAGGCCGGTGCCGACGCCTTGGGCCTTGACTGGACCTGCGACATTGGCAACGCCCGCGAACGTGTCGGTCATAAAGTCGCCCTGCAAGGCAACATGGACCCGACCGTGCTCTACGCCAAGCCTGAAGCCATCCGCGCTGAAGTCGGACGCATCCTGGCCAGCTACGGCAGTGGCAGCGGGCATGTGTTCAACCTCGGCCATGGCATCACCCCGGAAGTCGACCCCGAACACGCCGGCGCCTTCCTGCGGGCGGTGCATGAGTTGTCGGCGCAATATCACGTCTGATTGCGGCCTCTGTCACCCAGCCTGTCCGGACCTGTTCCGGACAGGCTTTTTATTGCTCGCGTGTTTAACGATCCGTCATAAACCCAGTCGGTAGTTATGCCTGACGTGTTTGTTTGTGTTTATTTGTCTTTTTTTCGATAGTTATTTCTATTCGTAAGAAGTTTCTCAAGTTATGTAGGGGAAATTGATTCAGAGATCATTCCTTCTAAGTTGAGAGATTTGTCCTACACATGAAATATTCAACTTTCTATAAGGTTCCGGGCACTTGCAAGGGCAGGCGCTGAGCGGTCTGGCGCACCTTTCAAGAGGACGGTGATACGTCTTTCATTTTTGATGACTAGTCTGGAATTTATATGAAGAACAACTTCAACAAGAGCAATGTATTAACGGGGTGTGCGTCCTCGCTAGTTCTGTTGTCGGCCATGGCGGCATCCCAAAGTGTGCTGGCCCACGGTTTCGTCGAAGTACCGCCTTCTCGTGCATTGTTGTGCCAGAGAGGTGTCAACCAGCACTGCGGCGACGCGCAATACGAGCCGCAGAGTACCGGCGAAACCTTCAAGGGTTTCCCGAATGGAGCCGGTGGCGGACCATTGCAAGGCCCTGTCGATGGCAAGATCGCCAGCGGCGGCAGTGCCCTGTTTTCTGCCCTTGATGCGCAATCGGCTTCGCGCTGGCACCTGACTGAAATCAAGGACCGCAACATTGTCTTCCAATGGCAATACTCCGCAGCGCACCCGGCGACCAAACATGAATATTTCATTACCCGCGACGGTTGGAACCCGAACGAAGTACTCAAGCGTGCCTCGTTCGACACCACGCCGTTCTGTACGGTGGATGGCGGTAATCAAGTCCCGGTAGCAGGTGCCCCGCACAACTGCGTCATTCCCGACAGCAAGACAGGTCATCACGTCGTCCTGGCGGTCTGGACGGTGGGCGACACGGACAACGCGTTCTACAACCCGATTGATGTGAACATCCTCGCCGAAGCTGCGTTGCCGGGCGGCTGGTCGGCGGTGGGCAGCATTGCGCCATCGACCCCGTTGCTGGTGGGCGACAAGGTCAAGGCCCGGGCATTCTCCGCCAGCGGCGAAAATGCCGAGTACAGCCTGGAAATCAGCATCGACAACGCTGAGGAAGGCAAGGCGGAAAACTGGTCGTTCAAACTGGCCGAGGCCCTCAACAAGGCTTATCCGCTCATTCGTGCCGGTGTTCGGGACGAGGACGGCAACATCGCGCCAGTCAAGGGCGCCAACAGCCTGTATGCCCAGAAAGAAAGCGCTGTGACGCGCTACGAAGTGCAACTGGACATGCGCGAAGACGCCAGCGCCAATATGGAGATTTCCTCCCTGCAGCCCGAGTACGTCCTCGACAAAGGTCGGGTCAGCATGGCGTTCACTGCGCAGACCAACCGCAGCATGAATCTCGAAGCCACTCTGTTCGATGAAAAGAACAAGCAGGTGGGTGTCGTGAGCCAGACCGTGGGCGCAGGCAGCACCGGCCTGAACCTGGACGTGCGCAGCGCCCCAGGCGCGCACACCCTGACGCTGGTGGGGACTACCGTAGACGGCCGTACCACTCGCCAGGAGACCCAAGCGGTCACCCTGACCGGCGAGGGCGCAGGCATCGAGTACGACTTCATCTTCCCAGCGGGCATCAGCGAGTACACCGCCGGCACGAAAGTGCTGCAACCCAAGACTGACGAAGTCTTCGAATGCAAGCCGTTCCCAGCGTCCGGCTACTGCAAGCAATACACCCCGACATCGAACGGTTTCGAGCCAGGTGTCGGTGCGTCGTGGCAAAGCGCCTGGGACAAGCTGTAAGTCCTGACAGGCACGGCCCCAGGCGACTCGCAAGGTTGCCTGGGGCCTTCAGACGAGAGCGCAGTGATGTCTATCAATTACTCAAGGCGGCGGGTGCTGCTGCACTGGCTGTCGGCGGTCATTATCTTGTGGGCGTTGGCGTCCGGTTTTTATGTGGCGTTCAACCCGGTGTCCGCTTCGACCCAACAATGGGTCGGGTCATTCAATGTGTCGCTGACCACGCTGTTCATTCCGTTTTTCGTATGGCGGGCCTGGCTGTTCGTGTGCGAGCGGGAGCCCCAGGGGACGGCGCTTTCCTTGAACAAGAGGCTGGCCTTGGCGGTGCACGCGCTGATCTACCTGGTGATCGGCGTCGTGCTGGTGACCGGCGTGCTGATGATGAAAAGCGCCATCAGTGTCTTCGGCCTCGTTCGATTTCCTCAGCCATTGGCTGATCCGGCGTTGATCGAACTGGCCAACACGATCCACGTGCAGTCTTGCATGGTGCTTTCGATGCTTGTCGCGTTGCACCTGTGCGCGGTGCTCTGGCATGAGTTTTCCGGGCGTAGGGTGGTGCGCCGGATGTCCTTCGCCAAGCCGGCGGTCACCCTCCCGCGGGTGCAAAGTTGAGTCTGTCGTTGCGGGTCGGCAGGCGTTTACCGAGGCTGGCGCTGCTGCTCGTGCCGCTGCTCTACGGGGCATTGCTGGCCGGGCAGGAATGGCGTTTTCGCCAGGCATTGGGCCGTGACGTGCCGGTGGTGAGCGACTCGCCGGTGGCGCCGCATCGCGACTTGCCCAACGTCCAAGCGGTGGCGACTGTGCTCGGCTTGGCGCCTGAAGGTGCCCAGGCACCAAGCGCCGAACCGATCACATTGCAAGCCAGTTTTGTCGCTGGCCAAGGTTTGTCGCGGGCCTTGCTGGCGGACGCCGCTGGCCCGCGCATTTACCAGGTGGGCGAGCGTTTGCCAGGTGGCAGCGTGCTGCGCCGGGTCGAGGCCAGCCATGTGACGTTGTGGCGCAACGGACGTGAAGAGCGCTTGGCCCTGCAACCCGCAGCCAAGCCCTTGCTGCGCCGGCTGAGCCTCGAAGACGGGGGCCATGCCGCGCTGCATTCCTCGCAATACCTACGCCCGGTGGCCGGGCAATCAGAGTGATCGAATTCATGAACAGCTTTATCCGGGGCCGTGTTTCGCGTGTCCTGTTCTGCCTCGTCGCGTCTTGCCTGCTGACGCCCGCCGGTTGGCTGCAGGCCGAAGAGGCCCAGTGGCAACTGGCGATGAACAACGCGGAACTGCGCGACGTGGTCGAAGAGTTTTCCGCGATCCTGGGCAAAACCGTGGTGCTCGATCCCCGGGTGTCGGGGCGTATCACGGTCATGTCCCGTGAGGCGCTGGACCGCGAAGGGGTGCGGCGGTTGTTCTATTCGGTACTCGACGCCCATAACTTCACCGTGATCGACGAAGGCGAGCGGATCCTGATCACGCCGGTCAGCGATGCCAAGACGCGTGCCGGTGTCGCCGATGAACACAGCGCCACACCGTCGCAGTTCGTCACCCGGGTTCTCGACCTGCAATCGAGCATCGCTGCCGACGTCGCCGGGCTGATCCGCCCCTTGGTATCGGCCAATGGTTACGTCGGTCCTTCGGTATCGTCCAACGCCCTGGTAGTCACCGACACCGCCGCCAACGTCCAGCGCATCGCCGGCGTTGTGCAACGGTTGGATTCAGGACGCAACCGCAATCACGTGGTGGTGCGCTTGAAGCACGCCCAGGCCGGGGACATCGCCCCACTCGTGGAAGCCTCCGGCGGCAAGCGCGAGGGGGATACGGCGGGCGTGGTGATCGCCGATGCCCGCAGCAATCGGCTGGTGATCATCGGCGCGCCAGCGGTGCGTCAACGCCTGGTCGACCTGGCCCGGACCCTGGACGTGCCGGCAGCCGCCTCCCAGGACAATGCGCGGGTCATCCGTCTGCGTCACAGCGATGCCAAACAGTTGGCCGAGGTATTGGAAGGTGTCGGCCAGGATAGGAAATCCACACCCGCCCTCGCTGGCCAACGGGAAACCGCAGGTGCCAGCCCATTCAGGATCAAGGCCGATGAAAGCCAGAATGCCTTGGTCCTGATCGCCGAACCGGCCCAGGTCCGCATCATCGAAAACATCGTCCGGGAGCTGGACCAACCCCGGGCCCAGGTGCTCATTCATGCGGCCATCGTCGAGGTGAGCGGAGATATTTCCGAAGCGCTGGGGGTGCAGTGGGGACTCAAGAGCGGCAGCGCGACAGGGAGCATCAACTTCCCGGGAACCGACATCCCGATCATCGGCCTGGACTTCAACAAGCTGGATAAAACCAAGGAAAGCGCATTCCTGCGCCTCGGTGGCGATCGCTTCAGTGCGCTGGTCTCGGCGCTGGCGAGCAATGCCCACAGCAACCTGCTGTCCACCCCCAGCCTGCTGACCCTGGATAACCAGGAGGCGGAAATCATCGTGGGCCAGAACGTTCCGTTCAAGACGGGTTCCTACGCCACCAGCGGCAACGGCGCGGACAATCCGTTCACCACAGTGGAGCGCAAGGATGTGGGTATCAGCCTCAAGGTCAAGCCTTACATCAACGAAGGCTCGACCTTGCGCCTTGAAGTCGAGCAGGAGGTGTCGGACATCGCGCCGTCGGTCTCCGGTGTGGACTCCTCGGACCTGATCACCAACAAGCGCGCCTTGAAGAGCACGATCCTGGCGGACGATGGCGAGATCATCGTGATCGGCGGCCTGATCCGCGACAGTGTCCGCAGCCAGCAAAGCGGTGTGCCGCTGCTGCGTAGTATTCCCTACCTGGGCGCGTTGTTTCGCTGGAACCGCGACACCCAGACCAAAAGCAACTTGATGGTGTTCCTGCGCCCGACCATCGTGCGCAGCAGCGAAGACCTGGCCGATGTGAGCCGGCAACGCTACGACGCGCTCCGAGAGTTGAGCAAACCTGGCTCGCGGAAAAACAATTCGCTGCTGCTGCCCCGGGACGCCCGCCAGTTGTTCGAATCGTCTGCGCAGGAGCCGGTGGTCGACCTGCTTGCACCGCAGCCGGAGGGCCTGTGAGCGAGCCGTTGCCCTTTGGTTTCGCCAGGCGCCTGGGCGTGCTGCTGGAAGGCGCGGGGCCGACCTTGAGCCTGGCGATGCGCAGCGACACGCCCCTGACTGCCGTGGCTGAAGTCCGGCGTCTGTGTGGGCGGGATCTACCTGTCCAGGTCCTGGAGCCGGCGCAGTTCGCCGCGCGCCTGGCCAGCGTCTATCGCCAGGGCCAGAGCGCCGCCGAGCAGGTGGCCCAAGGCCTGGACGAGGAACTGGACCTGCTCAGCCTGGCCGACCAGATGCCGCAGACCACCGATCTGTTGGAGCAGCAGGGTGATGCGCCGATCATTCGCCTGATCAATGCGCTGCTCAGCGAGGCGGTCCGCGAGCACGCTTCGGATGTGCACCTGGAAACGTTCGAGCAATACCTGTCGGTGCGCATGCGTATCGACGGGCAGTTGCAGGAAATGCTGCGCCCGCGCCGGGAACTGGCGAACCTGCTGGTGTCGCGGATCAAGGTCATGGCGCGCCTGGACATCGCCGAAAAACGCGTGCCCCAGGACGGCCGGATGGCGTTGCGCCTGGCTGGGCACGAGGTCGATGTGCGAGTCTCGACCCTGCCTTCGGCCCATGGCGAGCGGGTGGTGTTGCGCTTGCTCGACAAGCAGGCCGGGCGTCTGGATCTGCAACGCCTGGGCCTGCCCGACGACACCCTGGCGAGCCTGCGCCAGTTGCTCGGCAAGCCCCACGGCATCGTGTTGGTCACCGGGCCCACGGGGTCGGGGAAGACCACCAGCCTGTACGCGGCGCTGAGCAGCATCAACGACCAGAGCCGCAACATCCTCACGGTCGAAGACCCCATCGAATATCACCTGCCGGGCATCGGCCAGATGCCGGTCAACCCGAAAGTCGACATGACCTTCGCCCGCGGCCTGCGGGCCATTTTGCGCCAGGATCCGGACGTGGTGATGGTCGGCGAAATACGCGACCGCGAGACCGCCGAAATCGCCGTCCAGGCGTCGCTGACCGGGCACCTGGTGCTCTCGACCCTGCACACCAACACCGCCGTCGGCGCGGTCACGCGGCTGGTGGACATGGGCGTGGATGCGTATCTGCTGGCGTCGTCTCTGGCCGGCATCGTCGCCCAGCGTTTGTTGCGCTGTCTGTGCCCCTCCTGCAAAGCCCCTTATGTGGCCGACGCCGCCACGTGTCGGCGCCTGGGCCTCGACGCCGATGCCGCGCCCAGGCTGTTCAAGGCCCAGGGCTGCGAGCGATGCCAGAAAGGTTATCGCGGGCGCTTCGGCATCTATGAGCTGGTGCATGTCAACGCCGCCCTGTCGCAGTTGATTCACCAGGGCACCACCGAGCAGGCGCTAGCCGCCGAGGCCCGCAAGACCTCCCGCAGCCTGTTCCAGGACGGTCGCCAGCGCGTGCTGGAAGGCCTGACCAGCGTCGACGAACTGCTGCGCATTACCCAGGAGGATTAGCGCCATGCCGACCTTCGATTATCGTGCCGAAAACACCCAGGGCCGACGCTGCAAGGGCCGCGTGGAAGCCGACAGCCCCCGCCATGCTCGACAGTTGTTGCGCGAGCGCGGCTTGCTGCCCAGCGAGCTGGCGCAAGCCAAGGAACAGCGAGTCCTGGGCGGGCACCATGCCGGGGGGCGCCTGGGCCCGGCGGATCTGGCGTTGCTGACGTTGCAGCTGTCCACCTTGATCCAGGCCGGCCTGCCCCTTGAGGAATCCCTGGGGGCGGTGGCGCAACAGAGCCAGAAACGGCGCGTTGCCCACCTGCTGGCGGCGGTGCGCAGCCGGGTGATGGAAGGCCACGCGCTGGCGACGGCACTGAGGGCCTTCCCTCAAGCGTTTCCTGAACTGTTCTGCGCCACGGTCGCGGCGGGCGAGCAGTCGGGTCACCTGGGCCAGGTGTTGGAGCAACTGGCGAGCTACACCCAGGCGCGCCAGGCCTCGCGCCAGCGCATTCAACTGGCGTTGGTGTACCCGCTGATCCTGATGCTGGCCTGTGTCGCGATTGTCGCGTTCCTGCTGGGTTATGTGGTGCCGGATGTGGTGAAGATTTTCATCGACAGCGGTCAGCCGTTGCCCTGGCTGACCCAGGCGCTGATCGCCGTGAGCGATGGCTTGCGCCGCCATGGCCTGGTGCTGCTCGGTGCCCTGGCTGGGCTGTTCGGGTTGTGGCGCTGGAGCTTGCGCCAACCGGCGTGGCGCCTGCGCTGGCATCGCTTGTTGCTGCGGCTGCCGCTGCTGGGCGAGGTGCTGCGGGCGATGGAAGCGGCGCGATTCGCCAGCACCTTGGCGATCCTGAGCAAAAGCGCGGTGCCGCTGGTGGAGGCCTTGCACATCGCCGCCCAGGTGATCGGCAACCTGACGATCCGCGCCCGCATGGCAGACGTTGCACGTTCGGTGCGTGAGGGCGGGACCCTGACCCGTGGCCTGGAGCAGGGCGGGGATATTCCGCCGCTGATGCTGCACATGATCGCCAGCGGCGAACGGGCCGGCGAACTCGACAACATGCTGGCCCGGGCCGCCGAACAACAGGAAGCCAGCCTCGCGGCGCGCATCGCGCTGGTGGTGAGCCTTTTCGAACCGGCCATGTTGGTGCTGATGGGCGGCGTCGTGCTGCTGATCGTCATGGCCATTCTCCTACCGATCCTGAGCCTCAACCAATTGGTGAACTGAACGATGAAACTCCAAAGCAACCGACCCGCACGCCAGCAACAACGTGGTTTTACCCTGATCGAAATCATGGTGGTGGTGGTCATCATTGGCGTACTGGGCGCCATCGTCGTGCCGCAGTTCATGAGCCGACCCGACCAGGCCAAGGTCACGGCCGCCCGTACCGATATCCAGGCGATCGCCACGGCCCTGGAAATGTACCGCCTCGACAACTTCCAGTACCCCTCGACCCAACAAGGCCTGGAGGCGTTGAGCAAACGCCCGTCCGGTACCCCCGCGGCCAGGAACTGGAATCCCCAGGGTTATCTGAAAAGCTTGCCGGTCGACCCTTGGGGCACGCCCTACCAGTACCTCAACCCCGGACACAAATCCTTCGATGGCGGCTATGACCTCTACTCCCTGGGCGCCGATGGCGTGTCGGGTGGTGAAGGGATGGCGGCCGACATCGGCAATTGGGCCGAGTGAACATGCCGCGCCGTTGCCGGGGCTTCACCTTGTTGGAGCTGATGGTCGTTATCGTCTTGATCGGCGTCCTGGCGGGCATGGTCCGCTTCGCCACCGGGCCGGGCCCGGCGCGTGAAGCTCGCCAGCAAGCCCGGGACTTCGTTGCGCTGGTGCAGCAGTTGCGCGAGCGGGCGGTACTGGACGGGCAGGAATATGGGGTGCACGTGCAGCCCGGCGGTTATCAGGCGTTGCGACTCGAAGTCCAGGGTTGGACGGCCGTGTCGATGTCGCATCGATTGCCCGAGGGCTTGACGCTCGGGTTGGAGCTGGACGGTCATGCCCTGTCGCTCGATGCCGTTCACGGCTCACCCCAGTTGCTGATGCTCAGTAGTGACGAGATCAGTCCGTTCAAGCTGTTCATCAACGTCGCAGGGCAAGCGGTTGCCCGGGTATCGAGCGATGGCCTGGCGGAGCCGCTGACCGATGAGTAACGCGCGCAGGCAGGCCGCCGGTTGCCAGGGTTTCACGCTGTTGGAAGTCATGATCGCCCTGGCGATTTTCGCGACGCTGGCGGCGGCCGTACTTTCGGCCAGCCAGTTCGTGCTCAAGCAAAGCGTCACACTTGAGGACCGTCTGTTCGGCGCCTGGCTGGCGGACAATCAACTGAGCGAACTGCGCCTGGAAGTCATCACGTCGCCCGGACAACAGCGACTGAACCGGCACCTGGACCGCCGCGCTTGGGTCTTGCAACAGCGTATCGCCCCGGCCCGTGATGGACGACTGTTGCAGGTCGAGATCCAGGTCAGCCGCGACGACAGCGCGGCCGTCGCGCACCGCACCATCGGCTGGATCCGCAGCCATCATGAATAGGCAAGCGGGTTTCACCTTGCTGGAGCTGGTCATCGCCATCGCCATTTTTGCCTTGCTCGGCCTGGCCAGTTGGCGGTTGTTCGATGGGGTCGTGCGGACCCAGCAGGGAGTCGCTCAACATGAGCGCGACATCAGGGCCTTGCAGCGCGCTGTCGGTGTGATCGAACGGGATGTGTGGCAGGCGGTTGCCGACTCGGTCGTGCTCGCGCCCGGGCATTTGCAGTTGCAGCGCAGCCATTGGCGCAACCCACTGGACCAGCCTCGCAGCGAACGGCAAACAGTCAGCTATCAGCTCAAGGGCGGCGCGTTATGGCGCGAGAGTGTCGGCGAAGGCATGACGCTTGTGCAGCGGCAGATATTGCTCGACGACGTCCGCAGCCTGAGCTGGCGCGTGTTCGACCGGCAACGGGGCTGGCGCAGTGAAACCGCGAGCGGCACCGTGTCGTTGGCGTTGGAGTTGAGCGTGTCTGCGGGGCGTTTCGAACAGATCCGCCGGGTGCTGCTGTTGCCGGAGGCGTCGCCATGAAGCGCCAACGTGGCGTGGCGCTGATCAGCGTGCTGCTGGTGTTGAGCCTGGCATTGCTGCTGGTCGGTGGGCTGTTGCGCAGCCATCGCCTGCTGTTGCACAGCAGCGCGCAGCAACTGCAACAGGTCCAGTTGCGGCAATTGGGATTGGCTGGGGAAGACTGGGCGCGGGTGGTGTTGGAAAGCAGTGGGATAACGCCATCCGGGCCCGTTGACCTGAGCCAGGATTGGGCCCGGCTCGGGCCTGCCATGGAAATGGACGGCGCCGAGCTGCACATCGGTATCGAGGATTTGTCCGGGCGTCTGAATCTCAATGGGCTGCTGGCCCAGGGGCAAATCGATCAGGTCAGCCTCGGTCGCTGGACCCGCTTGCTGGCCTCGCTGGATCTGCCGTCGCTGTCGTTGCCCCAGGTCGGACCGATACAGGAGTTGAGTCAACTGCGCCTGTTGCCGGGCATCGATGGCCCGACGCTACAGCGCCTGGAGCCCTGGGTGGCGTTGCTGCCCAAGGACGCGCGGATGAACATCAATACCGCCCCGCAGCGCGTGCTGATGACCCTCGAGGGCATGGAGGCCGGGGCCGCCCAGGCGTTGGTCAACCAGCGTCGCCACGCGCCATACCCCAGCGTGCAGGCGTTTACCAACGACCCGTTGCTGTCCGGCATGGGCCTCAGCAGCCATGGGCTGGGGGTGGGCAGTCGCTGGTTTCGAATCACCGTGAGCGTGATCCATGCCGACCGCCGTCTGCGCCTGGCCTCGGATATCGAGCGTGATTCTGTCAGCGGGCGCTGGACGGTTCGTCAGCGACGTTTCTTACCTTTCAGCCCCAGTGAGCTTCCTTGATGAAAACCTGGCTTTACCTGACCGCCGAGGGCCTGACCGCGCCTTGCGCCAACTGGCCGTGCTGCGTGTGGTCGCCCAGCGGCGAGCGTCGTCGCCTGCCGTTGCACGAGGCGGCCGGCGAGTTGAGCGGCCGGCCCGTCGATGTACTGTTGCCGATGGAAATGTGCAGCTGGTTGCGCAGCGATCCGTGGCCCTCTCGACGCCAGCCCCGGCCCCAGGCCCTGGCATTCGCCATCGAAGAACAACTGAGTGAAAACCTGGAGGCGCTGCACATCAGCGTCGGCCCGCGGGACCGTCAGCACCGCTATCCGCTGATGGTGACGGAACGCGCCCGGTTCCAGGCGCTGCTGGCGCTGCTCGTCGAGCAAGGCATCGATACGCGGGCGGTGCATGTCGATGCCGACCTGCTTGCCGATGACCAGGCACTGGGCGTGCGCTGGTTCGGGCGCTGGTTGTTGGGCGCAGGGCTGCCGGCGCGGCTGGCGTTGTCGGCACGGGCCCTGGCGACGCTCAAGCCCGGCTTGCCCGAGGACATTCACTGGCTGGACGAAGAGCGCGATTGCCCTGGCATCGATGAATGGCTGCTGAGCGCGGGTGGACGTCCCATCGACCTGTTGCAAGGTGAGTTCCGTCGACGTCGTCGACCGCTGCCATGGCGTGGCGCTTCGGCGGTGGCACTGGGCATGTTGGTGCTCACCTGGGCTTTTTGCGACGCCCGCGTACGTTTTCTTGAAAGCGAAACCCGGCTTTTGTATGCCCAAAGTGAGCAGCGGTTCAGGTCGCTGTATCCCGGGCAGGAGCGGATTGTCGACCTGGCGGTGCAGTTCCAGGCATTGCAGAGTCGGCGCGGGCAAAGCCACGACACTCAGGTCGCGCGCCTGGCCCGTCTGACCGAGCAGGTCATTGGCGCCAGCAACGTCGAGGTGCAGCGCATCGATTTTCGTGAGGGCGAAGGCTGGAAGATCCAGTTGACGGCGAACAGTTTCGTCGAGCTTGAACAACTGCGTGAACGCGGGCAGCAAAATGGCTTACCCGTCACCTTGGGCAGCGCGAGCAAACAGAACAATCGGGTGCAGGCCATCCTCACACTGGAGAACAGTTGATGAACGTCGATCGATGGCGGGTCTTGAAACAGGCGTGGGGAAGCCTGTCGCGCCGGGAACAAGGGCTGTTGCTGGGGCTTGCCGGGGCGTTGTCGATGGCGCTGGCCTACACCGCGATTTGGCAACCGACCTGGCAACGACGGGAGGTTGCCGAACGCCAGTATCAACAACAGGCCGAACTGAACGCCCGGATCCAGCGTGCCGAACCCACCCGGGACATGACTGTCGCCACGCGACCCTTGTCGGTGCGGGTCAATGAAAGTGCGACAGCGGCGGGGTTGGACATGGCGCAGATGGAGGTCGACGGCGACTCGTTGCGACTCGCCGTCAGTGGTGACGCGAGTGCGTTGCTGCATTGGTTGGATCAACAGGAGCGAGAGGGCGCGGTGCTGCGGTCGCTGACGTTGGAAGTGGAGAATGGTGTGTTGGGCGCGCGAGTGGTTTTGCGCCAATGACACACGGCAGTTTTGATCAGGGCACGAGTGGCCTTTGTGGCGAGGGAGCTTGCTCCCGCTCGGCTGCGCAGCAGTCGTAAACGGGTTTACAGGGTTTACCTGTTGCACCGCGGTGGCTGGTTTTGGGGCGGCTGCGCCACCCAGCGGGAGCAAGCTCCCTCGCCACAAAGTGTCCACTTTGTTCCCGATGTGGATAGCGATGGCTAGACCTGCACATTCCCCGGCAACAACGGCAATTTCGCCAGCTTCACCGCCACCCACAACGCAATCACCAGCAAGCCACCGATGAACAGGCCGATCCCGTTCCAGCCGCCCAGGTGCCAGGCCACGCCGCCGGCCGTACCCGCCACGCTGGATCCGGCGTAGTAACTGAACAGATAAAGTGACGAAGCCTGGCCCTTGGCCCTGAGGGCGCGGCGGCCGATCCAGCTGCTGGCGACCGAATGGGCGCCGAAGAAACCGAAGGTGAACACCAACATGCCCAGGACCACCAGCCACAGCGGGGTGGCCATGGTCAGCACGAGGCCGGACAGCATCAGCGCGATGGTCGCCCAGAGCATTTTGCGGCGACCGAGTCTGTCCGCCAGTGCGCCGACTTTGGCCGAGCTGTAGATGCCCGACAGGTACACCACCGACAGCAACCCGACGAAGGCCTGGTCCAGATGATAAGGCTCGGCCAGCAGGCGGTAGCCGATGTAGTTGAACAGCGTCACGAACGCGCCCATCAGCACGAAGGCTTCGAGAAACAGCAGCGGCAACCCGGCGTCGCGAAAGTGCAGGGTGAAACCCTCCAGCAGACTGCGTGGGTGCAGCGAACGGGGACGGAAGTTGCGTGACTCGGGAAGAATCCGCCAGAACACCGCCGCCGCGATCAACGCCAGGCCGCCAATCACCAGCATCGCGGTGTGCCAACTGACGAAGTCGATCAAGACCCCGGTGATCAGGCGCCCGCACATGCCGCCGATGGCGTTGCCAGCGATATACAGCCCCATCGCCAGGCCGATGTGCTTGGGATGAATCTCTTCGCTCAGATACGTCATCGCGACCGCCGCCAACCCGCTCAACGACAGCCCGACCAAGGCGCGCAGCAGCAGGACGCCTTGCCAGGTCGGCATCATGGCGCTGGCGATCGTGCACACCGACGCGGCGAACAGCGCCGTGACCATCACCGATTTGCGGCCGATGCGGTCGGAAATCGGGCCGGTGATCAACAGGCCGATGGCGAGCAGGCCGGTCGCCACCGACAGGATCAGGCTGCTCTGCGCCGCGTTGATGGAAAACTCCCTGGACAACAGCGGCATCATCGGTTGCACGCAATACAGCAGGGCAAAGGTCGCAAAGCCACCGCAGAACAGTGCCAGCACGGTGCGCATGAACATCGGCGTGCCTTTCTCGATGTAGATGTCCTTGAGTTCGGCGACGGTATCGTCCTGCGCACGCGACGGGATTTCATGGGCCAATGGAGCGACAGCAGTTTTCACGGTGGACCTCGCAAGGACACGATCAGGCAGGCAATGAAAAAAGCATATAGCCAGCTAATGTTTCTATCCAATATATTATTCGACCTGTTTAAGACGTTTAACGACCTATTGGATGACCCATGGAACTGCGTCACCTGCGTTACTTCATCGCCGTTGCCGAAGAACTGCATTTCGGCCGCGCCGCGCTGGCCCTGGGCATCTCCCAGCCGCCGTTGAGCCAGCAGATCCAGGCACTGGAACAGGAGATTGGCGCACGGTTGTTCGAGCGCACCAATCGTCGAGTCGAATTGAGCGAGGCCGGGCGGCTGTTCCTTGAAGAAGCACGACGGGTGTTGGTCCAGGTCGACAAGGCCGCCGACGTGGCCCGCCGTGCCCAACTGGGGGAATTGGGCGAGCTGAAAATCGGCTTTACCTCCTCGGCGCCGTTCAACTCCACCATTCCCCAGGCGATCTTCTCGTTCCGTCAGCGCTTCCCGGCGGTGCACCTGAACCTGCGGGAAATGAGCAGCACCCAAGTGGCCGACGCACTGCTGGATGAGGCAATCGAGGTCGGCATCATGCGGCCCTTGCCGCTGCCCGACGCCCTGAGGGAAATCGAACTCAGCCGCGAACCCCTGGTGGCCGTGCTCAGCGCCAAGCATCCCCTGGCCCAGGGCGATGAAAAGGGCCTGTTCCTCTCGGCGTTGGCTCAGGAACCGTTCGTGTTTTTCCCGCGCAGCTACGGCAGCGGGCTCTACGCGCAGTTGCTGAGCCTGGCCCGCGACGCCGGCTTCAGCCCGCACTTCGCCCAGGAAGCCGGTGAAGCCATGACCATCATCGGCCTGGTCGCGGCAGGGCTGGGTGTCTCGGTATTGCCGGCGTCCTACCAACGCATGCGCATCGATGGCGTGGTCTATCGACCGCTGCTCGATCCGGCGGCGGTCTCGGCCGTGTGGCTGGTGCAGCGCAAGGAACAGCGTTCGCCGATGGCGAAGGCGTTTGTGGATTTACTGACGCAAGGCACTGGCTGTTGATCGCCAACCACTCGACCTCGATTCCATCGACCTATCCTTCCCAGACCGTCGCGGGCTTATTGCCGTGGTAATCATAAAAGCCCTGGAGTATCCAGGTGTCGCCCTTGCGTTCGAACGCGGCGCGCCATGCGCCTTTGCCACCGCCGGGGGACAGTTGGGCCATGGTGTACCAGTAGTACCGATAGATTCGCTTGGTGGTTATCCTGCCGGCGCGGATATCTGCCAGGATTTCCCCGACCTTGGCTTCAGCCTCCTTGGGAAAGCTGGCGTATGCCATCTGTGTTTCGGCCAATGGGCTGGTGCGGGTCTGGAATTTATCCGGTACAAGCTCCGGGGCGGGTAAAACCATGGGGGCGGTGGGTGGGGGTGTCCCTGTCACTTTGTTGGACTTGGCCTGTGTAACGATTTCGATGTCGAAGGGTTCATAGTTTGCGAGCGAACTGGTGAAGTTTGTAATGTCTTCGCTGGTGAGCAGCATGGTATTTCGCTGGGTCTTGCCTTTGTTGACAATGAGATAAGGCACTCGATTGTTCCTTATTTCCGTCAACAGGCCAGGCTTGTGCATGCGCTGCTTCTCTTCCCGAAGCGCAGTGATCATCTCGTTGTAGTAATCCTCCGAAGCCATGTAGTTTCCTCGGGCGGCTTGCTCTTGCGGCCCGTCCCCCGGATGTAACGCCTGGGCCTTGGCATTCAATTTGGCTTCCACGGCGTGCAACATGGCCCGGGTGTCTTTGGATATCTTGTCCATGGCCACTCTTTTCCGGCCTTTATGAGGCGTGAAGGTCATGAAGACTGCGCCGGTCAGGTTGTCGGTGATGATGGTGGTGTGCACCTGGATTCGATCTTCGGTAAAGAACACGTTTTTGTGCGAAATGATCGTGTCATATATTTTTATTTTTTGTGTTTCGCTCAGTTCGACGTCAGGCGCGTTGGCTTCGATGTCTTTATAGCTAAGGGTCACGATTCGCCAAGTGTTCATCTTGTCCAGCAGATCGTCGTGGGCGGCCTGATGCCGGGACAGATTGCCCCGGCCCTGGGTCAGGTCCCTTATTTTCGAGAGATAGGCGTTGAGGTCGAGCGCGCCTATGTCGGCCATGCTTTCGTCGAGTAGGCGTTCGAGCAGCGCGTCGGGCATGGTGTGGAAAATCTCCTTTGCCGTGTTGACGGCTTCGAGGGTGGGGTAGCGATTGTTGACCAGCACCCCTTCCACCAATGCATTGAAAGCTCGCTCTCGCGGCGTCTGCGGGGCTCGTCTGAGCAGGCTCTGGAGCGCGCCGCCTCCGCGTAGACGCTGACGTTCTTCAACCTGCCAACGATCATTTTCCCAAATGACGGTCCGTTGGTTGGAGCGGTTGTCGGGCGCGTAGATGATTTGCTCGCCTGCCTGGACCGCGGTCTTGTAATAGCCGCTCCCCAGCATCAGGTAGCCTTGCCCGCTTGCATCCCGGTACCGGTGGCGACCCTCGTGGATCAATCCGTGGCCGTCGAACCCTTTGAGCCGGTACGGCTCCAGCTCCGGGTCCGTCATGGGGGGGAGCGCCGATAGCACCGGGCGTGCTTGCCTGCGACGGCGTCCGGCGCGGGCCATGATCAAGTCCTGCCCCGCCTCGGCGATGACCTCCCCCAGCCCGCCGATAAAATCAAGGGTCCACTGCTGCAGGCTGCCGTTCTCATCGTCTATCGCCGACACCGCGGCACCGCCGGCCATGGTCGGCAGGATCGCTCGTCCCAGCAGGCCGCCCAGCCGGCCTGCCGGGAATATCGACATCGCCCCCGTCAGCAGCAGGACGGCGCTGCGGCGTCCCTCTTGGGCGTAGGTGCTGTCGCGCTCGGCATGGGTCACCGTCAACATGTCTGCCGTCTTGAGCCCATGGGCGATTTGCGTCTCATGCAACGCTTTGAACACATCCCCCTCGACGATGGGCGAGGCGATGGTCTTCGCGAAATCGTCCTGTGCCCTGTCCTGGGCCCACGCGAAGACAGACTGTGTGACTTTCTTGATTTTTTCCTCGAGCGCCAGGTCCTCCGAGGTCGGTGCCATGCTGGCAAGTTGCTTGGCCTGTTCGAGCAGCGGCAGGTGCGAAATGAGCCAACGGGTCATCTCCGACGTGGCAGTGAGTGTTTGCGCCAAGGTTGTTTCCAACGCCCGCGCGCTTGGTGCATCCACGTCCCTGAACGTCTTGCCGTCGGGGGCGCCTGGTGTGTAAAGCGTCAACGAAGGGCGGCTCGCCGTCGCCTTCACCCCAAACGCCAGCACTTCCCTCAGCACGCTGTCGCCCCATTGCAGTTGGCGGACCACCACCTGGTGCCCGTTGACCTTGTCGCGTGCCGCTGCGGTCGGGCCGTCCAGTGCCGCCAGCACCAGCTTCAAGCCGGTATTGTCCCGGTCGTGCCGCAAGTCTCCCGAAATATGCGCGGCCCACACTTGGGCGCGCATCTGTTGCGCTTTCAGGGCCATCCACTGCGCCTGTCGTTCCCGGGCCACGCGTTGCAGCTCGACCGGGAGCCGGGCGCCGATGTTCGCCCTCTCAATGACGTCCACAATTTGCGCGAAGCTCAGCGGCCCTTCCACGGTTGGGTGAGAGGCATTGCGTTCGTCCTGGGTCAGGTTGGACATCGCCCACTGTGTCAGGGAGCGACGGTCATCGACGATTCCCCTCACGCTGCCTTGCGAGACCCCGGAGCCAAACGGCGAGCTACCCGTCGGTGCGTGGGGATCGACCACGGTTCTTCTGATGCTCAGGGACACGTCCTCAGGGTCGACCGGCGGGTATTTCGCCTTGATGACATCGGCGAGCAACTGACGGGTCCGGTCACGAAGAGCGTCCATGGTGGCCAGCGTCACCGGGTCCGGCGGCGGGGGCTGATCCGTCAGAGCGTTGTGCAGGGCCCGCGTCGCCGCCCACCATGCCAGGCGATCGCTGGCGGTAACGTGCGGGTTGCCGTGCAGCCAGTCATTGAGTCTCTTGAGGTTTAGCCGCAGTTCGCGCTCCTCCATGGCGCTCGCCAGGTCCAGCTTGTGGCCGATGTCCGCCGCCGCATCGACCCTGTTCATCCAGGCGGTGATTTCTTCCGATGCCGCGGGACCGTCCAGCACGGCATCGCGCACGGCGGTTTTCTGCCCTGTCCGCAGTTCCGTGACCAGGCGAGCGAGGAAGTGCTCGGTGACAGGCGCGATGTCGACTTCATCCCCAGCGTTGCCGTCTTGCGCCAGGCCGGCCTTGAGCGCCACCAGGGTGTCGTACAGTTGCAACGGCTGGCCCGGGCGGTACAGCACGGCATGTCCCGAATCGCTGACGTTGTCATACCGCGACAAGGCCACGGCGCCCGACACCGGTACGCTGAAGCTCCAGCGGCGGGGTGTGATCCCCAGGCTGAACACCCCGGGTCGGACCCGTTCCGCCAACTGTGCACGAGATGCTGCGTCCGGCGCCGACAACGCATAGTCGGTCAGCGCCTGGTGCATTTGCGGGCTCAATGTCGTGTCCAGCCGATGCAGATCGGCCTGGGCCTTGAGTTGCCTGGCGAGTTCGTCCGCCAGCCAGTCGCCGACCTTGCGGTCCTGGCTGAAGTCGGCCGGCTTGTTCCAGAACTCATCCAATGCACGGGTGAGCAGTCGTTCATAAAGCGCCGGCGTGGCGCTGATCAGCCGCTTGATTTCAGTTTTTGCGGCGCGCTCGTTCAGGGCGACGGGCGCTGCGGCGGTGCTGTCCCGATGGGTGACAATCTCGATGTCGTCCAAGTCACGGAAGAACGCCCGCGGATCGATCCTGCCAGCGACGACTTGCAGCAAAAGCGTTTCGAGCAAGCGGGTGTCCGTCACCGTCTTACCGGTTGCCGGGCCATCGGCTGTGCGCTGCGCAGGCGCAATCGTCTCTTCGCGCAGCGTGCGCACGGACAGCTCGTGCACCGTCATGCTGCCCGCCAAGGCCGGGAAGGTTCTCCTGAACCAATAATCCAGGTGTTGCCTGATCACATTGGAAGGCCGTGGGATGGCGTCGTTCAGGCGGATCATCTGTTGCTGCGCCGCCTTGAGCTGGCTGACCAGCGGGGCATCCGGCAGCGCGGCGCTGTCGGCGAACGGTAAGTCATGGGACGTTGTAAGGGGGGTGTGTTCCACTGCTTTTCTTCCTGGAGGAATGTTGGCAGTACAACCTATTCAGGAAAAGTTCGGGTGGGTGGTATATAGGTACCGCATGCGGGGAGGGGCGATAGCGTAAGAAGATCTCTATCTCTGTTCCCAGTATCTGCCTATTTCTCAAAATGGATGACTCGTTAAAGCTATGGTCAAGCACATCGATCCAGATTTGACGTTGTTGAAAATGCCTTCTCTCAAGGCCGTCAAGTCCTTCGTGGCAGCCGCCAAATATCAGAGCTTCACCCGTGCCGCAGAGGCGCTGTGCGTGACCCAGGCAGCGATCAGCCGGCAAATTCGCGAGCTTGAAACGTATCTTGGCGTAGAGCTGTTCAGGCGAGTAGGTCGTGCGGTCGAGTTGACCGAAGCAGGCGCCATTTTCTTCGACGCAGCGCAAATGTCATTCGTAAATATCTCCCAGGCGGCTGAGCGCATCCGCACTCATAACGCCGGGAAGCGCGTGCTGACCCTGTGCTGCTCTCCCGCATTTTCGGCACTATGGCTGGCGGCGAAACTGCCTACCTTTTTCAGCCAGAATCCCGATATTGATCTCAACCTGATCACCACCCAGAACTTTCTGTCGATGGAGCCTGGCATTCGCCCGGACATTTTCATCACCAAGATGGCCCGGATTCAGGATGGTTACCGCAGCTATCCGCTGTTCCACGACGTGATCTATCCGGTCTGTACCCCGCAATACCGAGACGCTCACCCGCAGTCGTCGAGCCTGGAAGGGCTGCGCAATGGCGTGCTGCTCAATCTCAGCCCCTACGGCCGTTCGCAGGTGGCGGAACATGTGGACTGGAATGTGTGGTTCGCCTTCCATAACGTCAATCTTGACGAGCGCCCGCACGACAGCCCTCACGTGCTCAATGCCAACGACTACAACCTCATCATCAGCATGGTGCTGACCCATCAGGGCGTGTCTCTTGGCTGGAACCACTTGGTGACAAAGCTGATTGACGACGGGGTGCTGGTGCGGCCGGTCGCTGAAGAAGTTGTGCTCAAGGAAAGCCAGCACTACCTGACGTTCAGGGAAGACCGCGAGCACGACGAGGCCTGTTGCCGGTTCAGGGACTGGGTGCTGTCGCAGTTCGAATGAACCGGCCATCCGCGACGCGAACGACATCCTGAGCGTCCAATCGATAACATTTTTTTATGCATTGCCCAGTGAAAAGGTTTCTTGTTGGCAAGCGCGTTCGACACGTAATCTTCACACAAGCCGCCAGTAATCCTCGGGTCGATGCAAGAGGATTCGAGGCATGCAAAAGCCGATGGAGACCTTCCATACGTGCTGAAAATAAGAAACCGTCGTCACTGCCAATTGGGATAGATACGGTCTGACTATGTTGATTAAAGCGATTGCTCATCTGCCCTGTGTCGAACAGTGTCTGCCTGAGGTAAAGGCCGTGTCTCGACCGAACGTATTCTAAAACTTTAGCGTTTTTTCTGCGGCCTGCTCGATGTACTTGAGTGGGTCTGGAAATGTGTCGCGCTGGGCGATTGCGAAAGAACATTGAAGTTCTGCGTTGATAAAGGTTCAGGATTAAATCCTGAGTCAACGTCATCCTCACACCTGCGGTATTTGTTTTTACATCGGGGCACATCCCGGAAATCAGATGGACTTTATTTCGTGTTCCAGGGCTTCGGCCGCGTACGTTTTGCTGTTGTTAATTGGCCGTTTCTTTTTAAGCGCCACGGCCATTCCTATTCGGAGAATATCGTCTTGAAATTCGAAGGCATTTATACACCGGCGGTCACGCCGCATACGCCTGATGGTGAAATCGACTGGAGCGTCTTTTCCGAGGTTCTCGAATCTCTGATCGAAGCGAAAGTGCACGGGATCATCATTGGCGGTTCCACCGGCGAATATTATGCGCAGACTGCCGAGGAGCGCCTCAAGCTCGCCGCACATGCCAGGGAAGTCATCGGCAGCCGCGTACAGTTGATCATCGGCACCGGCGCCATTCGCACCGAAGACGCGGTGTTGTTTGCCGAGGATGCCAAGCGGATCAAGGCCGACGCGATCCTGGTGACCACACCGCCCTACGCGCTGCCGACCGATCAGGAAAACGCCATCCACGCGCTGACCATCGACCGCGCGGCCAATATGCCGATCATGTTGTACAACTATCCGGGTCGCATGTGTGTGCAAATGAACGAGGAATACCTCGCTCGGGTCGGCAAGTCCAAAAACGTAAAAGCCATTAAAGAAAGTTCCGGCGATATGGGCCGCGTTCATTTATTGGCCCGTGAGTTTCCCCATATCGCCTTGTCTTGTGGTTGGGATGACCAGGCACTTGAGTTCTTTGCCTGGGGCGCCAGGAGTTGGGTGTGTGCCGGTTCCAACTTTCTGCCAAACGAGCATGTTGCGTTATATGAAGCCTGTGTCGTCGAGAAGAACTTCGATAAGGGCCGCCAGATCATGTCCGCGATGATGCCGCTGATGAATGCGCTGGACGGCGGCAAGTTCGTGCAGTGCATCAAGTTCGGTTGTGAATTGAACGGGCTCGCAGTCGGTGACGTACGTGCGCCATTGCGTCCGCTCAATTCGGACGACAAACGCAGCCTGCAGACCGTCATCGCCAACGTGAAACGTACCGTCGCCCACATCACCTCGGGAGCCAACAATGCGTGATCTTCTGACTGCGGCTGAATATGCCGCCATCGCAAAGTCGATGTCGTTTCCGAACACCGCCTTCATCAATGGCGCCTTCAAGCCTGCGATTTCCGGCAATACCTTTGCCACCGTCAATCCGGCTACCGGCGAGCTTTTGACCGAGGTTTCGGCCTGTGCTGCCGAAGACGTGGACTATGCCGTCAGCAAAGCCAGGGAAGCCTTCGAAGATGGCCGCTGGAGGCTACTGCCCCCTGGCGAGCGCAAGGCCGTGCTCCTGAAGTTCGCCAAGCTGCTGGAAAAGAATCGTCACGAACTGGCGGTGCTGGAAAGCCTGGACAGCGGCAAACCGGTGCGTGAATGCCAACTGGTCGATGTGCCAGACACCATTCACACCCTGCGCTGGCATGCCGAGGTGATCGACAAGCTTTACGACCACACCGCGCCGGTGGGCAACGATGCCTTGACCATGGTGGTGCGCGAGCCGATTGGCGTTGTGGGCTGTGTGCTGCCGTGGAACTTCCCACTGTTGATGCTCGCCTGGAAGATCGGCCCTGCGCTGGCCGCCGGTTGTTCGGTGATCGTCAAACCCGCTGAACAAACCACCTTGACCACACTGCGTGTCGCCGAGCTGGCCTTCGACGCGGGTGTGCCCGCTGGTGTGCTGAACATCGTCACGGGTACCGGCAAGGACGTGGGCGAACCCCTCGGCCTGCACAAAGATGTCGACATGGTGAGCTTTACCGGCTCAACCGCAACCGGTCGCCGCTTCCTGCATTACGCCGCCGATTCCAATCTCAAGCGTGTAGTGCTCGAGTGTGGCGGCAAGAACCCGGCCGTGGTCATGGACGACGCCGAGGATCTCGACCTGGTCGCCGAGCAGGTGGTCAACGGCGCGTTCTGGAACATGGGCGAAAACTGCTCGGCGACTTCGCGCCTGCTGGTTCACGCATCGGTCAAAGACGAACTGCTCAAGCGCATGGGCGCCTATATCCGCGAGTGGAAAATGGGCGACCCGCTGGACCCGCAGAATCGCGTGGGCGCACTGGTCAGCAGCGACCATTTCGAGAAAGTGAAGTCCTACCTGGATTACGCCAGTGCGAGCAATCTGGAAGCCGTGTATGGCGGCGATACTCATGACGGCGCCTTTATTCAGCCCACCGTAATCGACGGTGTGGATCGCCACAGCCGCCTGTTCCAGGAAGAGATTTTCGGCCCGGTGCTGTCGGTCACGACCTTCAACTCGATCTGCGAAGCCATTGCCCTGGCCAACGACACCCACTGCGGGCTGGCCGCTTCGGTGTACACCGGCAACCTGCGCCGGGCGATCAAGCTGGCTCGCGAAATCCGTGCCGGGATCGTCACCGTCAACTGCTTCGGCGAGGGTGATGCATCGACACCGTTCGGTGGTTACAAGGAGTCCGGTTTCGGTGGTCGCGACAAGTCAGTGTTCGCCCACGACCAGTACACCGAAATCAAAACCATATGGATCGATGTGTCTGATCGGTCGGTTGACGAGACCGTAAAATGAGCGATCACACCATCAAGCGGCTGCCGGTAGACACCGGTGTTTCAGGTTGGGAGGCGATCTCCACGCGTTCTGCCCCTGTGCGAATGCTTGATGGAAACGTGTCGGCGGACTGGCTGATCATCGGTGCGGGATTCGCGGGTCTGTCGGCGGCGCGTCGGCTGTCCCAGCTACGTCCCGACGACATCATCGTGGTGGTCGACGCCCATGAAATCGCCAAGGGCCCTGCGGGGCGCAACTCCGGCTTCATGATCGATGTGCCCCACAGCCTGTCCTCCGGCGAATACTCGGTGGCCGGTGAGTCCGCCACTGCGCAGGAGATCGCACAGAATCGCTTTGCCATCGACTTTGCGGCTCAGGCTGCGGTTGAGTACGGCATGTCGCGGCAGACCTTCGACCCCTCCGGGAAGATCAACGCGGCAGCCACCGCGCGCGGCTTGAAGCTGAACCTCAAGTACGCGAAATCCCTGGCGAGGATCGGCGAGCGGCATGAGTTGTACGACGCAAAACAGATGCTGGAAATCACCGGCTCGAATTACTACCACGGTGGGTTGTATACCCCCGGCGCGGTGATGATTCAGCCGGCGCAGTACATCCGCGACCTGGCGCAGGGGCTGGGGCAGAAGATCAGCCTCTACGAGCGCTCGCCGATTGTCGAGCTGTCGAAGTCCGGGGCCGGCTGGGTGGCGAAATCCCACAAGGGCCGGGTCTCGGCGCCGAAAGTCATCCTTGCGGTCAATGGCCACATCGAAGACTTCGGGCATTTCAAGGGGCGGCTGCTGCACGTCTTCACCTATGCCTCGATGACCGCCGGATTCAGCCACGACGAATTCAAACGCAACGTGACCGGTCACGACCGCTGGGCGCTGCTGCCCGCCGATCCGATGGGCGCAACGGTGCGCAAGATCACCTCGAACGGGCAATCGCGCATCGTCATTCGCACCAAATTCACCTACGACCCGAACATCACCGTGACGCCGATGCGTGTTGCGGCGGTGGCCGAAGAACAACGGCATTCGCTCGACGCACGCTTCCCGGAGTTGAAATCGACACCCATCGAATTCAGCTGGGCAGGGCGCCTGTGCCTGAGCCGCAACAGCGCGCCAGCCTTTGGCGAAGTGGAAGAAAACCTCTACGCCGCATGCTGCGAGAACGGTCTGGGCACGGTGAAGAGCACCCTGGCCGGGGTCATGGCCGCCGAGTTGGCAAGCGGTACGCAGTCGGAGTTCTTGCAGCGCTACAGCCAGGCCCCAGGGCCGAGCAAGTTGCCACCGAAGTTGTTGACTCAGTTGGGCGTCAGTTCAGTCATTCGCTGGCAGGCACTTAGGGCCGGTCGGGAAGGTTGAGGTCGAGTCGCAAGACCGAGGTTCGTTAAACATCCATAACCAGTTTTATAAACGTAGATCGGGGAACGCCATGAAGAAAATCTGGAAGGCAGTCTGTGCGGTTGCGGTAGCAGGCATGATGAGTCTGCCGGTTCACGCCGAAGAGAAAACCATCACCATGGGCACCATGAACTGGGAGGACTTGACCCCCATCACCGGCATCACCAAGAAGGTGCTCGAGGACTCTGGCTACACGGTCAATGTGGTGGAGTTTTCGGAGTGGGGCATTGCCTATGCAGCCCTGACCAAGGGTGATGTTCAGGTTCTGGCCTCCCAGACCGATTACGCCGCCTCCGATTACTGGAACAAGAATAAAAACCGGCTCGAAAAACTGTCGCCGGTCTCGTTCGGTCTGTACCAGGGGCTGGCGGTGCCCAGCTATGTCGACATCGATTCGATCGATCAACTCAATGCCAACGCAGACAAGCTCGGCGGCAAGATCATCGGCATCGAGCCAGGGTCAGGCTTGATGAGCGATGCCAACAACGTGGTCAAGGCCTATGACCTCAAGCTGAAACTGGTCGAAGGCAGTACCGCTGCGATGACCGCCGCGCTGAAGTCTGCTGTGGACCGCAAAGAGTGGGTGGCGGTCACGGTGTGGGATCCGTCCTGGATGACCAAGAAATTCGACCTGAAGTTTCTGAAAGACCCCAAAGGCATCTTCCCGCCGCTGCAAGGCTATTACTGGATCGGCCATAAAGGTTTCGCCGAGGGCAATCCACGTGCCCGTGAGCTGATGGCCAGTGTTTACGTGCCTATCGCCGACATCACCGCCATGAACGCCGAGGTCAAGGACGGCAAGACCATGGATGAGGCCGTCAAGGGCTGGACCGACAGTCACGCCGATTTGTTGAAGCGCTGGGAAAACGTCAAGAAGTGAAACACAGCGCTTTTTTTGCCACTGCCGCCTTTTGATCAATGAGAGAAGTCAGCCAAAACTGACTCGACGGGTTACGACATGACAACGGCTAAAATTGACACTAACGAAGTGCTGGTAGATTGCCAGAATGTCTGGAAAATCTTTGGGGAAAGCGCACCTGCCGCGATGCAAGCTGTCGTTCAGCAGGGGCTTACCAAGACCCGGATTCTGCAAGATTACAGCTGCGTGGTCGGGGTCTCGAACGTCAGTCTCCAGGTCCGCCGTGGAGAGATCTTTTGCATCATGGGATTGTCCGGCAGTGGCAAATCCACCCTGATCAGGTTGCTCAACAAGCTGATCACTCCAAGTTCCGGAAAGGTCCTGGTCAAGGGCAAGGATCTTTCCACGCTTTCAGCGGCACAATTGCGCGAAGTACGCGCCCGGCACATCGGCATGGTCTTCCAGAGCGTGGCCCTGCTGCCCAACCGCACGGTGCTGGAAAACACCGCGTTCGGTCTGGAAGTGCAGGGCATCGGCAAGGCCGAGCGCTACAAGGTGGCTGAGCGTGCGCTGGCGAAAGTGGGCCTGAGCGAATGGTCGCAGCGTTACCCCAGCGAGTTGTCCGGGGGCATGCAGCAACGTGTCGGCTTGGCCCGGGCGATCACTGCCGACCCGGAAGTGATTCTGATGGACGAGCCGTTCAGCGCCCTCGACCCGTTGATCCGCCGCCAGCTACAGGACGAGTTCCGCCAGCTGACGAAAGAGCTCGGCAAGTCTGCGGTGTTCATTACCCACGACCTGGACGAAGCCATCCGCATCGGCGACCGCATCGCGATCATGAAGGACGGGGTGATCATTCAGGTGGGTACCGCCGAAGAAATCGTCCTCAAGCCTGCCGATGATTACGTGGCCGAGTTCGTCGCGGGCATCTCGCGCCTGCATCTGGTCAAGGCCCACTCGGTGATGACCCCGGTCGCGCCGTTCAAGGCGGCCAACCCCGGCTGTGATATTGCGCGACTGATCAAGACCAGGCTCGATGCGGACATCAACGAGCTGATTGGCCTGACCGTGAAATCCGAGCGCGATGCGTTGGCGGTGGTCGATAACGACGTGGTCGTAGGGATCATCACGCCTCGTGATCTGCTGCGCGGTGTGCAGGGAATTGCGAATGAATTCTCAGCCTCGTCAGCGACCGCTGCGCTGGAGGCTTCGGCATGAGCACCCCCGACTTTTCCAGTCAGTTCGATTCGGCCATCGATTCCAGCCTGGAGTGGCTGGCCGATCACGGCGAGTTCCTGTTCAGCGCCGCCAACGACGCGCTGACAGCGGTCTACAAAGGCGTGCTCTGGTGCATCGCCTTGCCGCCGTTTTACGTCATTGCGCTGCTGTTCGCGTTGATCGGCTGGCGCTTGATCGGCCTTCGTTTCGCGATTCTGTCGGGGCTGGCACTGATGTTTTGCGCCTTTATCGGACTGTGGCCGGAGACCGTGAGCACACTGGCTCTTGTCCTCACCGCGACCTTTCTGGCGTTGTTGGTTGCAATCTCGTTGGGCGTGGTCGCGGGGCTCGCGCCTGCATTCGACCAAGTGGTCGATCCGTGCCTGGATCTGGTGCAGACCATGCCGCCCTACATTTATCTGCTGCCCGCCATTGCGCTGTTGGGATACGGCCCGGCCACGGCGTTGTTGGCGACTTTCATTGTCGCGCTGCCACCGGCCTTGCGCCTGACTTCGCTGGGCATTCGCATGACCCCCAAGGAGTTCATCGAACTGGGTGACGCCAGCGGTGTGACCGGGATGCAGATGTTCTTCAAGATCCGCCTGCCATTCGCGATGCCCAGCATCATGGCCGGCGTCAACCAGAGCCTGATGATGGCGTTCGGCATGGTCGTGATCGCCGGGATCGTCGGTTCCGGCGGCCTGGGTGAGTCGATCTACGGGGCGGTGCGCACGCTGGACATCGCCAAGTCGATCAACGCGGCCATCGCCATCGTCATCCTGACCATGATCCTCGACCGCCTGGCGCAGAGTGCAGCGCGGCCTCGTATGGGAGAAAGCCAATGAGCATCGCCGACCTGCGTTTTTCCCCCGGTGAGTTTCTAGCCCCCGTCGTGGACTGGCTCAACGCCAATCTGCATGGCTTGTTCGTCGTCATCAGCCAAGTGGTAGAGGCTGTGCTGGGGCTGGTCGAGCGCCTGTTGCTGGCACCTCATCCCTACATGATGATCGCCATCGTCTTTGTTGCCGCGTTCATCTTCGCCACCAAACGTGTGGCGGTGTTCGCGGCGCTGATGTTGGCGTTCTGCCTGTTCTCTGGCCTGTGGGTCGCGTCGATGCAGACCATCGCGCTGGTGTCCGTGTCGGTGCTGATTTCGGTGGCGATTGCCTTCCCGCTGGGGGTTCTGGCCGCTCGGGTCAAGCGCGTAGACGATGCGTTTCTGCCAATCCTCAACATCATGCAGACCGTGCCGCCTTGGGTGTATCTGATTCCGGCGGTGATCCTGTTCAGCCTGGGGCGTGTTCCGGCGATCATCGCCACCATCGTCTACGGCATTCCGCCGATGCTGCGCCTGACCACGCTGGCGTTCAAACAACTGCCCAAAGACCTGCTGGAACTGGGGCAAGCGTCCGGTGCGTCGCCGAAGGATATTCTGTTCAAAATCGAATTGCCGACCGCCGCACCCACGCTGCTGGTGGGCCTGAACCAGTGCATCCTGATGTCGCTGGCCATGGTGGTACTCGCCGGTCTGGTGGGGGCGGGTGGCCTGGGGGCTGAAGTCACCAGGGGGCTGTCGCGGATGGAAATGGGCCTGGGCCTGCGCGCCGGTCTTGCCATCGTCGCCATCGCGTTGCTGCTCGATCGCCTGTCTCGCGGCGCGCTGCAGCGCCATTCGCCAAGCAAAATGGTTTAACAGGACGTCACCATGAGACGCAGTTTTTTCTGTATCGATTCCCACGCCTGCGGCAATCCGGTTCGCGTTGTCGCAGGTGGCGGTCCGTTGTTGCCATCGGTTTCCATGGCCGAGCGGCGGGAGATATTCGTCCGCGATCACGACTGGGTACGCACCGCGCTGATGTTCGAGCCTCGCGGCCACGACATCATGTCCGGCGTGATCATCTACCCCTCGACTCGCGAAGATTGCGACTTTGGCGCGTTGTTCATCGAAGTCAGCGGCTGCTTGCCGATGTGCGGCGCGGGGACCATCGGGCTTTCGACGGTGGTCATCGAAGAGGGGCTGGTGACGCCGAAAGAACCGGGCAAGCTGGCGATCGAAACCCCGGCCGGCCGTGTCGATGTCGAATACACCCTGGACGGTGAATACGTCGAGTCGATCAAACTGTTCAACGTCGCCAGCTACCTGCACAGCGCGGATGTTGTGGTGCAGGTGCCTGGCGTCGGGCAACTGACTGTCGACATCGCCTACGGCGGTAACTTTTACGCGGTGGTCGAACCGCAGCAATGCTGGCCAGGCCTTGATGGACACAGCACCGCCGATATCGTCGGTCTGAGTGTGAAACTGCGCGCGGCGCTGGCCGGAATCTGCAATCCGTTGCACCCGGAAAATGAGCGGATCACTGGCGTGCATCACGTCATCTGGTGCGACAAACCGCAGAACAGCACAGCGGATGGTCGTTGCGCGGTGTTTTACGGTGACAAGGCCATTGATCGTTCTCCTGGTGGCACCGGAACTTCCGCCAGGATGGCGCAGTTGTTTGGCAAGGGGCGGCTGAGAGTCGGCGACACCTATCGACACGAGAGTCCGATTGGCACGCTTTACGAAGGCAAGGTCGAGGCGGCGATAAAGGTTGGCGAATTCGCCGGCATACGCCCGAGCATCACCGGTTGGGCTCAGGTGACAGGCTACAACACCCTTTTTGTCGATGACAGAGACCCGCTCGCTCACGGTTTCCAGCTCGCGTAAGCGCCTCTCCAGAGTGCATTCTTCGAGCGATTGAAGCCAAGCTTAACGAATCGCCAGATAAACGCTCTGTGCTGTAGGAAAACGCGCATTTCTAGTTGAGACACTTCCTATTCGTTCCAGGTACCACGCCCTTGGGATTGCCACTCGCCTGCGCTGCGACGTCTTATTCATCATTCCGAATCGTCCGGCTCAGTGCTCCTTCCCAGCGGCAAGGGACGCAGCCTGAAGCCCATGAATAAGGTCCCTGGAAATGCACTCATCTTTGGATGCCCCCTATACCAACGAAATCTCCCGTGAAGCTCTCTGTCATTTGGATGACTTGTACTTGGAGCAACGCCACCTGGAGGGTTACGGCGAAGAAGTCGCGGCATTCGTCAATCGACAAAAAGCATTCGTCCAAGCGCATCCGCCAATCGCTATTTATCGAGTGGCCACCGAGGGTAGCCAGACGCGGTACGGCGGAACGATCCAGCAGGTGTCATCTTCATTGACGTTCACCTTGGATAATGGCTGGAAAGTATGCGCCGCGCAGAAAGGCGACCAAGTGGTGTATGCCGATGGCAGCACGGCACGGATCATCACCGGTGCGGGGCAAGCCAATAGCAATATCGCGCTGGTCGGCAGTCGTTTGAGCAATGGCGACGAAATCATCAATACGCTTCAGAAACGTTTCCTGATCATCGTGCGTGAAGGCGTGCCGATGGCGGAGGATTTCCTGCCTGCTCTTAAACTGGCGGATGTTCATCGCCTGCACTCGAATGGGATGAAGGAAGACATCCAATGAACGAGGGTCTGCTGCGCAGCCCAGCGGGAGCAAGCTCCCTCGCCACAAGGTTCATGCTGAACACTCAAACAGAGTGAAGGTGATCTACCTGATGCCTGTGAAAGCGAGGGTGCCGACAACATATCAAACCCTGTGGGAGCGAGCTTGCTCGCGATGACGGCAGCACAGCCAACATCGCCGGTACTGACCCAGCGCTATCGCGAGCAAGCTCGCTCCCACAGTGGAACTGTGGTGTTCGCAATATCCGGGTCTGCCACCAAACCCTGTGGGAGCGAGCTTGCTCGCGATGACGGCAGTACAGCCAACATCGCCGGTACTGACCCAGCGCTATCGCGAGCAAGCCCGCTCCCACAGTGGAACTGTGGTGTTCGCAATATCCGGGTCTGCCACCAAACCCTGTGGGAGCGAGCTTGCTCGCGATGACGGCAGCACAGCCAACATCGCCGGTACTGACCCAGCGCTATCGCGAGCAAGCTCGCTCCCACAGTGGAACTGTGGTGTTCGCAATATCCGGGTACGGCACCCAACCCTGTGGGAGCGGGCTTGCTCGCGATGACGGCAGTACAGCCAACATCGCCGGTACTGACCCAGCGCTATTGCGAGCAAGCTCGCACATGAGGGTTGCGGGATGGCCTGGCATCAATTGCCAGGCTTCTCTAATGGCCCAAACGGCGCTTTTTACTGCACCTTCGCCAAATCCCCTTTCAACGCAACACCAGCCATGATCGCGCCGGCGTGGCATTCGTAGGTGGTGGGGTCTTTGCGTTCGTTGCTCTTGTAGAAGCTGACGATGTTGGTGACGGCGTTGGCGCCGGCGTTCTTGGCGGCCTGGTGCAGGCTGATCAGGGCTGATTGCAGCACCCATTCGCAGGCCACTTCATCGGACTTGTTGAAGGCGTTGGTTTTCTTGTTGGTCACGGCGCCGGGGCTGACCACGGTGACGTTGCCAGCCGGTTTGTTGCCGGCCAGGTAGAACTTCACGCTGCCGTCGATCTTGCCGGTGCGGATGGCTTCGGCGACGACCTTGTCGAACGGCAGGAACAGCGCGGTATCACGGGCCTGGCTGAGGCTTGGCAGGGTGCTGAGCAACAGGGCGGCGGTCACGGCGATTTTCTTCAACGACATCATGGTCTCCTTGACGTAGGGGTAACGGGGTTTTGAATCCGATTCAGCGCCAGCGGCGGAAGATCAGCGAGGTGTTGACCCCACCAAAGGCGAAGTTGTTGTTCATCACGTATTCGTTGCTCATCGACCTGAACTCGCTGCGCAGGTAGTCGAGCTGGCCGCATTGGGGATCGACCTCATCGAGGTTGAAGGTGTGCACGTACTGGTCGCTCTTCAGCATTTCGATGCTGAACCAGGACTCCAGCGCCCCGCAGGCACCCAGGGTGTGGCCGAGGAAGCTCTTCTGCGAGCTGATGGGCATGTGCTCGCCAAACAGGCTGCTGGTGGCCAGGGTTTCGGCGATGTCGCCCTGTTCGGTGGCGGTGCCATGGCCGTTGACGTAGCCGATGGCCGAGGGTTCGAGGCCGGCATCTTCCAGGGCCAATTCCATGGCCCGGCGCATGGTGACCAGTTCGGGGCGGGTGGCGTGCTGGCCGTCGGCGTTGCTGCCGAAGCCAACGATCTCGGCATGAATCCGTGCGCCCCGGGCCAGGGCGTGTTCCAGTTCCTCGAGCACGAGCATGCCGGCACCTTCGCCGATCACCAGGCCATCGCGGCCTTTGTCGTAGGGACGCGGGCTGGTTTGTGGCGCATCGTTTTTCAGGCTGGTGGCGTAGAGCGCATCGAAAACCATCGCTTCGGTCGGGCACAGTTCTTCCGCGCCGCCGGCCAGCATCAACGGCAGGCGCCCGAACTTGATGGCCTCGTAGGCATAGCCGATGCCGTGGCTGCCGCTGGTGCAGGCACTGGAAGTGGGGATCAGGCGTCCGGTCAGCCCGAAGAAGATGCTGATGTTGGCCGCGGTGGTGTGGGGCATCATGCGCACATAGGAGTTGGCGTTCAGGCCTTCGGCCACGCTGTTGAGCAGCATGTTGCCGAACGCCTTGATCTCATCGGTGCTGCCGGTGGATGAACCGCAGGACACGCCCATGCGCCCGTCCTTGATCGATTCGTCGCCCAGCAGGCCGGCGTCGGCCAGGGCCTGTTCCGCCGACGCGACTGCCAGGCGCGAGACCCGCCCCATGCTGCGCAATTGCTTGCGGGTCCAGTGGGCCGGGACCTGGAAGTCGTCGATGGGGCCGGCCAGGCGCGTGTTCAGTTCGGTGAAACGGTCCCACTCATCCATGCGCCGGATGCCGCTGCGGTTGGCGGCGAAGTTGCTGGCGATGGTTTCCCAGTCGCTGCCCACGGAGGTGATGCCGGCCATGCCGGTGACGACGACGCGCTTCATCAGCACAAGCCTCCGTTGACGGCCAGGACCTGCCGGGTGATGTAGCCGGCTTCGGCGGACATCAGGAAGTTCACCGCGCCAGCCACTTCTTCCGGGGTGCCCATGCGCTGGGCGGGGATCATTTTCATCAGTTCTTCCACGGGTACGTTTTCATCGAGCATGGCGGTGTCGATCAACCCCGGCGCGACGCAATTGACGGTGATCTTGCGCTTGCCCAGCTCGATTGCCAACGCCTTGGCCGCGCCGATCAAACCGGCCTTCGAAGCACTGTAGTTGACCTGGCCGCGATTGCCGATCAGCCCGGAAACCGAAGTGATGCAGACGATCCTCCCGGCGGCGCGACGACGGATCATCGGCATCATCACCGGGTGCAGTACGTTGTAGAAACCGTCGAGGTTGGTGCGCATCACCACATCCCAGTCGTCTTCGCTCAGGGCCGGGAAGGCGCCGTCGCGGGTCAGGCCGGCATTGAGCACCACGCCGTAATAGGCGCCGTGGGCTTCGACATCGGCTTCGAGAATGGCCTTGCAAGCGGCGCGGTCGGCCACGTCGAATTGCAGCACCCGGACGTTGCGGCCCAGGGCCTGGATTTGTGCCTGGACCGCCTCGGCCTCGGCGCGACCGCTGCGGCAGTGCAGCACGATGTCGTGCCCGGCCTGGGCCAGGCGCAGGGCGATGGCGCGGCCGATGCCACGGCTGGAGCCGGTGACCAGTACGGATTCAGTCATGGCGGGGTTCCTGTTGCGGACGGTTCATGAAGGTAATGGGCAGCCTGGGGCGGACGGAATACATTGAGCCGGGCCGTGGCATGGATGCCGGGGGCGTGGATGTGGCATTCGAACACGCCCATGCCGTTGTCGTCTTCCAGGGAGCGCACGCCATGGATGCTCAGCTCGGTGCCGACGGGAAAGCAGTCGACGTTGCATTCGAACTTGCGGGTGCCGAGCAAAAAGCCCAACTCCACGGCATCGCCGCGTCGGCGGGCGTGGCAACCGGCAAACGCCGCGACACTCTGGGCCATCAGCTCGATGCCGACCCAGGCCGGCAGTGCGCCGTCGTCGCGGTTGAACAAACCGCCGGGCTTGACGGTGGCGTGGGTGTGGATCTGTTCGTCATCGAACGACAGGATCCGGTCGATGAGGATCATGTCGCCGGCATGGGGCAGCAGTTCGGCGAGCGGCCAGTCAGTCATGGGGCGTCTCCGATAATCAGGCTGACGTTGTTGCCGCCGAAGGCAAATGAATTGCTCATCAGGCGGCGCGCGGTGGCGGGTTTCAGGCGGGTGTTGGCGGTGACCCAGTCGAGCGCTGGCAGGGCAGGATCGGCCTGGCCGTCCCAGATGTGCGGCGGCAGGGCCTGGGCGGTGTTTTGTGTGCTCAGGGCCAGCCAGCAGAACGCCGCTTCCAGCGCCCCGGCCGCGCCGAGGGTATGGCCGGTCATGGGCTTGGTGGACGAGCAGGGCACGCCCGCCGGGAACAGCCCGGCCACGGCCTGGCTTTCCATGGCGTCGTTGTGTTGCGTGGCGGTGCCATGCAGGTTCAGGTAGTCGATCTGGCGGGCGTCGAGGCCGGCGCAGCGCAGGGCTTTTTCCATGGCCTGGCGCGCGCCGCGACCGCTGGGTTCGGGCGCGGAGATATGGTGGGCATCGGAACTGGCGCCGTCGCCGAGCAAGGCAATCGGCGTTCCCTCGCCTGGCGTTTTGCTCATGAGAAACAGCACCGCCGCTTCGCCAATGTTGATGCCGCTGCGGTTCACCGAGAACGGATTGCAGCGTTCGTTCGACACTGCTTCCAACGCGGAAAAACCGTTGAGGGTCAGTTTGCACAGGCTGTCCACGCCGCCGCACAGCACCGCATCGCACAGGCCCAGGTCCAACAGGCGCCGGGCGCTCATCAAGGCGCGGGCGCTGGAGGTACAGGCCGTGGAAATCACGTAGGACGGGCCGCTCAGGCCGAGCCAGTCGGAAAGAAAGTTGGCCGGCGCGCTGAGTTCCTGTTGCTGGTAGTCGTAGCCGTCGGGGAAGCGCTGCTCGCGCAGGTAGTGGGCAATGCCCTGGCTGGCCTCATCGATGCCCGACGTACTGGTGCCCAGGACGATGCCGATGCGAGCGCGACCGTAGGCCTGGATGGCCTGGTCGATCTCGGTGCGAATCTGCAACCCCGCTTCCAACAGCAGTTGATTATTACGGCTGCGTTGCGCCGCCAGGGCAGGGGGGATGGGCGCGAGTTCACCCGGTACCGCGGCGACCGGCAAGGCCCGTTCGGCCACCCAGCCATCCTCGCTGCGCACGCCCGAGCAGTCGCCGGCAAACAGGTTGCGCGCGACAGTGTGCTTGTCGCGGCCCAGGGCGCAGATCACCCCGAGGGCATTCAGGTAGGCGGTCATGGGGCGTTCTCGGTCAACGGTGTGATGCGGTAGCGGGGGCCTTGGGGCAGGCTCATTTCAAAATCCAGCGGCTGCGTGTAGCGCACCTGCCAGCGATTATCGAGGGTCCGTTGCGACGCCTGTCGCCGGGCCGCCGGATAGTTGCCGGACAGCTCGGCTTCGGGGGTCAGGGCGAACAACAGCGCGGCGAACAACTCCCGGGCCTCGGCATTGGGTGGCAGCAGACCGTCGGCCTGCCACTGGCCGTCGACCAGGCGCTGGCGGGCCACGGGAATGCCCAGCGGGTCCATCATCGACCAACGGATGCCGGTGTCTTCGCGCTGGATCACCAGTAGCCAGTCCTGGCGTTGGCCGGCCAGGGTCCGCTCGATGTGCAGTTGCATCGGCAACGCCAGGGTCGGCGTGCGGGCGGGCAGCGGCGCCTGGCTGGCGCAGGCGCTGAGCAGCAACACACAGGCGATCAGCAGGCCACGGATCATCCGGCAGCCCCTTCGCCAGGTTTGCGCGCCACCACATTGACCAGGGTTTCCTCACGCTCGCCAAATGGCTTGGGCCGGCGCAGGCCAAAGCGCTCCAGCAGGCCGAAATCCTTGGCACGGCTCCACCACAGGTACGGGTAGGAGACGTTGCGGTCTTCGAACCGGAACCCTTGATCGCGGATCATCTGCAGGTACTGCGCGGCACTTTTCTGCACGTGCATGGGGTGGCGGAACAGCCAGCGGATCACCCAGGTATCGATGTAGGCTTCGGTGGATTCGGCGAACATCAAATAGCCGCCGGGCTTGAGTACGCGGTAGAACTCGGCGAGGGCTTTTTCCTGCTCCACCAGGTGATGGAACGTCTGGTGGCAGAACAGCAGGTCGACGCTGGCGTCGGGCACCGCCAAGGTCGCGCAGTCGCTGCCGATCAGTTCCACGGTCATGCCTTGGCGCGCGGCTTCCTCCCGGCTCAGGTCCAGGCTGTGAGGGTCGGCATCCACGCCGATCAGGCGTTGTGGCGCGAACACCTGGCGCAGGTACTGGAATGATTTGCCCTGGCCGCAGCCGGCGTCCAGCAGCACCGGATTTGCTGGCAGCGCGGTGCTGAACAGGCTGCGCAGGTCGTTGATCGCCACGCGCAACACGTGGTGCTGCCAGGTGTGGCTGCGCAGGAACCAGAAGCCGAAGCGGGTTTCTTCGACGTAGTTGTCGCTCAGGTAGCTCATGGTTGCTGACTCGGCGCCGGGCTTGCGCAGATTTCCGAGAGCATGCGCAGGCGCCGCTTGGGTTCACTGACAAACGGGTTGCGTTGATCCCAGGCGTAGCCAGCCAGGATCGAACTGATCATGCGCCGGATGTCGTCTGAACCTTCGGTGTAGAAAATCACGTCCTGGAAGGTGCCGGCGTACCAGCCTTCGACATAGCAGCGGAAGGTGTCGACGCCGCGCTTGAGCGGCTCGGCAAACTCGCTTTGCCAATCGACGCTTTCGCCTTGGAGCTGGCGGTGGAGTACGTCGGCGGCCATGCTCGCCGAACGCATGGCAATGGTCACACCGGAGGAGAACACCGGGTCGAGGAATTCCGCGGCGTTGCCCAACAGGGCAAAGCCCGGGCCGTGCAGGGTCTTGACGTTGGCCGAGTAGCCGCCGATGGTCCGCGCCGGGGTGTCCCACTCCGCATTTTGCAGTACGCCGGCCAGGCTTGGGGTTTCGTCGATGAAACCACGCAGGCAGGCATCGAGGTCGTCGGTGCGGCCGGCGAAATGTTCCGCCGCCGCGACCACGCCCACCGAGCAGCGCCCGCCGCTGAACGGAATGGTCCAGAACCACACGTCACGTTTGCTCGGGTGGGTGGTGATGAGGATCTTTTCCCGGTCGAACGCCGGAGTGTCGATACGATCCTCGATGTGCGTGAACACGGCCTGGCGCAGCGGGAAGTTCGACGGCGCTTCAAGGTCCAGCAGGCGCGGCAGGACGCGACCGTAGCCGCTGGCATCGAGCACGAAGTCAGCTTCGACGCAGTACTGGCTGCCGTCTTCACGCTGCACGCCCAGTCGTGGTTTGACGAGGGTGAAGTCGGCACTGGCAATCGCTTGGCCGTAGCGGATCTCCACGCCTTGCAGGGCGGCCTGGTCGGCCAGCAACTTGTCGAAGTCGGCCCGTTGCACCTGGAAAGTGGTGGGCTTGCCGTTGCTGAAGGTATCGCCGAAGTCAAAGGCGCTGTAGCGCTCGCCCCAGGCAAACGCGGCGCCGTTCTTGCGCTGGAACCCAGCGGCATTCACCGCGTCGAGCATGCCGGCTTCTTCAACGAAATCCAGGCAATGGGACAACAGGCTCTCACCGATGGAGAACCGTGGGAAATGCTGGCGCTCGATGACCAGCACATCGTGGCCCTTGCGCTTGAGCAGCGCGGCGGCAATGGCCCCGGAGGGGCCGGCACCGATGACGACGACCTGGCGATGTTCCGTTTCAGTCACAGGCATTGGGATTCCTCGAGTTCCGTAATCATCGTTGGTCTTCTTGAGCGGATGTGGGGTGTTCGTGACGTCCGGCCCACGGCGCCAGCATGAAACTGAAAGCCAGCCCCAGGCTCACCGCCAGGCCGAAGTTACTCACCGCCGGTGTGCTGGAAAGCGCCAGCAGGCCGAACGACAGCCAGGTAGTGATCGCTGCCAGGAAAGTGCCCAGCAGGCTCACCGCCGCGCCACCAATCTGCTCGCGCATCAGGATCGCGTAATCGACGCCGATGGCCGTCACCAGCAGCAGGCCGAACAGGCTGAACAGGGTCAGTGGCTGCCCCAGCCAGCCGAGGCTCGCCAGGCTGCACAGCGCGGCCAGCAATGGCAGGGCGACGATGCGCAACGCCGCACCGACCCCGAACGGCCAGATCAGCACCAGCACGATCAGCACGCAGGAGGCCAGTTTCAACTCGGCGGCGCTGACCTGCGTGGCGGCGAAGACCCGGTTCAGGTCCCCCAGGCGATCCACCAGTTGTACCCCCGGCAGGTCCACGGCTTGCACCCGCAGCAGCGCGGCATCGTTCAAGCCTTGCAGGCTGATCATGGCGGCCACGCCTTGCGCGGTGGGGCCGAGCCAGAGCGTGCGGTACGGCTCGGCCAGGGGCCCGGCCAGCGCGGCATCGATGTCGGTCACCGGCAAGGCCTGCAATTGCGCCAGTTCCGCTTGCAGCGCGGCGACCGGCACGCCCAGGTCCAGCAACGGCTGCCAGACAGCCGGCAACCGGGCCAGGGCCTCACGCACTTTCTGCTGGTCGGCGGGCGGGCTCACCAGTTGGTTCAGCGACAGGTAGCCCTGGAGTTTTTCCAGGGCGATCAACTGATCCAGCCGCTCGTTGAGGGCGGTCTGGCGCTCCAGCAGTTGAGACTGATTGTCGGCGCGGATCAGGAAGAACTGGCTGGTGGGCTGGAAGCCGGTGATGCGCGCGATCTCGCGGGCTTCGTCGGTGAGGTGCTGAGGCGTGCCGATCCACTGGCGGATGTCGTTTTTCGTGGTCAGGTGCCAGAGGCCGCCCGCGCAGAAACTCAGCAGCAACACCAGCAGCACTGGCGTAGGCACCCGTGCCAACAACGCCTGGCGGATCTGGAGCAGGCATTCGCACAGCCGCAGCGGCCACTGGGCCGGACGCAAATCCGCACCGTTGAGCAGCGCCGGCAACAGGCACACCGCGGTCAAGTAGGCACCCACCAGCCCGGCGGCGGAAAATATCGCGATCTGGGTCAGGGCCGGGAACGGCGTCCAGGCCAGGGCCAGGTAGCCGATGCAGGTGGTCGCCAGGCTCAGGCTCAGCCCCGGCAGGGTCAGGCGCAAGGCCGGCCAGCTGCGCCATGGCTTGAGGCTCCAGCTCTTGGACAGGTAGTGCAGGGGGTAATCCACCGCGACGCCGATCAGGCTGGAACCCAATACCAGGGTCATCACATGCATGCGTCCGAACAAGGCCACGCACGCCACGGCACCGAACAGCATGCCCACCAGCACCGGCACGAACGCCAGCCACACCCGCAGGCGTCGGAAGGCCAGCAACAGCAGCAGCAAAATGCCGACCGTCGCGCCACCGCCGACCCAGGTGATTTCCCGCGACGCCTGTTGCTGGCCGCTGGCGGCGTACAGCAGGCCGCTGGCCGCCAGCAGTTGCCCTTGGGCCTGGCTCGCCTGGTCGCGGCTGCGTTGCAGCAGCTCGGCCACTTGCAGCGGCAGGTTCATGTCGAAGGCGGTGCCCTGGGCACGGGCCCGCAGCATCACCCAGCTTTTACCGTCGGCATCGGCGACCAGGGCCCCGCTGCCGATGTCGAATTTGATCGCGCCGCGTTGGGGCTGGCTGTTCTGGATACGCCCGGTCAGGCCCAGCCAATCGTCCTGGTTCGGCACCAGGCTGAAGCCGCTGAACGGGTCGAACAGGGCCTGTACTCGTTGCTGGATGAACGCCTGGGGCTGTTCGATCAGTTGCTGCCGGTCCGCCGCCGAGAGCATCGCCAATCGCCCGTTGAGCAGTTGCGTACGCAACGCCGGCAAGTCGGCCTGCAATGTCCATTGCACCTTGTCGAACAGGCCGCTGGCCTGCCATTGCTCGCCCAGGGTTTGCGCCAGGGCGATGGCTTGCTGGCGATCGGCATGACCGACCAGCACCAGCACCTCGCGATTCAACGGTTCCTGCATGCGCTGCTCGGCGATCAGTTCCAGGGCATCGGGCGACGTGCCCGGCACCAGTTCCATGAGATTGGCCGACAGCGGCGCGCCGTTGCGCCACTGCCAGCCGGCGAGCGCGAGCACGGCCAGCAGTAGGATCAGGAACAGCCGGGGCAGCATCCGTTCACTCGGCAAAATCATGTTGCTCCGCTTCGCTCAAAGGTTGCGCGCTGGTGGCGTCCTGCATGCGCAGCACGGTGCTGTCGCCCTGGGTTTCCAGCAGTTCGATGCGCTGGACCAGTTCGCCTCCGTCAATGTTGATCTGGTTGAAGACCTGCTTGAGCAGCACCGAGCGCGGGGTCAGGGTGAGTTTCCACTGCTGTGGCTCGCCGGACAGGCTCAGTTCGAAATCCCGTTGCAAGCCACTGCTGTCGCCCTGCAATACCGCCAGGAACAGGCGGTTCTGCTCGGCGCCGGCGCTCTTGTTCGGCAGCATCTGCCAGGCATTGCCATCCCGCCGGGCGATGCCCTGGGCGGTAATGCGGTAGTCCTGTTGCAGCGGGGTTTGCAGCAGCCACAGCAGGCCGTGGTTTTTCGCCAGTACGAAGCGGCCCTTGCTGGTGAGAGGCTGGGGCAGTGCGCGCAGGTGTTTTTCCTGGATGAACTGGCCGTGGATCACCTCCGGGCGGGCCAGTTGGTCGCTCAACTGCTGCAGGTCGAAAGCCTGGGCCAACGGCGCCAGGCAACACAGCAGCAGCCAGATCGACAAGCGTTTCATGGCAGTTTCCTTTCGACGGCTTCGACAAAGACCCGGGGCGAGGCCAGCAGCATTTCGCGGCTGGCGATGTCCACGGCCACTTGTACCGAACTGGCGCGGGTCAAGCGCTCGCCGGTGGCTGCGTCGCTGATCAGGTAATTGATCTTCAGCCGGTTTTCCCACTCCACCAGGCTGGCACGCACGGTCAGGGCCTGGCCGAACACGGCGCTGCGCACGTAGCGCAGTTGCAGGTCGATGACCGGCCAGGCATGGCCGGACTCGAGCATATCGTTGTAGTTGTGGCCGATCAGGTCGAGCAGCGCACAGCGAGCCACTTCCAGGTATTTGACGTAGTGGCCGTGCCAGACCACGTTCATCGAATCGACGTCGAAAAACGGCACCACGATGTGGGTGTCGACGTGCAGAACGCCTTGGCTACGCATGCAGCCTCCAATGTTGTTCGGCAATGCGTTGCAGGCACAGGCGCAATTCGCCTTCCAGGGCGCGGTCTTCGATGACCGGAGCGAAATCCTCCGCCAGTTGCTGGTGCATGGCGGCCAGGGCCGGCGGCAACGGCCGCGCGTCTTCAGCACGGCTGCGCAGCCATACGCCCTGGTTGGCCGCCAGCAACGTGGCGGCGGCGACCTGTTCGGTCAGTTCCAGCACGCGGATCGCGTCCCGGGCGGCGATGGTGCCCATGCTCACCTTGTCCTGGTTGTGACATTCGGTGGAACGCGAGAACACGCTGGCCGGCATGGTGTTTTTCAGCGCCTCGGCGGTCCAGGCGCTGGTGCCGATCTGCACGGCCTTGAAGCCATGGTTGAGCATCGCCCGCTCGGCGCTGGCGCCGGACAGGTTGCTCGGCAGGCCATGGTTGTAGCGCTCGTCCACCAGCAAGGCAAGTTGCCGGTCGAGCAGGTCGGCGACGTTGGCCACCAGGTTCTTCAGGCTGTCCATGGCGAAGGCGATATGCCCGCCGTAGAAATGCCCGCCGTGGAGCACGCGCTCGGCTTCGGCGTCGATGATCGGATTGTCGTTGGCGCTGTTGAGTTCGGTCTCGATGAACGAACGCAGCCAGCCCAGGCTGTCGGCCAGCACGCCGAGTACATGGGGCGCGCAGCGCAGGGAATAGCGATCCTGCAGGCGATGCAGCGGCGCTGTCGGCGCATCGATCGCCAGGTCCTTGCGCAGCCACGCGGCGACCTGCATTTGCCCCGGGTGTGGCTTGGCGGCGAACAGGCGCTCGTCGAAATGTTCCGGGTTGCCTTGCAGGGCGACGACGTTCAACGCGGTGATACGGGTCGCCAGTTGCAGCAGGTAGTCGGCCCGGGCGAAGGCCAGGCAGGCCAGGCCGGTCATCACAGCGGTGCCGTTCATCAGCGCCAGGGCTTCCTTGGGCCGCAGCACCAGTGGGGTCCAGCCCAACTCACGGTGCACATCGGCGGCCAGGCGCCGCTCGCCGCGGAACATCACTTCCCGTTCACCGGACAGCGTGGCGGCGACGTAGGACAGCGGCGTCAGGTCGCCGCTGGCGCCCACTGAACCTTCTTCCGGGATCAGCGGCAGGATGTCGTGTTCGAGAAAGGCCTGGAGCCGCTCCAGCAGTTCCACCCGCACCCCGGACACGCCGTGGCACAGCGACTGCAAGCGCGCCGCCAGCACCGCGCGGGTGGCCTGGGCGTCCAGCAGCTTGCCCAGGCCACAGCCGTGGAACGTGTACAGGTGACGCGGCAGGGCCTCGACATGGTGCAGCGGCACCGCCACCACGCAAGAGTCACCGTAGCCGGTGGTCACGCCGTAGATCACGCCTTCCTTGTCCAGCAAGGAGTCGAGGAATTGCGCACCCTTGGCGATGCGCTGGCGGAACGCCGGGTCATCCTGCAACTGCGTCGCGGCCTGACGGTTGGCCAGGGCCAGCACATCTTCGATGCGCAGGGGGCGTTCGCCGAAGGTTACCGGCTCAAGAGTGGGCATCGTCATCGGTCTTCCAGAAAGGGTAAAAGTTGAACCACTGTTGGGGGCCCTGGAGGCAGTACTGCGCCAGGCGCTCGGCATAGTGGCCGGCCCAATGGGCGATCACTTGTTCGCGCTCGTTGCGTTTCCACACCACGGCATCGGCGAAGGGTTCGAGCGTGACGCGATAGCGCCCCTCGTGCTTGAGGCACATCAGCAGGTTGACCGGGCATTTCAGCAGGCCGGCCAGCAGCCAGGGCCCCTGGGGGAATGCCGCCGGGTGGCCCATGAAGTCCACGGTCACGCTGCGTCCGCCGTGCAGTGGCACGCGGTCGCCGGCAATCGCCAGCCACTCGCCGCGCTCCAGGCGCTCGCTCAGTTGCAACATGATCACCGGGTTCAGCTCACTGACCTGGATCAGCCGCAAGTGCGTGGCACCGGCCTCGCCCAGCAAACGGTTGAACTGCTCGGCGTGCTTGGTGTGCACCAGCACGTTCATGGTCACTTTCTCGCCCAGCTCGGCCAGGGCCCGGCACATCTCCAGGTTGCCCAGGTGCGCGCCCACCAGCATTTGCCCACGGGCATCGCGCAGGTGATTGCGCAGTAGCGCCGGGTCGACGATTTCGATCTGGTCGATGCTCAGCTTGCCGTTCCAGACGTCGAGCTTGTCGAGCAAGGAATCGGCGAACGCCATGAACTGCCCGAACACCCGCCAGCGGGTCGGGCGCAGTTCGGGGCGTGCGCTCCAGTCGGCCAGGCGTTGCTGGTATTGCCAGGCCGCCTGGCGCGCGCTGCGGCCGAAAATGAAAAAGTACAGGACGATGCCGTACAGCACCGGGGTCAACAAGCGTCGGCCGAGCACCTTGGCGGCGAGCGCGGTGAGTTTCATCAGCCAGAAGCTGCCGCGCTCCTGGCGGTCGGCCCAATGTTGCTTGTCTGCCTGAAGGCTCATGTCCGCCACCGTCGCCAGAGGATCAGGGGCGCGCGCACCAGCATGCCGAAGAACAGCCGGGTGTGCATGCTGGAAATCAGCACGTTGTCGTGGAACAGGCGAAAATGCGAAACGCCGTCCTGAGGGTAATGGACTCGGGTGTGCAGCCAGTGCATCGGCTGATTGCGCCAGGCCAGGCGCACCAGGATGTCCGAGTCGAAATCCATGCGTTTGCCGATATTGGCCGAGTCGATCAGCGCCAGGGTCGGTGCCAAGGGGTAGACCCGAAAGCCGCACATCGAGTCGCGGATTTGCAGGGACAGGCTGTTGATCCAGACCATGACGTGGGTCAGGTAGCGCGCGTACAGGCGACCTTTCGGCACGCTGGCGTCGTAGTGCGGATAGCCGCAGATCACTGCGTCCGGGTGGGCACGGGATTGCTCGATGAAGGTCTTCACATCACCCAGATCGTGCTGCCCGTCGGCGTCCACCTGCAAGGCGTGGCTGAAACCCAGGCGCGACGCTTCGCGCAAGCCGGTCATGACCGCGCCGCCCTTGCCCTGGTTGACGGCCAGCCTGACCAGATGCACCTGCTCGCCCTCGGCCAGTCGTTCCAGTACGGCGGCACATGCCGGGTTGCTGGCGTCATCCACCAGTACGCAGGGCAGGCCGTTGGCGAGCAACGCCTGGACCACCGCCGAGATGGCGGTTTCGTGGTTGTAGACCGGGATGACGGCGCAGGGGTTATGCATGCGGCATGTCTCGGTGGCTAAGGTGCATTTTGTGGCGAGGGAGCTTGCTCCCGCTGTAGGAGCTGCCGAAGGCTGCGATCTTTTGATGTTGATCTTTCACTTGCGACTCAACTGTCTGGGACAAGATCGCAGCCTCGTTGCACTCGTCAGCTCCTACGCCGCCCAGCGGGAGCAAGCTCCCTCGCCACAGGAGGGCAGTGTGAGCATTAATCATTCGCCATCCCCAACACAATCCGCCCACTGGAGCAGGCGGCCGTGGCATTGCGGTAGGCAAAGTACAGCTTGCCGCGCTCGCGGTCGAAGCGCAGGTGCAGTTGGATGTCGTCACCGGGGCGAACCAGTTGCTGGAATTTCAGCACCTCCATGCCGACGAACCGCGGCGGCAGGTCCAGCAGTTGGCGGCCCAGGCTCAAGGCCCAGTCGACCTGCACCACGCCGGGCAATACCGGGGCGGTGGGGAAGTGGCCGCTGAAGTACGCGAGGTCAGGCGGCACGACCAGGCGCAGGCTCCACTCACCGTCGGTTTCGACCTGCTCCAACACGTCGGGGGCTTTGGGGCGTGGCGCCATCAGCAGCGCCTCGACCTCGGCCTGGGGCAGCTTGCCCTGGGCGTTGAGCGGCAACTGCCGCAGCCAGCGCCAGCGCCGTGGCAGGGCGAGGGTTTCGCAATGTTCGCTCAGGTGCCGGCGCAGGCCCTCGGTCACGGCCCGCCGACCCTGGTTGCGCAAGGCCCGCAGGCCAGCGTCGCTCAGCACCAGCAGCGCGCCGAGGGAGGCGCGGTTCTCCTGCACCACGCCCAGCCGCGCTTCGCTGACCCAGTCGTGAGCCACCAGCGCCTGTTCGAGCATGGGCAGGGAGATGCGCTTCTCTTCGAGCTTGACGATACGGTCCAGTCGCCCGAGCAGCTCGAAGCGCCCATCTTCGGCGATTCGCGCCGCGTCGGCGGTGTGTTCCACATGCCCGGCGGGCAGATAGGGCGAAGCGATCAGCAAGGCGCCGTCGCTGTCCTGGCTCAGCTTGACGTCGGCAAAGGGCTGCCACCATAGGTCACCCTGGCGCCAGGCGATACCGCCGGTTTCCGAGCTGCCGAAAATTTCCGTCGGCCATTGTCCCAGGCGTCGCTGCAAGCTTTGCGCGGCCTCGGCTGGCAAGGCGCCGCCGGAGGAGAACACCCGGCGCACGCTGCTCAGGGCCGGCCAATCGAGGTTGTCGCCCATGCGCTTGAGCAACGCCGGGCTGGCGACCCAGGCGAACACCGGTTGCTCGCGGCTGGCGCGTTGCAGGTCTTCGGGGAACGCCAATTGCCTGCGCCCGAACGGACGCCCGGCGCACAGCGGCCACAGCACTCGGAACAGCAGCCCGTAGATGTGCTGGGTGGCAACGCTGCCGATCATGCAGGCCGGGCCCAGGTCGGCGCCCCACAGCTGTTCCAGGGCCTGGACTTCGTTACTCAACTGCCGCAGGGTTTTCTCGATGCGCTTGGGCTCGCCGCTGGAGCCGGAGGTGCACAGGCTCAGCCAGCAGTGATCGAGGTCCAGCTCGGCGGCGTCCATCGGCGCGCATCGCAAGTCGTCGGGATGGGTGTCGCCGGGCTGGTCGGTCAGCCACAGGTCCACCTCCGACGCCCAGCGCTGGCGTGTCTGCGCTTGCAGGTCGGCAGGAAGCAGGACGCGCGTGCCGGCGTGCCAGGCACCGAGCAGGGCGATGGCCAGGTCGGCTGCATCTTCCAGGTGCACCGCCACCTGGCGCACGCCCTGGGCTTGCAGGCCGGCCGCCAGGCGCAACGCCGCGTCCCGCAGTTGCGAATGATCCAGCGCCGGAGCGACCGCGACGGTGCGTTCCGGCTGAGCCCTGAGCAACATCCGCTCAAGTGTTATCCAATTCATGGGCGGCCTCTTACCCGTTGTCGTATGAGCCATTCAATGGCAAACAGCAGCCCCATCAATCCGTAGGAAATCAGGCCGGTGTACAACATCCACCAGCTCAGCGGCGCCCAGAGGGTCAGGGCGGCGGCGAGCAAACCGTTACACAGGAAAAACACACTCCAGGCCACCGTGACCTGACGCGTATACACCACCGCCTTGGCCGGCAGCTGCGGTTCGCGCAGGCGGGCCAGGCGTTCGATCATTGGCGGGCCGTATTTCAGGCTCAGGGCGAACAGCCCGAGCATGAACCCGCTGATCAGCACCGGGTACCAGCGCAGCAAAAGCGGGCTGTCGAACAGCGCGAGCAACACGCAAAACACGATCGCCGTGGTTGCCATCCAGCGACTACCGGCGCCGCCATTGCCTAACAACGCCCGGGCCAGCCACAGGCTACCCAGCAGCAGCCCGAACTGCCACGGGGCGAAATGCTCCATGCCGAAATACACCGCAAAGGGGTACAGCAGGCCTGCCAGCAGCAGGCCGAGGCCAATCAGCCGGGTCATGCGGCCGGTTGAACCAGTCGATAGACCGCCTCGACCACGTCATTGACGGTGCGCACCGACTTGAATTCCTCGGCGGCGATTTTCTTGCCGGTCTGGCGCTTGATGTGGTCGATCAGGTCAACCGCATCGATGCTGTCGATTTCCAGGTCCTGGTACAGGTTCGATTCCAGCGTCACGCGCTCTGGGTCCAGCTCGAAGAGCTCGACCAGGGCGTCACGCAGGGTGTTGAAAATGTCGTCACGAGTTTGCATGGTCCGGTCTCAGGGGCGTTTTGCAGTGACGAAGGCCGCAAGGCTTGCCACATTGCTGAAATGGTTACGAGTGTCCTTGGCGTCGGCGTCGATCTTGATGCCGTACTCCTTCTGGATCGCCAGGCCTAGCTCCAGGGCATCCACCGAGTCCAGGCCCAGGCCTTCGCCGAACAGGGTCTGGTGGTCGCCGATGTCGTCGACTCCAATATCCTCCAGGCCGAGGGCGTCGATGATCAGCTGTTTGATGTCACGGTGCAGATCGCTCATCTTCGGCGAGCTCCTTGATGAAATAGTGATGCAAGAAATCGTTGAGCCTGCGCGAAGCCTGGGGAGGCGGGCCGAGCGCGGCGAACGCCTGTGGATCTATATCGGCCCCGACGTGAAAACTGAAGTGCACGCGGCGCCGGGGGATGCGATACCAGGGTTCGGCCTTGGTCAGGGTCGTGGGGTTGACCTTGATCGTGACGGGCGTGAGGATTTTCGCACCCCGCAGGGCGATGGCCGCGGCCCCCCGATGAAAGGCCGGCACCTGGCCTGGCTGGGTGCGCGTCCCTTCGGGAAACACGATCAGCGTCTGGCCATCTTGCAGGGTATCGCTGGCGGCATCGAGCATATCCATGCTGCCGTCGTTGCTGATGTACTGGGTTGAACGCAATGGACCACGGGTAAAGGGATTGTCCCACAGGCTTTGCTTGACCACGCAGTTGGCGTTGGGCACCAGCCCGATCAGGAACACCACGTCGATCAGCGAGGGGTGATTGGCAATGATCATCTGCCCGGGGCGCCCGAGCCGTTCGGCACCATCGATCTGGTAGGTGAGCACGCCGGTACGGGCCATGAACCGGATAAAGAACCAGAACAACCGCCCGACGGTACGACGAGCCCTTTGTCGGTGGGCCTGGGCATCGCCGGGCAGCCACGCCAGCAACGGAAAAACCAGCAAACGCAGGCACAGCCCGCCCAGCCCGAACAGGGCGAAGCTTGCGGCGGTCGCGACCAGGCGCCAGTAATAGGCGTCGCGATGTTTACCGGTCACCGGTTGCGTTGCCAGGTCCATACACGATTCTTCCAGGCATGTTGGCAGGTGGTTTCGTTGTTCAGCAGGGTACGCAACAGGTCCAGGGCATGGGGCCAGTCGCTGCCAGATCGCTGGTTGGCCTGCGCGGACAGGTCCAGTTGCCAGTCGTCGCCCTGCGTCAGCAGCAGGCCCATGGCATAGGGGAAGGGCACGTCATCGACCCACGGTGCGTAGACCTGCGGCGGCTGTTCTTCGGTGATCACCAGCAACACCGCCGGCGAGCCTTCGTTCAACAAGGCGGCGGCCTCCAGCACGCCGTGTTCCAAGCCGTCGCCGGTGGCGGCCAAGGCGGTCATTTCGCTGGTTTCGCCGCGCATGATCGACCACAGGCCGATCACGGCGTTGTGCACCGACAGGCTGAACTGAGTTGGCGACAAGGGCTGGTCGGCCGCCAGATCCTTGAGAATCTCGAAAGTGCGCGGGGTTTCGCCGTGGCGGGAAATAAAGACCAACGGTAGGTCCGGCTGGCCCTCGGCCAGTGGCCAGCCGACACTGAAGGCCATCCTCGCCAGGCGGCTGAGGCGACGACGCTGCATGGCAGGCAGGAACGATACGTCAGGGGCGGCATCGCTGGCCGGCAATACAACCGGCTGTCGGCTCCAGGCCTGCCAGTCGTCCACGCTTTCGAGCCCAGGGGCCCACGCGCGCCATTGGGCGATACTGAAATTGATCAAAACTCATCCCACCCCTGCGGGCTTTTATTGTCACGGTTCAGTGGTTTGACCCGCGTCCAACCCTGCATGGCCTTGCGACCCAAGTGGCGCGCATTATCCCGGTGCGGTTGGCTTGTAGCAAATACTGGTTACATTTTGCCCAGCAAAATGTACGAGTCGGTCCACTCGATGCCTGGCTTGGACCATTATCGCGATCGTCACGGGCTTGTCTGTCGGTTGTTTCTGTCTTTATCCGGGCACGATTGACGTCTGAATCGTTGGAAAAGCCACTGTTGCTGTAGTCCTTCTACGCAGAAGGTAGCTAAGCAGTGTCGCGGCCTACTACACTCGGGAATCTTTGATACACGGAGGTTTTGACATGCGGCGTGTGGTGTTCAATCAGAAAGGTGGCGTGGGCAAGTCCAGCATCGCCTGCAATCTGGCGGCAGTCAGCGCCAGCGAGGGCTATCGCACGCTGTTGGTGGACCTGGATGCCCAGGCCAACTCCACTCAATACCTGACTGGCCTGACCGGCGACGATATCCCCATGGGCATTGCCGACTTCTTCAAGCAGACCCTGTCGTCCGGGCCTTTCTCGAAAAAGAACAAGGTGGATATCTACGAAACGCCGTTCGACAACCTGCACGTGATCACCGCCACGGCGGAGCTGACGGACCTGCAGCCCAAGCTCGAGGCGAAGCACAAGATCAACAAGCTGCGCAAATTGCTCGAAGAGCTGGAGGAGGATTACGACCGGATTTACCTGGACACCCCGCCAGCGTTGAATTTCTATGCGGTTTCAGCGTTGATCGCCGCTGATCGGGTGCTGATCCCGTTCGACTGCGACAGCTTTTCCCGTCAGGCCTTGTACGGCCTGCTGGCGGAAATTGAAGAACTCAAGGATGACCATAACGAAGGCCTGGAAGTCGAAGGCATCGTGGTCAACCAGTTCCAGGCCCGCGCCAGCCTGCCGCAGCAGATTCTCGACGAACTGATCGCTGAAGGCCTGCCGGTATTGCCGGTGTACCTGAGCAGTTCGGTGCGCATGCGCGAATCCCACCAGGCCAGCCTGCCGCTGATCCACCTTGACCCGCGGCACAAGCTGACCCAGCAGTTCGTGGAACTGCATGGGTTGCTGGAAAGCTGAGGGCTGGCCGCCGACCGTGGGCGATCAGCTGATTTTGCTCAGGTAAGGTGGCAAGTCCTGCTCCGGCACGACCGATAGCACCTTGAGGCGTTGCAGCATCCGTTGCCGGGCGCGTTGCAAATGCTCCTTGAGGTTCAGCGCGGCGGCGTCGAAGGCACCGTGTAGCAACAGTTCCAGGATCAGGCGGTGCTCGGCCAGCATGGCGGGGTCCGCGCCGATTCCCAGCAGCCGGGAAAAAATCCGGCTGATGATCATCGGGCTTTGGGCCTGGCGAATCAGTGCTGCCATTTTGCGATTTTGCAGGCCGCCGAGGCAGTGCTGGTGCAGGTCTTCCTCGATGCGCTGGATCGTCTCTTCCGGGCAATGCTCAGCCTGTTGCGCTTGGGTTACCCGTTCCAGCATGGCTTGCAGTTGCTCGCGGCTCAGCCCTGGCGCACTTTGACGTAGCGCCTCAGGCTCCAGGCAGGCGCGCAGCTCATAATCTTCGGTGACTTCCCGGGCAGTGAGCGGGCCGGCCAGCCATTGTGAGTAAGGCTCTTTTTCCAGCAAGCCCCGGTCCCTCAGGCGCATCAAGGCTTCTCGCACCACGGCCCTGCTCACGCCGTAATGCTCGGCGGCGGCTTGTTCATCGAGGCGGTAGTGGCCGAAGGTAATGCAGGTCAGCAACGCGCTGCCGATTTCTTCGTGGATCCGCTCGCCCAGTGGTCGCGTGTCCACCAGTTCTTCGCCACGCGCCAGGCCAAGGTGAACATGGCTCAAGGGCAGGCGCAGCGGCTCGATATCCAAGCCCAGGGGATTGATCAAGTACCCACGCCCGTCAAAACGGCTGATCAACCGCTCTTCGTGCAACAAGTCCAGCGCCTTGCGCACCGGGACACGGCTGGTGCCGAACAGCTCCGCCAGCGGTGCTTCCAGTAACACCAAGCCCTGCAGTGCGGTGCCCTCGGTGATTGCATCACGCAATACCTGATGAATCATCGCGTAGCGAGACGCGGTGCGCGGGTCTTGGGCTGGCGCTGCTTTCATCGATTCCTCTGGGCATGACGGCGATGGAGGGATTCTCTCACAGTGTCCTGTGTCACTGAGGGTCACATTGGCGCGCCCTTTCGTGGGGCTCGCTCCATCAAAACGTTACTTTTATGCACCTAAATGTATCTTTTATAAAAATATACATTAGATAAGCATCCCATCTGGATATTGACCAGGCCCCGCTCATCCAAACCGCCCACCCCCGCTCTAAGCCGATGGTTCCGACGCCTATGGGGACTTTTGCGCTCAGCGGCTATGGACTGCGCAAGCGTAGCTGGCACGAAATCTGCTCCATATAAAATGTACATTTTAATAATAGATACGTTTTTATGGATGCCGTAGCCCATGAACCCATTTTCCTCGCTGGATGCCATTGCACTCGCCGAAGCCTTCGCGTCAGGGCGCACCGATCCGGTCCAGGTGCTGGAGCAGGCGCTGGAGCAAGCCGCTCGCGCCGAACACGTGTTCGTGTCGTTGACCGAGGCCCGGGCCCGGCGTGAAGCGCAGGCCTCGGCGGCGCGCTGGCGTGCCGGGCAACCGTTGAGCGGCTTCGACGGCGTGCCGCTGGCCTGGAAGGATTTGTTCGACGTGGCCGGCAGTGTCACCACCGCGGCAGCGGCGGTGCGCCGGAACGCACCGCCCGCTCTGTTGGATGCCGCCAGTGTCAGCCTGCTCAGCCGGGCCGGCATGGTCTGCCTGGGCAAGACCAACCTCAGCGAGTTCGCCTATTCAGGGCTCGGCCTCAACCCGCACTTCGGCACGCCGGTCAACCCGTTCAGCGATGCACAACCGCGGATCCCTGGCGGCTCCTCCAGCGGTTCGGCGGTGGCGGTCGCGGCGGGCATCGTACCGATCTCCATGGGTACCGATACCGCCGGTTCGATCCGCATCCCGGCGGCTTTCAACGCTTTGGTGGGGTTCCGCGCCAGTTCCCGTCGTTACAGTCGCGATGGGGTATTTCCCCTGGCCCACAGCATCGACAGCACCGGCCCGTTGACTCGCAGCGTGCGTGACGCCTGGATGATCGACGAACTGCTTCAGGGGCGCGACCCACGACAAGCGCCGCCGGTGCGCAGCCTGGCCGGGCAGCGTTTCTGGGTCGAGCAAGCGGTGCTGGAGGATGCCCGTGTCGAGGCCGCGGTGCGGGCCAATGTGCTGGCCGGTGTCCAGGCGCTGCGCACCGCTGGGGCGCTGGTGGAGATTCGGCCATTGCCGGCTTTCCAGGCCAGCCTTGCGCTGATCCGCGACCACGGCTGGCTGGGGGCCGCCGAGGCGTTCGCCTTGCATGAGGCCTTGCTCGACAGCGCCGATGCCGAACGTCTCGACCCGCGGGTACGCCGGCGTCTCGAAGCGGCGCGGCCCATGACCGCCAGCCAGGTGCTCAAGCTTTACGACGCGCGATCGACCTTGCAACGCCAACTCGTCGAGGAACTCGACGGCGCGGTGCTGATCACGCCGACCGTGGCCCATGTCGCCCCGCCGCTGGCGCCTTTGGAGGCTGACGACGAACTGTTTGCCCGTACCAATCTCGCGACCCTGAGCCTGACGATGCCCGGCAGTTTGCTCGACATGCCCGGCGTCAACCTGCCCAGCGGCCGTGATAGCCAGGGGCTGCCCACCGGCCTGCTGCTCAGCGTGCCTCAAGGCGAGGATGCCCGGCTCCTGCGAGTCGCGCGCTCGGTCGAAGCGACGCTGGCCAATTCCTGATTGATGTTTGAACAACCACCACAACCGGAGGCCGATCATGGCTAAAGATATTCTTTGTGCATTTGGGGTCGATGTCGACGCCGTGGCGGGCTGGCTCGGCTCCTACGGCGGTGAAGACTCACCCGACGATATTTCCCGCGGCCTGTTTGCCGGTGAAGTCGGCTCGCCGCGGCTGCTCAAGTTGTTCGAGCGCTACGGCCTGCGCACCACCTGGTTTATTCCCGGGCATTCCCTGGAGACCTTCCCCGAGCAGATGAAAGCCGTGGCCGACGCGGGCCACGAGATCGGCGTGCACGGCTATAGCCACGAAAACCCCATCGCGATGACCCCACAGCAGGAAGAGGCGGTGCTCGATAAATCCATCGAGTTGATTACCCAGGTGACCGGCAAGCGGCCTACCGGCTATGTCGCGCCCTGGTGGGAGTTCAGCAAAGTGACCAACGAGCTGCTGCTCAAGAAAGGCATCAAGTACGACCACAGCCTGATGCACAACGACTTCCATCCCTACTACGTTCGCGTCGGCGACAGCTGGACCAAGATCGACTACAGCCAGCACCCGGACACCTGGATGAAACCGCTGGTGCGTGGCCAGGAAACCGATCTGGTGGAGATCCCAGCGAATTGGTACCTCGACGACCTGCCGCCGATGATGTTCATCAAGAAATCGCCCAACAGCCACGGTTTCGTCAACCCGCGGCACCTCGAAGAGATGTGGCGCGACCAGTTCGACTGGGTCTATCGCGAACACGAGCATGCCGTGTTCACCATGACCATCCACCCCGACGTCTCCGGGCGTCCGCAGGTGCTGCTGATGTTGGAGCGCCTGATCGAACACATCCAGGGCCATGCCGGCGTGCGCTTCGTCACGTTCGATGAAATTGCCGATGACTTCATTCGTCGCAACCCCCGCAGCCGTTGATCCGGCATTTAACCGAGGCGTGTTCTCATGTCCATCTATAACAAACTCGACCTGACTGGCTGGAAACCCGAGCAATTGACGCCGGCCCAGGTGCGCTTCGCCACCTGGATCGCTTTTTTTGCCTGGGTATTTGCGGTCTACGACTTCATTCTGTTCGGCACGTTGTTGCCGGAAATCGGCCGGCACTTCAATTGGAGCGAAGTCGAGCAAGCCGAAATCGCCACCTGGGTGGCGGTCGGCACGGCGGTGGTGGCGTTGGCCATCGGCCCGCTGGTGGACCGCTTGGGCCGGCGCATGGGGATCATCTTCACCGTCAGCGGCGCGGCGATCTGTTCGGCCCTGACGGCCATCGGCGGTGCCTGGGGCAAGTCCCCGTTGATCCTGATCCGTTCTCTCGGCGGGTTGGGTTACGCGGAAGAAACCGTCAATGCCACCTATCTGAGCGAACTCTACGCCGCCTCCGATGACCCGAGGCTGGCCAAGCGACGTGGCTTCATCTACAGCCTGGTGCAGGGTGGCTGGCCGGTGGGCGCGCTGACCGCCGCCGGATTGACCGCCGTGTTGCTGCCGACCATCGGCTGGCAGGGCTGTTTTATCTTTGCGGCGATCCCGGCCATCGTCATTGCGATCATGGCGCGCAAGCTCAAGGAAAGCCCGCAGTTCCAGATCCACCAGCGTATCGGCCAGTTGCGCAAAAGCGGCGCGGTCGCCGATGCCCAGGCAGTGGCGTCCACCTATGGCGTCGACTATGAGGAACACAGCAAGGCCGGCCTGGCGTCGGCTTTTCGCGGCACGTCGCGGCGCGCGACATTGGTGATCGGCGCGGCGATCCTGCTCAACTGGGCGGCGATCCAGGTGTTCAGCGTGCTCGGCACGACGGTGATCGTCAGCGTGCACCATATCTCTTTCGAAAACTCGTTGATCATCCTGGTGCTCTCCAACCTGGTGGGCTACTGCGGTTACCTGAGCCATGGCTGGATGGGCGACAAGATCGGCCGGCGCAATGTCATCGCGTTGGGCTGGATGCTGGGCGGGCTGTCGTTTGCCGGCATGCTCTACGGGCCGAGCAACCTGCCGATGGTGGTCGGTCTCTACAGCCTGGGCCTGTTCTTCCTGATCGGGCCCTATTCGGCGGCGCTGTTCTTCATCGGCGAGAGTTTCCCCACCAGCATCCGCGCCACGGGCGGCGCGATTATCCATGCCATGGGGCCGATCGGCGCGGTGGTGGCCGGGTTCGGTGCCACCCAGGTGCTGGCGGCAGGCGGGAACTGGCAGACCTCGGCGCTGTACTTCGGCGCGCTGCCTTGTTTCCTCTCTGGCGCGCTGATGTTCGCGGCACGCCATGTCCGTCCAGAAACCGTGAAGTAAGGAGGCGGCTCATGACCCGTAGAGTTGCATTGATTACCGGTGCCGCCAGCGGCATTGGCCAGGCCCTTGCCGTGGCGTATGCCCGTCACGGTGTGGCGGTGGCCGCCGGCTATCTGCCGGCGGACCCTCACGACCCGCAAGACACCCGCCAGCAGATCGAGGCGTTGGGTGGCGAATGCCTGATGCTGCCACTGGACGTCACCGACAGTCGTTCGGTGGATAACCTGGCCGAGCAGGCATTCAGCACTTTCGGGCGTCTTGATTATGCGGTGGCCAACGCCGGCCTGCTGCGCCGTGCGCCTCTGTTGGAAATGAGCGACGAGGCCTGGAACGCCATGCTCGATGTCGATCTGACCGGGGTGATGCGCACCTTCCGCGCCAGCGTTCGCTACATGAGCGAGGGCGGTGCGTTGGTGGCGATTTCTTCGATCGCCGGCGGTGTGTATGGCTGGCAGGACCATTCTCATTACGCTGCGGCCAAGGCCGGTGTGCCAGGGCTATGCCGTTCGCTGGCGGTGGAGTTGGCTGGGCAGGGCATTCGCTGCAATGCGGTGATCCCGGGCCTGATCGAGACGCCGCAGTCCTTGGACAGTAAAAATTCCCTCGGGCCCGAAGGCCTGGCCAAGGCGGCCCGGGCGATTCCGCTGGGGCGAGTCGGCCGGGCCGATGAGGTGGCGTCGCTGGTGCGGTTCCTGACCAGCGACGAGTCCAGCTACCTGACGGGCCAGAGCATCATCATTGACGGCGGCCTGACCGTGCGTTGGCCGGATTGAAGCCGGGCGTCACGGGTTTTGTTTTCAGTGATGGCCATCCCTGTTTGCCCTGGATCTGGAGGATTGTCCCATGCAACAACTGTTCAACCGCCGCGCCGTGATCACCGGCGCCGGCAGCGGCATCGGTGCCGCCATCGCGCGGGCTTATGCCGCGCAAGGCGCGCGCCTGGTGCTGACCGATCGCGATGCCGAGCGCTTGTCCACCACCGCAAACGACTGTCGCGCACTGTCGGTCGAGGTGTACGAGTGCGTGGCCGATGTCGGCTCGGTCGAAGGGGCCCAGGCTGGGGTCGATGCGTGCGTCGAGCAGTTCGGCGGTATCGATATCCTGGTCAACAATGCTGGCATGCTGACCCAGGCGCGTTGCACCGAGCTGAGCATCGACATGTGGAACGACATGCTCCGGGTCGACTTGACCAGCGTGTTCATCGCCAGCCAGCGAGCCTTGCCGCATATGCTGGCGCAGCGCTGGGGGCGGATCATCAACGTCGCCTCGCAATTGGGCATCAAAGGCGGGGCCGAGCTCAGCCACTACGCGGCGGCCAAGGCCGGGGTGATCGGTTTTACCAAGTCACTGGCCCTGGAAGTGGCCGCCGACAACGTGTTGGTCAATGCCATCGCCCCCGGGCCGATCGAAACACCGCTGGTGGCCGGCATCAGTGAAAGCTGGAAACAGGCCAAGTCCGCCGAACTGCCTTTGCGACGCTTCGGCTTGGCCACGGAAGTGGCCCCCACCGCCGTGCTGCTGGCCAGTGACCCGGGAGGCAACCTGTTCGTGGGTCAAACCCTGGGACCGAATGCCGGCGACGTCATGCCATGAAGGAGTGCTGAAGCATGTGTGGCTTGTGCGGTCTATTGGGCGAAGATGTGCATTGGAGCGATCCGCTGGGTGATGGGCTGCCCCGGCGTCGCGAGCGATTGCGCCGGATTTCAGCGATCAATCGCGTGTTGGCGCCGTTACGGCTCAAGGTCGAGGATTTCCAGGGCACGGCGTATCTACTGCTGGGCGCCACCGGGCGGCAGGAACTGGCCAGTGGGCTCGACCAGCTGTGGAGCCTGGCAGAGTCGATGACGGGCCGCGCGGCGGATCCCCTCGACCCGGTCCTGCTCCAGTCGTTGGAGCCGGCCTCATGAGCATCGCCCTGAACGTCGTGACCGGGTTTCTCGGCAGTGGCAAGACCACCTTGCTCAACCGTCTGCTGCAAGACGAAAGCCTCGGTGACACAGCGCTGCTGATCAATGAATTCGGCGATATCGGCATCGATCACTTGTTGGTCCAGGAGGTGGCGCCGGACACGGTGTTGTTGCCCAGTGGATGCGTCTGCTGCTCCATCCGTGGCGAGCTGAAAGACGCGTTGCTCGATCTGCTGGCGCGGCGTGACCGGGGCGAGATCCCGCCCTTTCGCCGGGTGATCCTGGAGACGACCGGGCTGGCCGATCCGGCGCCGATCCTGGCGACACTCAACAACGACGTGCAATTGCGCGGACGCTTCCATGTCGGCTTGGTGGTGACGTTGGTCGACGCCTGTCACGCCGAGTTGCAGGCGCGCATCCATCCGGAGTGGCTGGCCCAGGTGGCCGCCGCGGACCGCCTGCTGCTGAGTAAGACCGATCAGGCCGCTGCGTCGGCTGTCAGCGCGTTGCGTCAACGGCTGCAAACGCTGAACCCGGGGGTGCCGCTGCTCGACACCCATGATGTGCTCAGTGGCGATCAATTATTGTTGGGCGAAGGCCTGCGCGGCGCCACGCCTGAAGTCGAGGTGGCCCGTTGGCAATTGCATCGTCCGCTGGGCCAAGTTACGCCGCACGGCGAGGCCCAGGTTTGCTGCCTGACCTTCGATCAGCCGCTGGACTGGATCGGCTTCGGAGTCTGGTTGTCGATGCTGCTAAGATGCCACGGCGAACGCATTCTTCGCGTCAAGGGATTGCTCAACGTGAACAGCCTCCAGGCCCCAGTCGTCATCCATGGCGTGCAGCATTGCCTGCACGCGCCGGTACATTTGTCCCACTGGCCCTGTGCGGAGCGCCAATCGCGGTTGGTATTTATCGTCAGGGGCCTGGACCCGCAGCGGTTGCGGCATTCGTTCGATGTCTTCGCCCGTTGCTTCGCCCCGGCGGTTGAGGTGAGCGCCTGATGACCCGTGGTACGCCCATCACGTTGCGGGTGCTCGGCACCTCCGTCACCTTGCTCGAATCCTTGCGGGTTCGCGCCGAACAGGACCTGGGCATTCGCCTGGTCTATCAGGTCCACAGTGTCGAGCAGGCCCAGCGCATCGCGGTGATGCAACCGGACAGCTACGACCTGTACGACCAGTGGTTTCACAACGTTGATTTCGTCTGGCCGGCACGCGCGATCCAGCCCATCGACACCCGGCGCATCGCCCTGTGGCACGAGATCAACGACCTGCCCAAGCGCGGCCGGTTGTCCGCCGCGGATCGCCCGGTCAGCGGCAGCGTGCCCAATGAGCGCTTGTACGTGCAACACGACGGCAGCCTGGGCAGCACCGTCAGCGACTACATCAGCATGTTGCCGTTGACCCACAACGCCGACAGTTTTGCCTATCGCCCGGAACGCTTGCCCACGGGGTTTTCCCGTGACAACGAGAGTTGGGGCTGGCTGCTCGATCCGGCCTGGAGCGGGCGTACCGCGCTGCAAAGCGACGCGGCGATTGGTGCCATCGACGCGGCGCTGGCGATACAGGGCATGGGTTTGGCGTCGTTCAAGGACATCGGCAATCTCAGCATCGAAGAGATCGACAGCCTGGCCGATGTGTTGGTGCGCAAGCAGCGCGAAGGTCATTTCGCGGCGTTCTGGTCGGATGACGAACAGGCGGCGCAACTGATGCTCAGCCCAACCATCGACATCGAGAGCCTTTGGTCTCCGACCCTCATGCGCCTGCATCGGGCCGGGATCAAGTACCGTCTTGCCGTGCCCCGTGAAGGTTATCGCGCCTGGTTCGGTGGGTTGTCCGTGTCACGCCATGCCCGGGGAGCGGTGCTGGATGCCGCCTATGCGTTCCTTAACTGGTGGCTCTCGGGATGGCCTGGCGCGGTCATGGCGCGCCAGGGGTATTACATCAGCAACCCGCCCCGCAGCCGTGATCATTTGAGCGATGCCGAATGGGACTATTGGTACGCCGGCAAGCCGGCCCGTGAAGTGTTGCCAGGCAGCGATGGCGAACCGCTGATCGACATCGGCGAAATGCGTGACGGGGGTTCGTATGAGCAACGCATGGGCCATATCGCCGTGTGGAACTCGGTGATGGACGAGCACAACTACCTGGTGCGGCGTTGGGGGGATTTTCTGCGTGCTGCCAACAAAGGCCGCTGAGCATCAAATCCCCTGGCTGCGCAACCAGCTCATCAATTGCGGCAACGGAAACGCACCGCTCTGACGCGCCACTTCCCGGCCTTCCTTGAACAGAATCAGGCTGGGAATCGAGCGGATCCCCAACTGCGCCGACAGTTGCTGGTTGGCCTCGCTGTCAAGCTTGGCCAAGCGGCATTTGCCCGCCAACTGCGCGGCGGCCTGTTCGAACACCGGGGCGAAGGACTTGCACGGCCCACACCAATCGGCCCACACATCCACCAGCAACGGCAGGTCGCCCTTGATCTGGCTGGCGTAGTCGCCTTGTTTGAGTTCGAACGGTTTGCTCAATAACACCTGGGCCTTGCAGCGCCCGCATTTGGGTTGGTCGCCGAGGCGTTCGGCGGGTATGCGGTTGAGCCCGTTGCAATGGGGGCAGGGGATCAGCATCAGGTCAGTCTCCAGGAAAAATCATTGGCACAGATTGAACACTATATAGAAACCAGCACAAAAACCTGTGGGAGCGAGCTTGCTCGCGATGGCGGTGTATCAGTCAATACTGCATCGACTGTCAGACCGCTATCGCGAGCAAGCTCGCTCCCACAAGGGTATATCGGTGAGGCTGTTACTTGGCGTTGGTCAGCGTGTTGTAGCTGGTCATCAGGTTGCGGTAGTCCGGGATGTGGTTGGAGAACAAGGTCGCCAGACCTTCCACATCGTTGCGCCAGTCGCGGTGCAGTTCACAGGCCAGGCCGAACCAGGTCATCAGTTGCGCACCGGAGGACGACATGCGGTCCCAGGCCGATTGACGGGTCAGTTCGTTGAACGTGCCGGATGCATCGGTGACCACGAACACGTCGAAACCTTCGGCCAGGGCCGACAGTGCCGGGAAGGCTACGCAGACTTCGGTCACCACGCCGGCGATGATCAGTTGCTTCTTGCCGGTGGCCTTGATTGCCTTGACGAAGTCTTCGTTGTCCCAGGCGTTGATCTGGCCAGGGCGAGCGATGTACGGCGCGTCCGGGAACAGCGTCTTGAGTTCTGGCATCAACGGGCCGTTGGGGCCGGTTTCGAAGCTGGTGGTGAGGATGGTCGGCAGTTGGAAGTACTTCGCCAGGTCGGCCAGGGCCAGCACGTTGTTCTTGAAGCGGTCCGGGTCGATATCGCGGACCAGGGACAGCAGGCCGGCTTGGTGATCGACCAGCAGAACGGCGGCGTTATCTTTGTCGAGACGGTTGTAGGAAGTGGTCATGGCGTAGCCCTCATTAAGTTTTGGTTGCCGAAGGTTTCGGCGTGGTTAAGGTTTTTAATATCGGTGTTGCGATTGATCGGTGACTCATCCGGTCGAAGCGCCCGGCTTCAATCCGTGTTGCGTTTCGATGGGTGTAGATTAAAACTGGCACCTTTGATGCGCTAGACTGCAAAAATCCGCCTTAGCGTTCTATCTGGAGAACGATCATCGAAGACCTCAACACGCTGTACTACTTCACCCAGGTCGTGGAACACCGTGGGTTCGCCGCCGCCGGCCGGGCACTGGACATGCCCAAGTCCAAGCTCAGCCGGCGTATCGCCCAGTTGGAAGAGCGACTCGGGGTACGCTTGCTCCATCGCACCAGCCGCCATTGCACGTTGACGGAGATCGGCCAGGCCTATTACCAGCGCTGCCTGGCGATGCGGGTCGAGGCCGAGAGCGCGGCGGAAGTGATCGAGCGCAACCGTTCCGAACCCCAGGGGCTGGTGCGTATCAGTTGCCCGACGGCGCTGCTCAATAGTTGGGTCGGGCCGATGCTGACCCGCTACATGCTCAAGTACCCGCGAGTGGAGTTGTTCATCGAGAGCACCAACCGCCGGGTCGACCTGATCCATGAAGGGTTCGATATCGCCTTGCGGGTGCGCTTTCCACCCCTGGAAAACACCGACATGGTCATGAAGGTGCTGAGCAACAGCACCCAATGCCTGGTGGGCAGCCCGGCTTACCTTGAGCGCTTGTCTTCACCCGCTTCGCCGGCGGACCTCAACGGCCTGCCGAGCGTGCATTGGGGTGGGGCGCAGCGGGAATATCAGTGGGAATTGTTCGGCCCGGACGGCAGCCGCGCATTGATCCGCCATGAACCGCGCATGGTCACCGACGACCTGCTGGCCCTGCGGCACGCCGTGCTGGCCGGCATCGGCGTCGCCCACTTGCCCACCGTGGTGGTACGCGAAGACATAGCGGCTGGCCGGCTGGTGGAACTGGTGCCGGGCTGGACGCCCAAGTGCGGGATCGTCCACGCGATCTTTGCCTCACGACGCGGGTTACTGCCGTCGGTGCGTACGCTGATCGATTTTCTGGCTGAGGAATTCAGCCAGAGTGATATGGCGTAGCGTGGAGGCAGCCATGCCAGCGGATTCTTCTTGTGGGAGCGGGCTTGCTCGCGAAGACGGTGTGCCAGTCAACATCTATGTGTCTGATACGCCGCATTCGCGAGCAAGCCCGCTCCCACAGGGACTCACACTCCAGGCTTTTCCAAGGACGTTTATCAAGGCTGCCATTCATCAGGTGCGCCGCACTGAAAAGCTGTCAGGGCCTCAAAAAGACACCACGTATCTGTTTGCAGACTCAGGAGGTCCCATGAGCCATCCTCAAGACCCAGCCACTCCCCAAGCAGTGGACAACCCCAACGACGACGGCTTCGTACTCGGCACCGCCGGCCGCGACGAAGACCCCAACGCCGCCCCATCCTACGCCACCGACCGTCGCCACGACCGGGACGAACTGACTCCCGAAGACGCCCGCGGCATGCCCGGCTATCCCGAGGAAAAACCAGCGGCCAAACCCAAGGAGAAGGGGGTTGAAGAGGCGGAGCCGGGGATCGAGACGCCTGAGCAGGGGAACGATAAGGTTGGGTGAGCAGGACTCATATCTGCTCACATTTCTTACCGAGACCTAAATCTTTTGGCGACTAGGCTGGAAACCAGCAAGAGCTAACCATTTGTCTAACTGGCGCTATCGCAATTTGCGATGCGCCAGATTTGTGTTTAACTTCCCCATAGCAAAATGCGATAAGGACGTTGCATGCATGTGATCACTGAGAAACGCATTTGGGAGGCCAAGGAGAAATGGCCACATTCAGCGAATGCGTTGGATCAATGGTATCGGCTGATCAAGCGCAATAGCCCGGCTGATTTCGCGGCGATGAAATCCATATTTCCGGCAACCGATGAGGTCGGTCCGCTGCATGTGTTTGACATCGGTGGAAACAAGTTGCGGCTGATTGCGGTGATTCGATACCGAGCACAGCGTCTGTATATCAAATGCGTGCTTGACCATCGGGAATACGACAGAGGCAAGTGGAAGGAGGAAAAGGGATGAGTGCACTGATCGAACAAGTCGCCGCCCATTGGGAGTTTGTGTCGCCCCTGCTGCGTAAGCCCAGGAGCGAAGAGGATTACGACCGGTTGGCGAGTGCTCTTGATGAGCTGTTGGCGTTGGTGGGCGAAGACGAAACCCATCCTCTCATGAGCCTGGTGGATATTATCGGCGAATGGATCGAGGCATGGGACCAGCAGCACCGGCCAATGCCCAAGGCGAGCGGTGTCGAGGCGCTGCGTTACCTGATGCGTGAACATGGCATGAGCCAGAGCGACTTGCCGGGCGTTGGTACCCAGTCGGTGGTATCGGAGGTATTGAGCGGTAAGCGTCAGCTCAATTTGAGGCAGATCCGCTGGTTGGCCGAGCGCTTCGGCGTATCGGTGGAAACCTTCATTTGATGGCTAGGCACGCTCATTGTGGCGAGGGAGCAAGCTCCCTCGCCACAGGGTTAACCATGCCCCCAAACAGTTATGTGTTGGGCGGGAAGGTGATGTCAGCCGAGGGGGCTTGGGTTACGACGAACAACTGATCTCCAAGTGCTTGCCCCACTCCGGCGGACGTTGCGCGTAGCTGTCCATGCCCGGCTGTTCCTCGAACGGCTTGCTCAGCACGGTGTGCAGGCGGCGCACTTCGTCGTAGTCGCCTGACTCGGCGGCGTCGATGGCTTTTTGCGCCAGGTAGTTGCGCAGCACATACAACGGGTTGACGGCGTGCATGCGCGCGCGGCGTTGGTCTTGATCGACGGTGCCTTCGCGGTTGACGCGGGCAACATACAATTCGCCCCAGGCATCGAAGCCCTTGAGGTCGACAAAGTCATCGCGCAGGGTCGCGACGGCCTGCTCGGGGGATTGGTCGCCCAGTCGGCGGAAGAACAGGCTGTAGTCGACGCCGCTGTTCTGCATCAGTTGCAGCAAGCGCTCCAGCAGTTTCTGGTCGTCTTCTTCGGCGCGGGTCAGGCCGAGGCGGCGGCGCATCAGGTCCAGGTAATGGGCCTGGTACAGCGGCAAATACAACCCGAGGGTCTCGCGCAGGGCCTCGACGCTGATGAACGGCGTCAGGGCCTGGGCCAGGGCGCTGAGGTTCCACTGACCGATGGGCACCTGGTTGCTGAAGGAGTAGCGGCCCTGGTCATCGGAGTGGTTGCAGATGAAGTTGGCATCGAAGTCGTCGAGGAAGGCGAACGGTCCGAAGTCGAAGGTGATGCCCAGGATCGACATGTTGTCGGTGTTCATCACGCCATGGCAGAAACCGTAGGCCTGCCATTTGGCAATCAGCTCGGCGTTGCGCTCGACGATTTCGCGGAACATCGCCAGGTACGGTTCCGGTTGCTCGCGGCACTCGGCAAAATGCAGGTTCAACACGTGCTCGGCCAGGGCCGCCTGCAGTTCGGGTTTCTTGGTGTAGTAGAAGTATTCGAAATGCCCGAAGCGCACATGGCTGGGGGCCAGGCGCAGCACCATGGCGGCGCGTTCCTGCTTTTCCCGCCACACCGGGGTGTCCGAGCCGATCACGCACAAGGCCCGGGTGGTGGGAATACCGAGGGCGTGCAGGGCTTCGGAGGCGAGGAATTCGCGGATCGAGGAGCGCAGCACCGCACGCCCGTCGCCCATCCGTGAAAACGGCGTCTGGCCGGCACCCTTGAGGTGCAGGTCCCAGTGCTCGCCCGCCTCGTTGTACACCTCGCCCAGCAGCAAGCCTCGGCCGTCGCCCAGTTGTGGGTTGTAGTGGCCGAACTGATGCCCGGAATACACCATCGCCCGTGGCTCGGTTTCGGCCCAGAGCTTGTGGCCGCCAAAGATCTCGGCGAACAGCGGTGCCTGGGCTTCTGCCGGGTCCAGGTCCAGCAACGCCATGGCCGCCGGGCTGACGACCACCAGCCGTGGATTGTCGATGGGCTCGGGCAGCACGTGGGTCGAGAAACCGTCGCCCAGGCGGGCGAAACGGTTATCGAAGGTCAGGGTTTCCAGCGTTTTCATGGCCGTCTCCGGCGGGACGCCCGCAGGCAACCCGCGATCAGTCGAGTGTGCCTTGCGGCGGCTCAGGCACCGGCTTGATGCTGGCGACAGCCGACGGCACGGGCGTGATGGTCTTTTTGTCGGGCTCGGCAGGCACCAGTTTGTATTCCTGGCCTTGCATGTTCTTCAGATAGATTTCCATCTGCCGGAAGGAGATGTTGATGTGCTCCTTCTTGAATTCCCGATTGATGAAGCGGTTGATCTCGTCCAGCACCGGGTTGCGGTCACCGAGGTCGCGTACGTGCATGCGCAACTCATGGTCGAGGGTACTTTCACCGAAGTTCAGGAAGTACACGATCGGTTCCGGTTCCTTCAGCACCCGAGGGTTGTCGCGGGCGGCCTTGAGCAGCAACTCACGCACCAGGTCCAGGTCCGAGCCGTAGTCCACGCCCAGTTTCAGGGTTACCCGGGTGACGGTGTCGGTCAGCGACCAGTTGATCAGTTGCCCGGTGATGAACGTCTTGTTCGGGACGATGATGTCCTTGCGGTCGAAGTCGGTGATGGTGGTCGCACGAATGCGGATCTTGCTCACCGTACCCGACAGGTTGCCGATGGTGATGGTGTCGCCGATGCGCACCGGGCGCTCGAACAGGATCATGATCCCGGAGATGAAGTTGGCGAAGATCTCCTGCATACCGAAGCCCAGGCCCACCGACAGCGCGGCCACCAGCCATTGCAGTTTGTCCCAGCTCACGCCCAGGGTGGACAGGGTGGTGACGAAACCGACGCCGGCGATCACATAGGACAGCAGCGTGGTGGTGGCATAGGCACTGCCCTGGGCCAGGTTCAGCTTCGACAGCACGAACACTTCCAGCAGCCCCGGCAGGTTGCGCGCCAGGGCGAAGGTGATGCCGATGATGATCAGCGCCCCGAGCATGTCGCCGATGCTGATGGGCACCATGCTCATGTTGGCGCCGGTGCCGCTGGTGTATTCGTAGAGGGTGATGTTGTCCAGGTACGAGAACACGCTGATCAGGTCCGACCAGACCCAATACAGCGCGGCGATGAAACCGCCCAGCAGGGCCAGGCGGATCAGGCGCAGGGACTGTTCGTTGACCTTCTCGATGTCCAGCGTCGGCTCCTCGACCACCGCTTCGCCATCGCCGGCTTCCTTGGCCGCCTGGCGCTTGGCCAGGGCGCGCTGGTAGGCCAGGCGCCGCGCCGCCACCGACAGGCCGCGGACGAAGGTGGCCTCGATCACCAGCCAGAACATCAGCAGGTACAGGGTATTGATCAAGCGGTCGCTGAGCTTCAGCGCGGTGTAGTAGTAGCCAAAGCACACCGCCACGAACAGCGCGATTGGCAGCGCAGTGAACAGCACCCCGACGGCCTTGCGGAACAGCGAGGTGTTCCTGTGCGTCGGGCTGCTGAGCAACAGGCGGCTGAGCAACCACGCCATCAGTGCGTAGCAGGTCAGCACCACCGGCATGCCGAGCACGTCATCGGCCAGGGTCGCGGGTTGCAACTCGGCCACGGCCACCACGGCCACCAACGCCAGCACTACCAGCCCGAGGCGGCGGATCCAGCCCTGGAGGAATTCGACCTGGGGTTTCTCCCAGCGGAAATGCAACTCGGCCACGCCGCCCGGCGACAACACTCGATAGGCGGTGTAGAACACCAGCCAGGCCTGGCCGATCTGCAGCAGCGCCGCGCCGAGGTTGGCGTTCTGGCCGCGGGCGTCGATCTGCAAGGCATAGCCGCAGAGGGTCAGCGCCAGGGCCACCGGCATGGCCAGCAGGATATTGATCAGGATCGCCTGGGGGGTGTGCCACTGGCTGTCGCGCTTGAAGTGGCCGACGTCTTGGTGAACCTTGTTCAGGCGGGCATAGAGATGCTTGCGCCGCCACAGCAGCGCACCGATCAGCAGCGCCAGGGGCAGGAACAGCAGCGGCCGCTGGGTCAGGCCATCGGCCAGCTCGCTGAGGCTGGAGGCCCAGGGCAACGAGTCGATCTGTTTTTCCAGGCGCGTCGGTACGGCACGCATCCATTCGAAATCCAGCGGTTTATTGCTGGGAATCCAGAACATCTGCTCTTCGAGGGTCGCCCGCAGGTTCTGGGCGGTGCTGAGCAGTTGTTTCTGGTTGAGCTGCAAGGTGATGGATTCGTTGAGCACCGCGCTCAATTCGCGGTTCAGGCGTTCCAGCAGGTCGACGCGGGTCAGGGCCAGTTCCAGCAAGGTCTTGCGCAGTTGCGGGGTGACTTGTTCCGAGGGCTGGGAGGCCAGCAGGCTGTCGACGTAGGCGCTGGGGTTGTTCAGCAGTTCACGTTGCTGGCTGACTTCGAACTGGTACAGGCGGATGTCGGCGATCTGGTCGGCCAGGTTCTGGTCGAGCTTGAGGCGCGGCAAGGTCTGGCGCTGCTTGTAGAGAATCTTGGAGAGCAGCAGGCTGCCCTTGAGCACGCTGATCTGCTCGTCCAGGGCCGCGTCGGTCTGGGTCACGCTGTCCAGCAGTTGCTTGGTCTGCAGGTTCTGCTGGGTGACTTCGTTGAGGCGGTCGGTGCTTTTGAGCAGGTAGTCGGAGAGCTTCAGGTTGGCCGCGCTTTCGGTCGCCAGCAAGCTGCTGCCACCGGCCTTCTGGGCTTCGATGGATTGCTGGGTCACTGTCTCCTGGGATTGGGCCAGGCGCTTCTGGTTGATCAGGTTCTGCAGGTCCTGGATTTCCTGCTCCATGCGGGCGATTTTTTCCATCAGCAGATCGTGCTGACCGTTGCCCAGGTCCTGCAGTTGGCTGTTACCGGCCAGTTCCTGGCGGCGCAACGGGATCAGCGCATTGAGCGCCGCCAACTCGGCGTTGAGTTGGTCGCGCTGCTCGCCGCTGAGGGTCTTGCCGGCATCCCGGCCGGCCTTGAGGATGGTATTGATCTGCTGGATGCGGGTCTGGCTGCTGGAAATTTCCGCCTGGGCACGTTCGGGACGGGTCTGGGCGGTGATGATCAGGCTGTTGGCATCGGCCAGGGCTTTTTGCAGATCACTCTGCTGGGTGGAGCGATCCGTGAGCATTTGCTCGAGCTGGGGAATCGGCAGGTTGGCGTAGCGCTGCGCCACCGGCACCACCGTGGTGCCCTTGAGCCGCGCCAGTTCGCGCTGGTTCTCGATGTTCTGCTTGGGCGCAGTGGCCAGTTGCTGCTTGAGCGCCTGCAGCTTCTGCTCGTAGTCGGCCTTGTTGTTGAGCTGGGTCAGCGTGCTCTGCAAGACGGCCTGCAGGGCTTTCTGGTCGGCTTCCGGCAGTTTGCGGTCGGCGATCTTGTCCAGGCTGGCCTGCACCGAAGCGCTGGTGGGAAGATCAGCGGCTTGCAGCGTGCAGATGGAGAGACTCAGGCCCAGCAGGGCGGTGGCGAAAAAGGAGCGCAGGGTAGGCATAGAGACCGGTCAAGCAAGTGAGAGTGGGAGCAGTTTAGAGGAACAAGCCGGGACCCGGGCGACTTCCTTCGGGGAATCTGACGCCCACTTTGCCGATCTTGTTCCCGTCCATGGCCGCGACGGTCCACAGGGTGTTGTTCCAATCCACCTGGTCGCCGACCACGGGCGCGCCGCCCACTTTCTGGGCGATGAAGCGGCCCAGGGACATGTCCGGATCGATGCCGTCCAGCTTCAACCCGTACAGCGCGGCAACCGCGGCCAGCTGGGCGTCTCCTTCGAGTACGAAGTCGCCGAAGAAGCGCAGATCCAGGCCCCGTTGCGGCGCCTGGCTGAACAGTTTTCCAAGGGCCGGCAAGTCGTGTTCATGGCCGATAACACACAGCAAATCATCGACTTCCAACACCGTACTACCCGACGGATGGAGCAGTTGCTGGCCACGAAACAGGGCGGCGATGCGGGTGCCTTCGGGCATTTTCAGGTCCCGCAGGGGCGAGCCGATGCACCATTTTTCCGCGCCCAGGCGATAAATGAACAGCTCCCACTCGCTGGTGACGTGCACTTCCAGCGCGGCCCGGGAAATCGGCAGCGGTTCGGGCGGGACGGTCACGTGCAGCAACTTGGCGACCCACGGCAGGCTCGTGCCCTGTACCAGCAGCGAGACCAGCACGATAAAGAACGCCAGGTTGAAGTAGAGCTGGGCGTGGGGCAGGCCGGCCATCAACGGGAACACGGCCAGGATGATCGGCACCGCGCCGCGCAGGCCGACCCAGGAAATGAAGGCTTTCTCGCGACCATGAAACGCCTTGAACGGCAGCAGGCCCACTATGACCGACAACGGACGGGCAAACAGGATCATCCACAGCGCCAGGCCCAGGGCCGGCAGGGCGATCGGCAGCAGGTCGTGGGGCGTGACCAGCAGCCCCAGCACCAGGAACATGCCAATCTGGGCCAGCCAGGCCATGCCATCGAGCATGTGCAGGATGCCGTGGCGGCTGCGCACCGGACGGTTGCCGATCACCAGGCCGCACAGGTACACCGCCAGGAAGCCGCTGCCATGCAGGGCGTTGGTCAAGGCGAACACGGCCAGGCCGCCACTGATGACGAGGATCGGGTAGAGGCCGTTGGCCAGATTGATGCGATTGACCAGCTGCAGCATCAGCCAGCCACCGCCCAGGCCGAGTACCGAGCCAATGCCGAACTCACGCAACAGGTGCCCGAGCAGGCTCCAGTGCAAGCCGGTTTCGCCACTGGCGAGCATGCCGATCAGGGTGACGGTGAGGAACACCGCCATGGGGTCGTTGCTGCCGGACTCGATCTCGAGGGTGGCACTGACCCGCTCGTTGAGGCCCTTGCCGCCCAGCAGCGAAAACACCGCCGCGGCATCGGTCGAGCCGACGATGGCACCGATCAGCAGGCCCTGGATCAGGTTCAGATTGAACAGCCAGGCCGCCGCCAATCCGGTCAGCCCGGTGGTGATCAACACACCGACCGTGGCCAGCGACAACGCCGGCCACAGCGCCACGCGGAAACTCGAGACTCGCGTGCGCAAGCCGCCGTCCAGCAGGATGACGGCCAAGGCGAGGTTGCCGACCAGATAAGCCGTGGCGTAGTTATCGAAAAGAATACCGGCGCCGTCGACACCGGCCACCATGCCCACGGCCAGGATGATCACCAGGATCGGGATGCCCAGGCGGGACGAAAGAGAACTGACCAGGATGCTCGCACCTACCAGCAACGCGCCGATCAAGAACAGGCTGTTGATGGTCGCTGCAGTCAAAGGCGTTACTCCGGGAAAACTGAGGGGCGGGCACAGACTGCCCATGCAGTCTGCGTGCCAGCGATTCTAACCTGTTGAAATGTGATGCTGTCAAAAAAGGTTTTGGATTGGGGGGGGGCGCAAGCCCCGTCATCATTTATTTACAGGAAGAAAGTGAGTCTGCTTTTGTGGCGAGGGGATTTATCCCCGCTGGGCTGCGGAGCAGCCCCCAAATCTGTGTAGTCATGCAGTCCAAAGACGAGCGCTTCGCACTCGATCGGGGATAAATCCCCTCGCCACAGGAAGCTCTCGCCACAAAGGCAGGTGAAGCCTTAAAGGCTGAACCGCCCAACCATGCTGTTCAAGTCCACGGCCAGGCGCGACAGTTCGGCGCTGGCGGCGGTGGTCTGGTTGGCGCCGGTGGCCGATTGCACCGACAGGTCGCGGATGTTCACCAGGTTGCGGTCCACTTCACGGGCCACCTGGGCCTGTTCCTCGGCGGCGCTGGCGATCACCAGGTTGCGTTCGTTGATCTCGACGATGGCCGTGTTGATGGTGTCCAGGGACAGGCCGGCGCCGCGGGCGATGTTCAGGGTCGACTCGGCGCGCTCGGTGCTGTTGCGCATCGAGTCCACGGCGTGTTCGGTGCCGCTCTGGATGCTGCCGATCATGCGTTCGATCTCGCTGGTCGACTGCTGGGTACGGTGGGCCAGGGCGCGGACTTCGTCGGCCACCACGGCAAAGCCACGACCGGCCTCACCGGCACGGGCGGCTTCGATGGCGGCGTTCAGAGCCAGCAGGTTGGTCTGGTCGGCCAGGCCGCGGATCACGTCCAGCACTTTGCCGATATCGCGGGACTCATTGGCCAGGTTACCGATCAGCGTGGCGGTGCTTTGTACGTCGGCACTCATGCGTTCGATGGCACCGACGGTTTCCTGCACCAGGTCGCGGCCGTCGCCAGCGGATGTGGTGGCGTGTTTCGACGCTTCCGACGTGCTGACCGCATTGCGTGCGACCTCTTCCACGGCGCTGGTCATTTCGTTGACCGCTGTCGCGGCCTGTTCGATTTCGTTGTTCTGCTGGGTCAGGCCCCGGGCGCTTTCGTCAGTGACGGCGTTGAGCTCTTCGGCCGCCGACGCCAGCTGTGTGGCCGAGCCGGAGATCCGTTGCAAGGTATCGCGCAGTTTTTCCTGCATGGTCGACATCGCCCGCAGCAGGCGACCGGCTTCGTCGCTGCCGTCAACGGTGATCGGCCGGGTCAGGTTGCCCTTGGCGATTTCTTCGGCGGCATCCAGCGCGTTGGCGATCGGCTTGGTGATGCTGTTGGTCAGCAGCCAGGCGAACAGCAGGGTCAGGCCGGTGGCGATGACCAGCAGGGTGACCACCCAGTTGAAAGCGCTTGAATATTGTTGCGCCGCACCCTTATTGAGCGCCTCGGCTTGCAGGTTGTTGATCTCCAACAAGCGGCCGACTGCGACATTGATGGCATCGGAGTTGCTCAGCAGTTCAGTGTTGAGCAACGTGCGCAGTTCATCGACCTGATTGTTGCGTGACAGGGTTTTCATGCGCTCTTCGAGCTGACGGTACTGCCCGAGCAATTGCACATACTGATCGTAGGCGGCCCGTTCGTCCGGGGCGCTGATGAGCTTTTCGTAGGCGGCCTGGGCGGCGCGGATCTGTTGGCCGCGTTGTTCGAGCAGATCGTAGGTTTTCTGCTGGATGTCCGGCTCGCGGTTGACCAGCAAGCGATAGGACAAGACGCGCAGGCGCAGGGTGAGTTGGGTGAACTCATCCAGGGCCTTGATACTGGGCACGCTGTTCTGGGCGATGATTTCGCCAGACCCGCGGATTTTGCTCATCTGGGTCAGGGCGAATACCCCAAGGGCCAGCATCAGGGCGCCGATCAAGGCAAACCCCAGGAACGCCCGCGGCGCGATGTTCATATTACGTAGGGACATGGAAAGTACCGAAAATAGATGCGTCCGTGCGGGGCTTAGACTGCTGTTCACTGACTTATCGGTCATGGGCCTGAAGTCTTGAGGCGTTGTGGGCTTTTGTCGCAGGACAAGGCGTGTCACGCGACGAAGGGTAGGAACCCGATGCTTGAATCGCAGTCTCTACAGCTCGCGAGCCAAGCACCGCCACCTTGTAAAGCGTGGCATCGGCGGTGACTTTTCTTTATCGTACGCGCCCCTTGGAAAAGCCTGGAAATCAATATGTTGGAAACATCCCTCAGCCAACTGGAGCAACTGGTCAACGACTTGGTGCAACAGAACCTGCACCTCACCGGCCTGAACGAAACCCTGAGCGCTGAACTTGCCCGGGCCAAGGATGAAAACGAAAGCCTGCAACTGAGCCTGATGGAACAGGAAGAACTGCACGGCGCCACCGCCGCCCGCATCCAGGCCCTGATCGAGCGCGCCAGCGCCGGTCCTGTCAGCGCATGAAGCACGGCGCCGATGGGGTGACGGTCATCTCGATCCTGGGAGAAGACTATTCAATCAAAGCGCCGGCCGGGCAGGAACAGGCCCTGTTGGACGCCGCTTCGATGCTCAAGGCCGCACTGGCCGACACGAAAAGGAAATACCCGACGCTGATCGGTGATCGCCTGCTGGTATTGGCGGCCATGAACCTGTGTTCGCAACAGATCGAAATGCAGAAGAGCCATCAGGCGGAACTCGACCGTTACCAAGAGCAAGTCAGCGCCACGGTCGAGGTGATTGCCAAGACGATCCAGCAGGCCTGAAACCGTTAACGAATGTTGACTGTGGGGCTTGTGTGGGAGCGAGCTTGCTCGCGATGGCGTCAGCACAGCTGCCTGTGTGTTGGCTGAAACACCGCTATCGCGAGCAAGCTCGCTCCCACAGTGGAACGGTGGTGAACGCAGATGTCGTGTTCACTTGGAACCCCTGTGGGAGCGAGCCTGCTCGCGATTGGATCTCAGCCGTGCCACGAGTCTTGCCTCAGAACCACTCATCCCGCATCCCCAGGCACGTATCATCCCGCGCCTCGAGAATCGCCAGCTCATGGTGACACCCCGGCACTTCCCAGGTCAGGAAGTAGCGCGCCGCTTGCAGCTTGCCTTTATAGAAGTCGCTGTCCGCGGCGTTGCCCCTGGCCAGGCCTTCCTCGGCACGAATCGCCTGTTCCAGCCAGCGCCAGCCGATCACCATGTGCCCAAACACTTTCAGGTACAGCGCCGAGTTGGCGAGGCTGCTGTTGACCTTGCCCTGGGCCAAGTCTGTCAGCAGGCCCAGGGTGACGGTTTGCAGCCGCGCCACCAACGCTTCCAGCGGCTGGCGTAATGGCGTCAACGATGGGTGCGCCTGGGCCCGTTCAGTGGTGTCGGCCACCAGGCGGATCAACTGCTTGAGCCCGGCGCCGCCGTTCTGCGCCAGCTTTCGCCCCAGGAGGTCCAGGGACTGGATGCCATGGGTGCCTTCATGGATCGGGTTCAGGCGGTTGTCGCGATAATACTGCTCCACCGGGTATTCGCGGGTGTAGCCGTGACCGCCCAGGATTTGGATCGCCAGTTCATTGGCTTTCAGGCAGAACTCCGAGGGCCAGGATTTGACGATGGGGGTCAGCAGGTCCAGCAGTTCATGGGCGCGCTGGCGCTCGGCTTCGCTGTCCAGGGTGGTGGTGTCGTCGAACAGCCGCGCCGCGTACAAGCCCAGGTCAAACGAACCCTCGACGTAGGCTTTTTGGGTCAACAGCATGCGGCGCACGTCGGCGTGCTGGATGATCGCCACCGGGGCGGTGGTCGGGTCCTTGCTGTCTGGCACCCGGCCTTGCGGACGTTCGCGGGCGTATTCAAGGGAATACAGGTAGCCGGCGTAACCCAGCATCACCGCACCCATGCCGACACCGATGCGCGCCTCGTTCATCATCTGGAACATGTAGCTCAAGCCGTGGTGCGGCTTGCCCACGAGGTAACCGACACATTCGCCGTTGTCGCCGAAGTTCAACGCGGTCGACGTGGTGCCGCGCCAGCCCATCTTGTGGAACAGCCCGGCCAGCAGCACGTCGTTACGCGGGCCGAGGCTGCCATCGTCGTTGACCAGGAACTTGGGCACGATAAACAGCGAAATGCCCTTCACGCCCGGCGGTGCGTCCGGCAATTTCGCCAGGACCATGTGCACGATGTTTTCCGACAGCGGATGATCGCCGCCGGAGATGAAGATCTTGTTGCCCTTGAGTCGATAGGTGCCATCGGACGCAGGCTCTGCCCGTGTACGAATATCCGACAGCGAAGAGCCTGCATGGGGCTCGGTCAGGGCCATGGTGCCGAAGAAGCGGCCGTCGATCATCGGTTGCAGGAAACGTTGCTTCTGCTCCTCGCTGCCGAAGCTTTCGATCAGGTTCGCCGCGCCCATGGTCAGGAACGGGTAGGAGGTCGATGCGGCATTGGCCGACTGGAAGTGTGCGAAGCAGGCCTGGGACAGCAGTGTCGGCAACTGCATGCCTCCGGCATCGAAGCTGCGCGCGGCATTGAGAAAACCGGCCTCCAGAAAGGCATCCACCGCCGGCTTTACCTCGGGAATCAGGATCGCCTGGCCGTTCTCGTAGCGCGGTTCGTTTTCATCGTTCTTGCGGTTGTGGGGCGCGAAGAATTTTTCTGCGATGCTGCGGGCCGTGCCGAGGGCTGCGTCGAAGGTTTCGCGATTGTGTTCAGCAAACCGCTCGCGCTGGGTCAGGCCCTCGGCATCGAGGACTTCATACAGCTCGAAAGCCAGATTGCGGGAACTGAGCAACGTCTCGGACATGGCGGCCTACCTTTTTTTGGAGTGGGCCGAGTCTAGGCGTGGCAATGGAGGCTGAACAGGATGATTGATTTGAGTGATGGAGGAGCGAGGGTGACGCTAATCAAAATTTGGGAGCGAGCTTTGTGGGAGCAAGGCTTGCCCGCGATGAAAGCGCCGCGGTTCTCTTGAGTACCGCAGTGCCTGGATCGCGAGCAAGCTTTGCTCCCACAGAGTTCATGCCCACAGGGATTTCGTTGACCAGGCACCCATTGCAGATGCCTGGTCTACAGCGGGTTTAGCCGATGGTCATCAGGCTGGCGTTACCCCCGGCCGCAGCGGTGTTGACGCTCAAGGCCCGCTCGATCACCAAACGCTCCAACGCAATATTGGTCTCGCCCTGGGACAAACCATGCACCCCGACGATGGCGCCGGCGCGCTTGGCCACCTGCTGGCAAACGTCGCGCAGTTGGTCCGAATCGCCGTGGTGCAGGACCGCGTCGAACAGCACATCGTCCTTGGTCCAGTCGGCAACCCGCTGGATGCGTGCCTGAATCTCTTTCGGCAAGCGGGCGAACAAGGCCTTGCTGGTGTCGGTTTCCGGCCATACGGCCGAGCCGCCCACGGCCAGTACGGCCGCCAGTTGCGTCAGTAGGTCGCCTTCCACGTCGGCCAGGCACAGCACGTGCTCGCGCGGCAGGATGGCATAGCTGTTGCGTTCGCCGGTCGGGCCGGTCAACTGGCGGGTGATGCCGCTTTGCGACTGGGCCGCGAACTGCACGCACAGGGCGCTCAGTTCGGCGAGCTTCTGGCTGTCGGCCCAGGCTTGCAGGGCGGTCAGCGGTTTGCTCATGGCATCGCGCAAGCGCAGGTCCGGCGCAACCAAGGCATCGCCACGGACGAAGGACTGCTGGATCGCATCGGTAGGACGAGTCGACAGCAGGCGGTACAGGTACAGCGGGCCACCGGCCTTGGGACCGGTGCCCGACAGGCCTTCGCCACCAAACGGCTGCACACCGACCACGGCGCCGACAATGTTGCGGTTGACGTAGACGTTACCGGCATGGACGTTGTCGATCACCTTGGCGATGGTCTCGTCGATGCGTGTGTGCACGCCCAGGGTCAGGCCGTAGCCGGAGGCGTTGATCTGGTCGATCAACTGACCGAGTTCCTTGCGCTTGTAGCGCACCACGTGCAGCACCGGACCGAAGATCTCCCGCTGCAGTTCGTCGAAGCTTTCCAGCTCGATCAGGGTCGGCATCACGAAGGTGCCGCGCTTGCACTCGTCGCTGTCGGCGATTGCCATCTGGTAGACGGTGCGCCCCTTGTCGCGCATGGCCTGGATGTGTTTCTCGATGCCAGCCTTGGCTTCGGCGTCGATCACCGGACCGATGTCCACGGACAGGCGCTCCGGGTTGCCGAGGCGCGATTCGGCCATGGCACCCTTGAGCATTTCGATGACGCGGTCGGCGGAATCTTCCTGCAGGCACAGGACCCGCAGGGCCGAGCAACGCTGGCCGGCACTGTCGAAGGCCGAGGACACGACGTCGATAACCACTTGTTCGGTCAGGGCCGAGGAGTCGACGATCATGGCGTTCTGGCCGCCGGTCTCGGCGATCAGCGGGATCGGCCGGCCCTGGTTGTCCAGGCGTCCGGCGATGTTGCGTTGCAGCAGGCGGGCGACTTCGGTGGAGCCGGTGAACATCACGCCTTTGACCCGATCGTCGCCGACCAGGCGGGCGCCAACGGTTTCGCCACGGCCCGGCAGCAGTTGCAGGACGCCTTCCGGAATGCCGGCTTCGAGCATCAGGCGCACCGCCTGGGCAGCCACCAGCGGCGTCTGCTCGGCGGGCTTGGCCAGAACCGGGTTGCCGGCGGCCAGTGCGGCGGCAACCTGGCCGCTGAAAATCGCCAGCGGGAAGTTCCACGGGCTGATGCAGACCACCGGACCCAGTGGGCGGTGGGCGTCGTTGGTGAAATCGTTGCGCGCCTGCACCGCGTAGTACCGCAGGAAATCCACGGCTTCACGCACTTCGGCGATGGCGTTGGCGAAGGTCTTGCCGGCTTCGCGGGCCAGCAGGCCCATCAGCGGCTGGATCTCGCCTTCCATCAGGTCGGCGGCACGCTCCAGGATCGCGGCACGTTCGGCTGGCGGCGTGGCCTGCCAGATCGGCCCGGCATTGAGGGCGCACTGGATGGCGTTGTCGACGTCGGCAACCGTCGCTTCCTGCACATGACCGACCACATCGCGGTGATCGGACGGGTTCAGCACCGCTGCCGGGGTTTCTTCGCTGGCCGCGCAACCGAGCATCGGCGCGGCTTTCCAGTCGTTATGGGCGGTGGCCAGCAGGGCGCAGGACAGCGACGCCAGGCGATGCTCGTTGGCCAGGTCGATGCCGCTGGAGTTGGCGCGGTCGCTGCCATACAGGTCGCGTGGCAGCGGAATACGTGGGTGCGGCAGGCCGAAACCGCCTTCCAGGGTTGCCATCTGCTCGATGCTGGCCACTGGATCGGCCACCAGCTCCTGAATGGAAATCGACTGGTCGGCGATGCGGTTGACGAACGAGGTGTTCGCGCCGTTTTCCAGCAAGCGGCGTACGAGGTAGGCCAGCAGTGTTTCGTGGGTGCCGACCGGGGCGTACACACGGCATGGACGGTTCAGCTTGCCTTCGGAGACCTTGCCTACAACTTGTTCGTACAGCGGTTCACCCATGCCGTGCAGGCACTGGAATTCGTACTGGCCCGGGTAATAGTTCTGACCGGCGATGTGATAAATGGCCGACAGGGTATGGGCGTTGTGCGTGGCGAATTGCGGGTAGATGACTTCCGGCACCGACAGCAGCTTGCGCGCGCAAGCGATGTAGGACACGTCGGTGTACACCTTGCGGGTGTACACCGGATAGCCTTCCAGGCCTTCGACCTGGGCGCGCTTGATCTCGCTGTCCCAGTACGCGCCTTTTACCAGGCGAATCATCAGGCGGTGGCGGCTGCGCCGGGCCAGGTCGATGACGTAGTCGATCACGTACGGGCAACGCTTCTGGTAGGCCTGGATCACGAAGCCGATGCCGTTCCAGCCGGTCAGCTGTGGCTCGAAGCACAGGCGCTCCAGCAGGTCCAGGGACAGTTCGAGGCGGTCGGCTTCCTCGGCGTCGATGTTCAGGCCGATGTCGTATTGCTTGGCCAGCAGGGTCAGCGACAGCAGGCGCGGGTACAGCTCGTCCATGACGCGCTCGTACTGGGCGCGGCTGTAGCGCGGGTGCAGGGCCGAGAGCTTGATGGAAATGCCCGGGCCTTCATAAATCCCACGGCCATGGGACGCTTTACCGATCGAGTGAATGGCTTGTTCGTACGAGGCCAGGTACTTCTGGGCGTCATGTTCGGTGAGTGCGGCTTCACCCAGCATGTCGTAGGAATAGCGGAAGCCCTTGGCTTCGAACTTGCTGGCGTTGGCCAGGGCCTCGGCGATGGTTTCGCCGGTGACGAACTGTTCGCCCATCAGGCGCATGGCCATGTCGACGCCCTTGCGGATCATCGGCTCGCCGCTCTTGCCGATGATGCGGCTCAGGGAGGAGGTCAGGCCCGTTTCGTTATGGGTGGCGACCAGCTTGCCGGTCAGCAACAGGCCCCAAGTGGCGGCATTGACGAACAGCGACGGGCTGTTGCCCAGGTGCGGCTGCCAGTTGCCGGTGCTGATCTTGTCGCGGATCAGCGCATCACGAGTGCCTTTGTCCGGGATGCGCAGCAGCGCCTCGGCCAGGCACATCAGGGCTACGCCTTCCTGGGACGACAGGGAAAACTCCTGCAGTAAGCCCTGAACGATACCGGCACGGCCGCCGGCACTTTTCTGGTTACGCAGTTTTTCCGCAATCGAAGCCGCCAGCTTGTTGGTGGCTTCGGCCATTTCCAGCGGCAGGCGGGCCTGCTCGATCAGCATCGGCACCACTTCCGGCTCAGGGCGACGGTAAGCGGCGGTAATGGAGGCGCGCAGGACCGATTGCGGCAGGATGCTCTCGGCAAATTCGAGGAAGCATTGGTGAGCATGGTCGACTTGTACGTCGCCGGCATCATCGCTGTCGGCGCGGGGTGAACCGTTCAGCTCGGTCAGGGTTGCACCACCCTCGAGTTTTTCCAGGTAATTGAAAATTGCCTGCTTGATCAGCCAGTGCGGCGTGCGATCGATCGAGGTTGCGGCCGCCTTGAGGCGTTCGCGGGTCGGGTCATCGAGTTTGACCCCAAGGGTGGTGGTAGCCATATTTTTATCCTCATGTTTACCACGTATGGCGTGGCATCAGCTGGCGGCAAGATTAGCTGTGGGATGAATGAGGTGCAACCGGGTGCAACCCTTTTTTTCTTGAAATGACAGGCAGCTCATCCGGAAGCCAGGGCGACCCCATCAATCCTGCACCGGCTTAGTGCTTTGGCTTCTAGTGATGCGCTACGGACTGCACTAAAAGGGAGCAAAAAACGGCGTTTTTGCGATAAAACCGATCAGGTGCAACTTATTCGAGCGAAACTGGTTGCACCTTATTTGATTTGTTGAATAGCATTCGCGGCCAAGGTGCAACCGGCTCAAAGCCGAGGGGCATCGGCTGATGGCTTTCCTGGGGAAACATCAGTCATAAATTCGCGGAACTGCAAATCGTCGCTACAACGTCTGCGTTGTCGGCGCTTCCAACTGCCACCGCACCATAAAAACAAAGCCAGGGCGTAACTCATGAGTGTTAGTAATCCCACCTTGATCACTTTCGTGATCTACATCGCAGCCATGGTCCTGATCGGCCTGATGGCTTACCGCTCCACCAATAACCTTTCCGACTACATCCTGGGCGGTCGCAGCCTGGGCAGCGTGGTCACGGCATTGTCCGCCGGTGCTTCCGACATGAGCGGTTGGTTGTTGATGGGTTTGCCGGGTGCCATCTATATGTCTGGCCTGTCGGAAAGCTGGATCGCCATCGGCCTGATCGTCGGTGCCTACCTGAACTGGCTGTTCGTGGCCGGTCGCCTGCGGGTACAGACCGAGCACAACGGTGATGCCCTGACGCTGCCGGATTACTTCTCCAGCCGTTTCGAAGACAAGAGCGGCCTGCTGCGGATCATCTCCGCGGTGGTGATCCTGGTGTTCTTCACCATCTACTGTGCTTCCGGCATCGTGGCCGGTGCCCGTCTGTTCGAAAGCACCTTCGGCATGTCCTACGAGACAGCGCTGTGGGCCGGTGCCGCAGCGACCATCGCCTACACCTTCGTTGGCGGTTTCCTGGCCGTGAGCTGGACCGACACCGTACAAGCCACCCTGATGATCTTCGCGCTGATCCTGACGCCGATCATCGTGCTGCTGGCGACCGGTGGCGTGGACACCACGTTCCTGGCCATCGAAGCGAAAGATCCTTCGTCCTTCGACATGCTGAAAAACACCACCTTCATCGGCATCATCTCGCTGATGGGTTGGGGCCTGGGTTATTTCGGCCAACCCCACATCCTGGCGCGCTTCATGGCGGCGGACTCGGTCAAGTCGATCGCCAATGCCCGTCGCATTTCCATGACCTGGATGATCCTGTGCCTGGGCGGCACCGTGGCGGTGGGCTTCTTCGGTATCGCTTACTTCTCGGCGCACCCCGATGTGGCCGGTCCCGTGACCGAGAACCCAGAGCGCGTGTTCATCGAGCTGGCGAAGATCCTGTTCAACCCGTGGCTTGCGGGTGTGTTGCTGTCGGCCATCCTGGCCGCGGTGATGAGTACCTTGAGCTGCCAGTTGCTGGTGTGCTCCAGCGCCCTGACCGAAGACTTCTACAAGACTTTCCTGCGCAAGAGCGCTTCCCAGCTGGAACTGGTCTGGGTCGGTCGCGCCATGGTGTTGCTGGTGGCCTTGGTCGCCATTGCCCTGGCTGCTAACCCGGAAAACCGCGTACTGGGTCTGGTGAGCTATGCCTGGGCCGGTTTCGGTGCTGCCTTCGGCCCGGTTGTCCTGATCTCCGTCATCTGGAAGAACATGACCCGCAATGGCGCGCTCGCCGGCATTCTGGTGGGTGCGATCACCGTGATCGTCTGGAAGCATTTCGCGCTGCTGGGCCTGTACGAAATCATCCCGGGCTTCATCTTCGCCAGCCTGGCCATCTACCTGGTCAGCAAGATGGGCTCGCCTACCGCGGGCATGCTGCAGCGCTTCGATGCGGCGGAAAAAGATTTTCGTCTGAACCAGTAAGGCCTCCAGCGCGGCTTCGAGCCCGCTGGTGATCCGTTGTGGCGAGGGAGCTTGCTCCCGCTGGGCTCTGTAGGAGCTGGCGAAGCCTGCGATCTTTTGATCTTTCACTTGAGGCTCAAGTGTCTGGGGAAAGATCGCAGCCTCGCTCCGCTCGACAGCTCCTACCGCTGGGCTCTGTAGAAGCCTGCGAGCTATAGAACCTGAACATAGCGTCCTGGCCCCAGATCTCTGATTGCCCGCACCAGGAACCATTCGCCGCCAGATCGAGCACGTTGCAAGAAATTGCTGATTCATGTGCAGGATGGCGGCGATGCTTCGAATGTCTATCGGAAAATGCATCACGCTTTGCAGCTTTTAGCTTCTTGGATGTAGGGCAAATCTGTTTTTCCTGACCTCCCATACACGTCCCCTACTGCTCGTGCAGAATCGCCCGCCTCCATTCAGCAGAGGCACATCGGATGTTCCCGCCTGCCAATCCACCGCGTTTCACGCTGACGCTCGACAGCGGGCCGAATGAACTCAAGGTGCTGGAGTTCAAGGGCACGGAAACCATCAGCCAGCCCTATCGCTTTGACGTGGAACTGGTCACCGAGCGCTGCGACCTGGTACTGGAAGAACTTCTGCATCGCCAGGCATTCCTGCGGTTCGATGGCCGGGGAGGGGGCGTGCACGGTCAGGTCTATAGCGTAGCCCAAGGCGACTCGGGCAGACGCCTGACCCGTTACCAGATCAGCCTGGTGCCGCGCCTGGCCTACTTGCGCCATCGCATCAACCAGCGGATTTTCCAGCATTTGAGCGTGCCCGATATCGTCGCCCGGGTGTTGAAGGAGCACGGGGTCCTGGAGGGAGCCTTCCAGTTCATTCTCGCAGGGCACTATCCCGAGCGTGAATACTGTGTGCAGTACGCCGAAAGCGACCTGGCGTTCATCGAGCGGATCTGTGCCGAAGTCGGTATCCACTATCACTTTCGGCACCGCCCTGACGGCCATCTGCTGGTGTTCGGCGACGATCAGACCGGGTTCCCCCGCCTGCCCGAATCGACGCTGTACCTGGCGGACAGCGGCATGGCTGCCGACGCACCGGCCATCAAGCGTTTGGCGGTGCGACTCCAGACCCGCGCCACGGCCGTAACGTTGCGCGACTACGACTTCCGCAAGCCCGGCCTGTTGTTGCAAACCCACCTCGACAATCGGCAGTTGCCAGCGCTCGAGGACTATCGCTACCCCGGTGGGTTCTGCGACCGGGACGATGGCAAGCACCTGGCCCGGCGTGCCCTTGAGCGTCACGGCGCCGATCATCGCGTGGCGCAGGGCAGCAGTGATGACAGCGCTTTCGTCAGCGGGCATTTCATGCGTATCAAGGGCCACCCCAGGGAGCAGTGGAACGATCTCTGGCTCCTGACGCATATCGACCATCATGGCCGCCAACCCCAGGTGCTGGAAGAAACAGCCGCCGCCGGCCCGGATGAATTCCAGGGCTACAGAAACACCTTTCTCGCCACACCGTGGGAAGTGTTTTTTCGGCCGCCCCTGCACCCTGAAAAGCCCCGTGCCGGCGGCTATCAGTCAGCGGTGGTGACCGGGCCGGTGGACAGCGAGATCCATTGCGATGAGTTCGGGCGGGTCAAGGTGCAACTGGCCTGGGATCGCGACGGCCAGCGCGACGAACATTCCAGTTGCTGGCTGCGAGTGGCCTCGGGTTGGGCCCATGATCACTATGGTGCAGTGCTGATTCCCCGGGTCGGCATGGAAGTCCTTGTGGGGTTCATCGATGGCGACGTGGACAAGCCATTGGTGGTGGGTTGCCTGCCCAACGGCGCCAACCCGGTGCCGTTGGACCTGCCGGCGGACAAGACCCGCAGTATTTGGCGCAGCCAGAGCAGTCCCGGTGGGGCAGGCTATAACGAGTTGCGCATCGAGGACCGCAAGGGGGCCGAGGAAATCTACCTGCGGGCCCAGCGCAACTGGACCCAGCACGTGCTGCACGACCAGCGGGTGCAGGTCGATCACGAGCGCAGCATCGTCGTCACCGGTACGGCACGGCACGAACTCAAGGCCGATGAGCAGCGCGTTACCCATGGCCGGCGCCAGGCTGAAGTCCGCCAGGACGATCATCTGCTGGTGAGCGGCGAGCGGCATGTTCGCGTGACCGGCCAGGTCCTGAACGCCAGCCGGCAGTTTCATGTCAGCGCCGGCCAGCAAGTGGTCCTGGAGGCTGGCGCCAGTGTGACCCTCCAGGCTGGCGGTCATTGGATCAACATTGGCGCCAGCGGGATTTTCAGCAGCGTGCCGATCGAGGTCGGTGGGGCGCCGATGGCGGTCATGGGGGCGGTGGCGGGTTCGCCGGACAGCTCCGGGCAGCAGGTCGCTGCGCCGGCCCCTCGGCTTTCCCTGGCGCAAATCCTCAGCTTCCAAGGCTCGGCGCCGTTCTGCGAGGAGTGCGAGCGGTGCAGAAACGGCGTCTGCGCAGGGCCATCGGTCTTCCACAAAACTGTCGACACACAGGAGCGCCCATGAACAGCGGTCAAACGCCCCGCGCCTGGCTTGAGCACCATCCGTTGCAGGCGTCCGAGCAACTTTTCGCCATTTTCAGCAATGCCAGCAGCGCTGGGGCGTTGGCGGCCTGGCGGCGTTCGATGGCCGCGACACCCACGGCGATCTGGGCCGACACGCCGTACGCCGAGTGGGAAGCGGTCATGCCCTATGTAGGGCTTGTTCGCGCAGACTGTGGGTTTCTTGATTGGGTAGCGGCCACCGACTCGCTCGATTGGGGTTGGCTGGCGGTGTCGTGTGCCAGCCAGGAAACCCTTGCCGAGCATTTGCGTGGGTTGACGCAGGTGCTGTTACCGGGTGGCAAGCCGGTTTTCCTGCGTTTTTGGGATGGGCGCTTCATGGGACCGCTCCTGCAATCGACGGCGGTGGATGGCGGGGAGCTCCTGCCGGTCATCAATCGTTGCCTGATCAACGGTCAATCCGTTGAGTTAGTCGGAAACGTCCAGCGGCCGGCGCGGACTTTTCCTTGGTGGGAAGTGCCGGTGGCGCTGCTGGACGCCATGACCGAGGCCCCGACGAATTGTCTGGTGGATAACTTGCTCACGTGGCTTGGCCAAGAGCATCCGTCTCTGTGGGAGCGGGTCGACCCGCGCATCCTGCGGCGCAAGATTGCTCACTTTCTTGAGCGATCGAAGCCGGTTGTCGCGCCAAAGGCGCCCTTGCAGGCGTACTTGCTGCGGGAGCTGGGCTGATCGTGGCGTGTCCGCCGGGCTGCCAACCCCTGACGTTCGGCGCGCTTCAAGGTAAACTCGTCGCCCTTCGCAGGAGCCGCCATGAATTATCGCCACGCCTTCCACGCCGGCAATCACGCCGACGTGTTCAAACACCTGACCTTGACCCGCCTCATCGCGCTGATGTCGCGCAAGGAACAGCCCTTCGCCTACCTCGACACCCACGCGGGCATCGGGCTGTACGACTTGCAGGGTGACCAGGCCAACCGTACCGGTGAGTACCTGGAAGGCATTGCGCGGTTGTGGGGCGAAGGCGACCTGCCGCCATTGACCGCCGATTACATGAAGGTGCTGCACGAGATGAACCCGGACGGGCAACTGCGCTACTACCCGGGCTCGCCGGAACTGGCGCGGCGCCTGACTCGGCCCCAGGACCGTGTGCTGCTCAACGAAAAACACCCTGAAGACGGTGTGTTGCTCAAGGACAACATGAAAGGCGACCGTCGCGTGGCGGTACACCTGGGTGAAGGCTGGCATGTGCCGCGGGCGTTGCTGCCGGTGGCCGAAAAGCGTGCCTTGATGCTGATCGATCCGCCCTTCGAGCAGCTTGACGAGATGCAGCGCTGCGCCGCCTCGCTCAAGGAGGCCATTGGCCGGATGCGCCAGACGGTGGCGGCCATCTGGTACCCGGTGAAGGACCAGCGGATGTTGCGCCGCTTCTACCAGGACCTGGCCGGTACGGGAGCGCCGAAGCTGTTGCGCGTGGAGCTGCTGGTGCACCCACTGGCGACGCCCAACAGCCTGAACGGCTCCGGCCTGGCGATTGCCAATCCGCCGTGGGGGCTGGAAGAGGAGTTGCGTGAGCTGCTGCCGTGGCTGTCGAAAAAGCTGGGGCAGACCCAGGGCGGGTGGCAGATGGATTGGTTGATCGCTGAGTGATGTTTTGCTGGCGTCCGGAAGGGCGCTATCGCGAGCAAGCTCGCTCCCACATGGGGTCCAGGTGTACCCACCTGTGGGAGCGAGCTTGCTCGCGATGACGGCGGCACATTCAACATCACCGCCCCAGGCCCACCGCTATCGCGAGCAAGTTTTTAGTCAGATCGGGCAGGTCACGCCGGTCCCGCCAATCCCGCAATAGCCTTCCGGGTTCTTCGCCAGGTACTGCTGGTGATAGGTCTCGGCGAAGTAGAACGTCGGTGCTTCTTCGATTTCGGTGGTGATGGTGCCTTTGCCGGCCTTGGTCAACTCAGCCTGGAAGACTTGTTCGCTGTGTTTGGCCGCCGCCAGTTGGTCCGGGTTGGTGGCATAGATCACCGAACGGTACTGGGTGCCGATGTCGTTGCCCTGGCGCATGCCCTGGGTCGGGTTGTGCAGTTCCCAGAACATCTTCAGAAGCTGTTCGTAGCTGACTTTCGCGGGCTCGTAGACCACCAGCACCACTTCGCTGTGGCCGGTAAGGCCCGAGCAGACTTCTTCGTACGTCGGGTTCGGCGTGAAACCACCGGCGTAACCCACCGCGGTACTGACCACACCTTCGCGCTGCCAGAACTTGCGTTCCGCGCCCCAGAAGCAGCCGAGGCCGAAGATCGCGAAATCCACGTCCATGGCAAACGGGCCCAGCAGGGGCGCGTCGAGGACGAAGTGTTTGTCCGGCACGGTCATCGGGGTTTCACGGCCAGGCAGGGCTTGTTCTTGAGTAGGAAGCACGTTTTTATTCACCAGGATTTCCGAGCGCAAGACCATTATCAGTCCTCTCAGTCAGATTGAATTGAGCGAAATAGACCGTCAGTGTGCCTCAGAAAAGCCGCCGCAAGCTATACGCAGCTGTCAGACCAGAGGCCCGCGCGGGTAGCGCTTGAGCTTTTCGACCAGCTCCGCGCCGGGGATCGGACGGTCGAACAGGTAGCCCTGGCCGACATCGCAGCGGTGACGGCGCAGGAACGCCAATTGCTGGGAGGTTTCGATGCCTTCGGCCACGACCTTGAGTTTCAGGTTGTGGGCCATGGCGATCACCGCCGAGGTGATTTCCATGTCGTCCTGGTTGTCCGGGATCTCATGGATGAAGCTGCGATCGATCTTGATGATGTCGATCGGGAATTTTTTCAGGTAGCTCAGGGATGAGTAACCGGTGCCGAAGTCGTCCATGGCCAGGGTCAGGCCCAGGCGCTTGAGCTGGTCGAGCTGCAAGTGGGTGTCTTCGGTGGCCTCCAGCAGCAGGCCTTCGGTCAACTCCAGTTCCAGCAGGCGGGCCGGCAGTTGTTCCTCCTTGAGGATGCTGGCGATGGAGGCGACCAGGTCCGGGTCGGAGAACTGCTTGGGCGACAGATTGATCGCCACTTGCAGGTTGCCCAGGCCGGCCGCGGTCAGCTGTTTGCTCATCCGGCAGGCCTGGCGGGCGATCCATTTGCCGATGGGGATGATCAGGCCGGTTTCTTCGGCCACGCTGATGAACTGGTCCGGGCGGATCATGCCCTTTTCCGGATGGTTCCAGCGCAGCAGCGCCTCCATGCCCAGCAGCCGGCCGCTGCGCAGGCACAGCTTGGGCTGGTAGAACACGTCCAGTTCATTCTGGGTCAAGGCGCGACGCAGGTTGTTTTCGACGAACAGCTTGTAGCTGGCCTCGGCATTCAAAGCCTCGGTGAACACCTGGACCTGATGCTTGCCGTTGGCCTTGGCCTTGTGCAGGGCGAGGCCGGCGTTGCGCATCAGCGTCTGCGGATCACGGCCGTGCAGCGGCGCGCAGGCCAGGCCCACGGAGCCGGTCACGCTGATCAGTTGGTTATCGACGAACATTGGCTTGTCGAGGGTCATCAGCAATTGGCTGGCGATCTGCTGCCCGGCTTCCAGGCTCGTGTCGTCCAGCAGCACGGCGAACTCGTTGCTGGCGAAGCGCGCCAGGCTGCCGCTGGGGCTCAGGCTGTTGCGCAGGCGCCGGGCCAGGCTGATCAGCAGCTTGTCACCGGTCTGGTGGCCGAGGCTGTCGTTGATGCGCTTGAAGTTGTCGATGTCCACCAGCAGCAGGCTGATGGGCGAGTCGCTGTCCCGGGCAAAGCGCTCATCGAGGTTGCGAATGAACGCCGGGCGGTTGCCCAGGTTGGTCAGGTTGTCGGTGTAGGCCAGGCGCTCGATGCGCTGCTGGGCCAGTTTGGTCTGGGTGATGTCTTCGTAGATGCCGATGTAGTGGGTCAGCTCGCGGTTGTCGCCGTAGACCTTGGAAATCGACAACTGGCCCCAGTAGGGTTCCAGGTTCTTGCGCCGGCTCTTGAACTCGCCCTGCCAACTGTTGCTCTGGGCCAGCGCCGAGGGTGCGTCGAACAGCAGCTCGCTGAGGTTCTCCAGGGCCGGCAGTTCCGAGAGGCGTTGGCCGTGGACTTCCTCGGTGGTGTACTGGGTGATCGCGGTGAAGCTTGGGTTGACGTACTCCACCACTCCGTCGCAATTGACCAGCAGGAACGCGTTGGCGCTTTGCTCCACGGCGCGCTGGAACAGGTGCAGGGCGCTGGTGGCGGTGCGGCGGTTGTGGTTGTTGATAACCTGGGCGAACTGGTCCGCGAGCTCGCCGGCGAAGGCGATCTCATCCGACTGCCAGGCGCGGGTGGCCCCCACTTGTTCCAGGCACAGCACGCCCACCACTTGGCCGTCGATGCGCACGCTGGCGTCGAGGATGGCGTTGACGTCGCGGGCGCGCAGGCTCTCGGCCATCTCCCGGGTGCGTGGGTCGCGCATCGCATTGTGGGCGTCGATGGCGCGACAGGTCTGCAGCGCCTCCATGTAGTCGGGAAACTCGCTGGCGTCGATGACTGCCGGCAGGAAGTACTCCTGGGAGGCGCGGTTGTAGGCGGAAATCGGCACCAGTTTGCCGTCATCCAGGTTCCAGATACTGGCGCAGTCGATCTGGTAGATGTCGCAGGCGCTGCGGGTGATGAGTTCGGCCGCTTCGAGCAGGGAGTTGTTGGCGCTGTAGCGTTGACGGGTCAGCAGCAGGATGAGGTCTTGTTGGGCGCGTACCCGGTCCAGGTGCTGGAGCTGCTCTTGCTGGGCGCGCTGGTTCAGTTCCAGGGCGATCTGCAGGCGCGAGTTCTGGGTTTCCAGGTCCAGGGCCGGCAGGGAGGGTTCGCTTTGCAGCAAATTGTCCACCACCAGCAAGTAACCGCGCAGCAGATGACGATTGTGCTGTCTGTAGGCTTCGCCCGTCTCCAGCACATTCATCGGGCCCTTAGCGGTGTGGAGCGTGTAGCGAATCTGGTAATGCGCGGCCTGGGCCAGTTGCTGCTGGATGGCGTCGTGCAATTGATAGCGCGCTTCGGGTTCCATCAGGCTGGCGTAGGGCGAGCTGACCAGCGAGCACAGTTCCACCGCCGGCAGGCCGAAGTGTCGCTCGCAGTTGGGGTCGAGAAACAACAGCGCCCAGCTAGCTTCATTCAGCCGTTCGAAACGCAGCATACCGAGCCGCGCGGGCACCGGTAACTGCGTCACTACCTCGGCCGCCATACGGCTGGCGGCATCGGGTTGGCTTTTCATGGGGAAACTCGCTTCGAAAATGCTGATCGCGCCGGGCTGACGCCCTCGTTATTACGGATTGGCGCAAGGTTGCATCATTGCGGCACTGGCTGACAAGAGAGATGAAGGCCAAGTGCTATAAACCTTTTATCGGCCGACAACGGGATTTCTCCAGTCGCCAGCCGATCAGAGGGCATGGAAGTTCATCGCAGGGCAATATCGAGTGCCTGCAAGGGCTCGCCGTCACGGTCGTGGAACGTAACGTGAAGGCTCTGTGCCGTGACCTGCAGGCGGGCGAAGTTGTTCTGGCTCACCACTTCGCTGGTCAGTTCATAGCGGTACTCACCGCTGTCCGTGCGGGCCATGGGCTTGTGGAAAATAAAATCCGCGGCTTTTGCAAAAGGCAGCAATTTGCTGTTGTAGAACGGCGAGGAAACGACGGTGTTGACCTCGAAATCAGGATCCTGAGTGTGACGCAGGCGGCTGGTCATGGAGCCGTGGACGTCCCCCGAGATGAACACCACGTTTTTGATCCGATGGCGGCGGATGGTTTCCAGCAGGCGCAGGCGTTGTTCCGGGAAGGCCTGCCAGGCATCGCCGTCATTGCGCTGGCGGTCAGGGAAAAACATCACGCTGGTGACGACGAGCTTGACCCGGGCGGGGCTGCTGACGAGCCATTCGAGCAGGGATTGTTCCTGGTCCGCGTCGAGGATGCGCCGATCGTTCGCCGAGAGGTTGCGTTGCGTCCGGCTGTCGGTGACGAACCAGTGGATATCGCCATGGGCAAAGGTGTACCAGTAGCGGGTCAGCGACTTGTTCAATGTTCCGTCGCTCGACAGTTCATGGGCGGGCCCATGGCTGGCCTGGTAAAGCCCATAAGCGCTCATGGCATTGGCATACAGGACGTCGTCGTGGCCGGTTTTCCTGGCGGGCCAGTTGTCTTCGATTTCATGGTCGTCGAGGATCATGTAGGTCGGCGTGCCAGACATCAGCTTTCTGATGTACGGCTGGGTAAATACCGTTCGGTATCTGAAGAGGATGTGTTTATAGCTTCGGTCCGGGCCGATGATATTCAGGTCATCGAGATAAACCTGGTCTCCGGTCATCAACACCGCGCTGATCGGCGGGTCGGCCTGTTCGACGATGCGATTGATGCCGGCAAAGGTGCGATCCCCAAGGCTGGGGAGTAACGGGGTACTGGCGGCGATCCGCAAGTAGCGACATGAGCCCACGATATAAGCCCGTGGCGCATCGGGTTTGTCGGCCGGCGTGTGCAAGCAATAGGTGTTCCGAGGCCATTGCAGTGGCAGTTCCTGGATGGTTTCCACGGTATGGGTCGGGCTCAAGGGGCTGAGCCAGCCGGCCTGGTATTCGTAGGCGGTGTCGGGTTGAAGGTCTTTCAACACGATCACATCGGACATATCGCGGTAGGCCTTCAACTGGACAAAGTGCCCTTTTGACCAGCGTGTGTCTCCTCGGCGCCGGTGTCGGATACCGGCGAATACCCGGTTGTTGCCGTGATCGCCCCGCAGGAATATCCGGGCGTGGTCAGTGGTCGTGTGCCCGACAATGGGGCCGACGGTAGGTTTGAACATATTCGAATCCATTCGAAGTTTTAGTCGGTGGGTGCCAGCATCAAGTGGCCTTGGCGGTGTTGATGCTAAAGCCCGGCGCGCCATAAATATCGACGGGGAAGGGGGCGCAAGTTGTGGGCAATGACCAACAGGTGGTGTAGTCATTTAAAACTTGCGGGGTAGGAAATACCGCTATCGCGAGCAAGCTCGCTCCCACAGGAGCACCGTAAATCCACTGTGGGAGCGAGCTTGCTCGCGATGAGGCCGCCAGATCCCCCATCCATGCACCTGGCTTGAATGCCAGGCAAAAAAAAGCCCCGCCAAACGGACGGGGTTGAGGTACGAGCGTGGCGCTCGGAAAACGGTGCTCCGAATGGCCCTCCCCAAGGGAGGGCCGCCCGGTGTTACAGCAGGATGGTGCGGATGTCGCCCAGCAAGTCGCTCAAGCGCTTGGTGAAGCGTGCAGCGGCGGCGCCGTTGATCACACGGTGATCGTAGGACAGCGACAGTGGCAGCATCAGCTTCGGCTGGAAGGCTTTACCGTCCCAGACTGGCTGGATGGTGGCCTTGGAAACACCCAGGATCGCCACTTCCGGCGCGTTGACGATCGGCGTGAAGCCGGTGCCGCCAATGTGGCCGAGGCTGGAGATGGTGAAGCAGGCGCCCTGCATGTCGTCGGCGGTGAGCTTCTTGTTCCGGGCTTTTTCGGCCAGGGCAGCGGCTTCGCCAGCCAGTTGCAGCAAGCTCTTCTGGTCGACGTTGCGGATGACCGGTACCAGCAGGCCTTCCGGGGTGTCGACGGCAAAGCCGATGTGCACGTATTTCTTGCGGATCACAGCCTTGCCGCTTGGGGCCAGGGAGCTGTTGAAGTCCGGCAGTTCCTTGAGCAGGTGTGCACAAGCCTTGAGCAACAGTGGCAGCACGGTCAGCTTCACGCCGGCCTTTTCCGCCACGGCTTTCTGCGCGACGCGGAAAGCTTCCAGCTCGGTGATGTCGGCCTGGTCGAACTGAGTCACGTGCGGAATGTTCAACCAGCTGCGGTGCAGGCTCGACGCGCCGATCTGCATCAGGCGAGTCATGGCCACTTCTTCGGTTTCACCGAAGCGGCTGAAGTCCACTGCCGGGATCGGCGGGATGCCCGCGCCGCCGGTGGCGCCTTCGGCCGGTGCGTTCTTGGCCTTCTGCATCATGGCCTTGACGTAGGCTTGCACGTCTTCCTTGAGCACACGACCGTGCGGGCCGCTTGGGCCAACGGCCGACAGCTCGACACCGAATTCCCGGGCCAACTGACGCACCGCCGGGCCGGCGTGCACCTTGGCACCGCTTGGCGCAGGCGCGGCGGCGACAGGGGCAGGCGCTGCTTCGGCCTTGGCGGCAGGCGCGGCGGCTGGCGCTGGAGCTGCTTCAGCCTTGGCGGCAGGTGCAGCGGCCGGGGCGGGCGCGGCTGGTGCCGAGGCACCCGCCACTTTGAGCTTCAGGATCAGGTCGCCGGTGCCGACTTCGTCTTCCAGCTTGATCTCGATGCTTTCCACCACACCGGCGGCCGGCGATGGGATTTCCATGCTGGCCTTGTCGGATTCCAGGGTGATCAGCGACTGGTCGGCTTCGACGGTGTCGCCGACCTTGACCAGCACTTCGATGATCTTGGCCTTGCCCGACGAACCGATGTCCGGGACATGAATGTCCTGGACCGTGGCCGCGGCAGGGGCGGCTGCCGGAGCGGGAGCCGCTTCGGCAACTGGTGCGGCGGCAGGCTTTTCAGCCGCGGCCGGGGCAGCAGGAGCGGCTGCTTCAGGCGCCGCAGCGGCGCCCTCGACTTCCAGCTCCAGCAGTTCGTCGCCTTCTTTCAGGCGGTCGCCCAGCTTCACTTTCAGGCTCTTGATGACACCGGCCTTCGGCGCAGGCACTTCCATGCTGGCCTTGTCCGATTCAAGCGTCAGGATGCTCTGGTCGGCTTCGATACGGTCGCCGACCTTCACAAACAGTTCAATTACTTCACCTTCACCGCTGCCGATGTCAGGTACGCGAATGAGTTCGCTCACGAAAATTCTCCTCAGCAGTCCAGTGGGTTGCGTTTTTCCGGATCGATGCCGAACTTGGCGATGGCTTCGGCCACCACTTTAGGTTCGATATCGCCACGGTCAGCCAGGGCTTCCAGGGCTGCCAACACAACGAACTTACGGTCGACTTCGAAGAAGTGACGCAGCTTCTTGCGGCTGTCGCTACGGCCGAAACCGTCGGTGCCCAGCACTTTGAATTCCTTGGACGGAACCCACTGGCGGATCTGCTCGGCGAACAGCTTCATGTAGTCGGTAGAAGCGATGACCGGACCTTTGCGGCCGTTCAGGCACTCTTCGACGTAGCTCAGCTTTGGCTTCTGGCCAGGGTGCAGGCGGTTGCTGCGCTCTACGGCCAGGCCGTCGCGACGCAGTTCGTTGAAGCTGGTGACGCTCCAGACGTCGGCACCGACGTTGAACTCTTCACGCAGGATCTTCGCTGCCTCGCGCACTTCGCGCAGGATGGTGCCCGAGCCCATCAACTGGACGTGGTGCGCCGCTTCGCGGGTGTCTTCCTCGAGCAGGTACATGCCCTTGACGATGCCTGCCTCGACACCGGCCGGCATGGCTGGCTGCTGGTAGGACTCGTTCATCACGGTGATGTAGTAGAAGACGTCCTGTTGCTCTTCGGTCATCTTCTTCATGCCGTCCTGGATGATCACCGCCAGCTCGTAGCCGTAGGTCGGATCATAGGTGCGGCAGTTCGGGATGGTCCCGGCCAGCATGTGGCTGTGGCCGTCTTCGTGCTGCAGGCCTTCACCGTTGAGGGTGGTGCGGCCGGCGGTGCCGCCGATCAGGAAGCCACGGGTACGGCTGTCGCCAGCGGCCCATGCCAGGTCGCCGATGCGCTGGAAGCCGAACATCGAGTAGAAGATGTAGAACGGCAGCATCGGCTGGTTGTGGCTGGAGTACGAAGTACCGGCGGCAATGAAGGAGCTCATGGCGCCCGCTTCGTTGATGCCTTCTTCGAGGATCTGGCCCTTCTTGTCTTCACGGTAGAACATCACCTGGTCTTTATCGACTGGCTCGTAGAGCTGGCCGACGGACGAGTAGATGCCCAACTGACGGAACATGCCTTCCATACCGAAGGTACGGGCTTCGTCCGGGATGATCGGGACGATGCGCTGGCCGATTTCCTTGTCCTTGACCAGTTGCGCGAGGATTCGCACGAAGGCCATGGTGGTGGAGATTTCACGGTCGCCCGAACCGTCCAGGATCGCCTTGAGGGTCTCCAGTGGCGGGGTCGGAACGCTGAAGCTCTTGGCGCGACGCTGGGGCACGAAACCGCCCAGTGCGGCACGGCGCTCGGCCAGGTAACGGGCTTCGGCGCTGCCTTCTTCGGGCTTGAAGAACGGCAGGTTTTCCAGCTCGCTGTCCTTGACCGGAATGTCGAAGCGGTCGCGGAACAACTTCAGGCTGTCGACATCGACTTTCTTGGTGTTGTGCGCAGTGTTCTTCGCTTCGCCGGCACCGGTGCCATAACCCTTGATGGTCTTGGCCAGGATGACGGTCGGCTGTTCTTTGTGATTGACCGCCTGGTGGTACGCCGCGTAGACCTTGTACGGGTCGTGGCCGCCACGGTTGAGCTTCCAGATCTCGTCGTCGGACAGGTCGGCAACCATGGCCTTGAGTTCAGGCGAGTTGAAGAAGTGCTCGCGGACGAACGCGCCGTCCTTGGCCTTGTAGTTCTGGTACTCGCCGTCGATGACTTCGTCCATGCGGCGTTGCAGGATGCCGTCGACGTCCTTGGCCAGCAGTGGGTCCCAGAAGCGGCCCCAGATGACTTTGTTGACGTTCCACTGGGCACCACGGAACACGCCTTCGAGTTCCTGGATGATCTTGGCGTTGCCGCGAACCGGGCCGTCGAGGCGCTGCAGGTTGCAGTTGATGACGAAGATCAGGTTGTCCAGCTTCTCGCGGCCGGCCAGGGAGATCGCGCCCAGGGATTCCGGCTCGTCGCACTCGCCGTCGCCCATGAAGCACCAGACTTTCTGCTTGCCTGGCTGGATGAAACCGCGGGCTTCCAGGTACTTCATGAAGCGCGCCTGGTAGATCGCCTGGATCGGGCCCAGACCCATGGACACGGTCGGGAACTGCCAGAAGTCCGGCATCAGCCAAGGGTGCGGGTACGAGGACAGGCCGTTGCCGTCCACTTCCTGGCGGAAGTTGTTCATCTGGTCTTCGGTGATGCGGCCTTCCATGAACGCACGGGCGTAGACGCCTGGCGATGCGTGACCCTGGAAGTAGATCAGGTCGCCGCCGTGTTCGTCGGTCGGGGCCTGGAAGAAGTAGTTGAAGCCGATGTCATACAGCGTCGCGCTGGAGGCGAAGCTGGAGATGTGACCGCCCAGGTCAGAATCTTTCAGGTTGGTACGCATGACCATGGCCAACGCGTTCCAGCGTACCAGCGAGCGAATGCGGCGTTCCATGAACAGGTCGCCAGGCATGCGTGCTTCGTGGGTAACAGGGATCGTGTTGCGGTACGGCGTGGTGATGGCGTAGGGCAGTTGCGAGCCGCTGCGGGTCGCGAGTTCGCCCATACGGGTCATCAGATAATGAGCACGGTCTTCGCCTTCTTTGTCGAGAACCGATTCCAGGGCGTCCAGCCATTCCTGGGTTTCGACGGGATCGAGGTCTTGCATGGCTTGCTCCAGGGCGGAAAGGCTACCAGAATCGGTTGCCTGAGTTTGCGACTGGCCTTGTGGGCAGACGATATAAATTCTTGGATTGCCGAAGGTTGTTTCGGCGGCGTGTAGTTTTACTACAAATCGTCGGCCGTTTCAGCCTTTCGAATGTATAGACGAGTAGTAAAACTACACATGAGCGGCGTATGGCCTCTCATTTCGTTGTGAGAATAATCGTTACTGTTGGTCTTTAGCCAACTCGAACAGGTAAAAACTTGATGCCGGCTGCCAATAAAACCAGATTTTCAGCTATTTATCATCTTTGTTCGACAGTCGATCAGGTAGTGTCTTTTGAGAAAACACTACATCCAGCCTCTCCCGCGCCGATCAAGGATAGACCATGAGCCTGCCTTCGCTTGCCCCAATACCGGAAATGGTACCGGCCATTCTCCAGTCATTGGTCAACCGTGCCGAGCAGTCGTTCCGTGCGGCGGTCGCCTCCCTCGACGATGATCGCGGGCTGTCGGCCTGGACCCCGGAACGCTGGGAAGCGTTCAACCGTATTGCCGCCGCCAGCGACTTTGTCATCGAGCAGAGTGTCCGTGACCCGGCGATGCTGCTGGAGCTGGTACGCAGCGGCGAATTGGACCGCAGCCTGGCTCCCGGTGAAATGCGCGCGCAGATTGCCGCCGCCGCGCAGGCTGCCGAAACCGAAGACGAATTGGGCCGCGTCCTGCGCCGCCAGCGTACCCGCCAGCAGGTGCGGATCATCTGGCGGGACCTGACCCGTCAGGCCGATCTGGTCCAGACCTGTCGCGATCTCTCGGACATGGCCGACACCTGCATCGACCAGGCTTACCACTGGTTGTACCAACGCCTCAGCCAGCAATTCGGTACGCCCACCGGACGGCGCAGCGGCGAGCCGCAGCAGATGGTCATCCTGGGCATGGGCAAGCTGGGTGCCGTGGAGCTGAACCTGTCGTCGGACATCGACCTGATCTTCGCCTACCCCGAGGGCGGCGAAACCGTGGGCGTCAAGCGGCCGCTGGATAACCAGGAGTTTTTCATCCGTGTCGGCCAGCGCCTGATCAAGGCCCTGGACCCGATGACCGTCGACGGCTTCGTGTTCCGCGTCGACATGCGCCTGCGCCCCTACGGCTCGGCCGGTGCGCTGGTGCTGAGCTTCAATGCCCTGGAGCAGTATTACCAGGATCAGGGGCGCGACTGGGAGCGCTACGCCATGATCAAGGCGCGAGTGGTGGCGGGCGACCAGTTGGCCGGCGCGCAATTGCTCGACATGCTGCGTCCGTTCGTCTATCGGCGTTACCTGGATTTTTCCGCCATCGAAGCGCTGCGCACCATGAAGCAACTGATCCAGCAGGAGGTGCGGCGCAAGGGCATGGCCGACAACATCAAGCTGGGTTCGGGCGGCATTCGCGAGGTGGAGTTCATTGCCCAGGCGTTCCAACTGATCCATGGCGGTCGGGACTTGAGCTTGCAGCAGCGCCCGCTGCTCAAAGTGTTGAGCACCCTGGAGGGCCAGGGGTACCTGCCGGCCAAGGTGATCGACGAGCTGCGCCAGGGCTATGAGTTCCTGCGCTATACCGAGCATGCGATCCAGGCCATCGCCGACCGCCAGACCCAGATGCTCCCGGACAGCCCGCAGGATCAGGCACGCATTGCATTCATGCTGGGGTTCGCCGACTGGTCGGCCTTTCACGAGCAGTTGATGTACTGGCGCGGGCGGGTGGCCTGGCATTTCGGCCAGGTCATTGCCGACCCGGATGAAGAAGAGGGCAGTGAAAGCGAAGTGGTGGTGGGCGGCGAATGGTTGCCATTGTGGGAAGACAGCCAGGATGAAGGGGCGGCGTGCCGTCAGTTGGAAGAGGGCGGCTTCACCGATGCGCCCAAAGCCCTCAAGACCCTGGCCGCCCTGCGCGCCAGCCCGCAATTGCGCGCCATGCAACGCTTGGGGCGCGAGCGCCTGGATGCGTTCATTCCACGCCTGCTGGCCCAGGCCGTGGAGCATGCCGATCCGGACCTGGTGCTGGAGCGGGTACTGCCCTTGGTGGAGGCCGTGGCCCGCCGTTCGGCCTATCTGGTGTTGTTGACGGAAAACCCCGGCGCCCTGCGGCGTTTGCTGACGCTGTGCGCGGCGAGCCCGTGGATTGCTGAACAAATCACCCGTTTCCCGTTGCTGCTCGATGAGTTGCTCAATGAGGGGCGGCTGTTCAAGCCGCCCCTGGCGCCGGAGTTGGCCGCGGAGTTGCGTGAGCGCCTGACGCGCATTCCCGAGGATGACCTGGAGCAGCAAATGGAGGCGTTGCGGCATTTCAAGCTGGCGCACCGCTTGCGGGTGGCGGCTTCGGAAATCGCCGGCAGCCTGCCGCTGATGAAGGTCAGCGATTACCTGACCTGGCTGGCCGAGGCGATTCTCGAGCAAGTACTGGCCCTGGCCTGGCGCCAGACGGCCGCCAAGCACGGCGTGCCATTGCGCACCGACGGCAGTCTGTGCGATCCGGGCTTCATTATTGTCGGTTATGGGAAAGTCGGCGGCCTGGAATTGGGGCATGGTTCCGACCTGGACCTGGTGTTCATCCACGATGGCGACCCGCAGGCGGAAACCGACGGCCCGAAACCCATTGACGGCGCGCAGTTCTTTACCCGGCTCGGCCAGCGGATCATTCACCTGCTGACGGCCCAGACCAACTCCGGGCAGTTGTATGAAGTGGACATGCGCCTGCGGCCCTCCGGGGCGTCGGGGCTGCTGGTCAGTTCCCTCGGGGCGTTTGCCCGTTATCAGGAGAACGAAGCCTGGACCTGGGAGCATCAGGCGCTGGTGCGAGCCCGTGTGCTGGTGGGCAGCCAGGATGTGGGCCAAGCGTTCGAGAAGGTCCGCGTCCAGATATTGGGACGCAAGCGTGACTTGCCGACGCTGCGCCAGGAAGTCAGCGAGATGCGCGCCAAGATGCGCGATAACCTTGGCAGCAAGGCCACCGCCGCCGGGACCGCGGCGAATGCCTTCGAGGCCACGGCGCCCTTCGATCTCAAGCAGGACGCCGGAGGTATCGTCGATATTGAATTTATGGTGCAATACGCGGCCCTGGCGTGGTCCCAAGAACATCCATCGCTGGTGCGCTATACCGATAACATCCGCATCCTGGACGGGTTGCAAGAGCTCGGGTTGATGCCGGCCGAAGATGCCACGCTGTTGCGCGAAGCCTACAAAGCCTACCGCTCCGCCGCCCACCGCCAGGCCTTGCAGAAAGATGCCGGGGTGATCGCAGGCGACCAGTTCGTGGATGAGCGTCGGCAGGTATTGCGGATCTGGCGGGAATTGGGACTGAGCTGAAGCTTTAAATGTGGGGGCGAGCTTGCTCGCGAAGGCGGAGTGCCAGGCGACATTGATGTTGGATGTGATGGCCTCTTCGCGAGCAAGCTCGCTCCCACAGTGGATTTGTGGTGTTGCACGGTACTTGAAACCTATGCAGGACCCTTGTGGGAGCGAGCTTGCTCGCGAAGGCGGAGTGTCAGGCGACATGGATGTTGAATGTGATGGCCCTATCCCGAGCAAGCTTGCTCCCACAGTTGTAGATTAGGGCAACAGGCAACGACCTAAGCCACAGTGATTCTCGAGGCGGGGAGGCGTAGGCCTCCCCGCATCGTTTTTGGAAAGCACATGAATATTCTGATCGTTGGGCCCAGTTGGGTCGGTGACATGGTAATGGCGCAGACACTGTTCCAGTGCCTGAAGCAGCGTCATCCGCAGTGCGAAATCGACGTCCTGGCCCCCGAGTGGAGCCGGCCGATCCTGGAGCGCATGCCCGAAGTGCGCAAGGCCTTGAGCTTCCCGCTCGGCCATGGCGTGCTGGAGCTGGCGACCCGTCGACGCATCGGCAAATCCCTGGCCGGTCAGTACGACCAGGCGATCCTGTTGCCCAATTCCTTGAAATCGGCGCTGGTGCCGTTCTTCGCCGGTATCCCCAAGCGCACCGGTTGGCGTGGCGAGTTTCGCTACGGCCTGCTCAACGACGTGCGCGCCCTGGATAAAGACCGTTACCCGCTGATGATCGAACGTTTCATGGCCTTGGCCTACGCGCCGGGGGCCGAGTTGCCCAAGCCGTATCCGCGGCCGAGCCTGCGGATCGACCCGGTGACCCGTGACGCGGCGCTGGCCAAGTTCGGCCTGAGCCTGGACCGTCCGGTGCTGGCCCTGTGTCCGGGCGCAGAGTTTGGTGAGTCCAAGCGCTGGCCGGCAGAACACTACGCCCAGGTTGCCGAGGCGAAGATTCGCGACGGCTGGCAAGTCTGGCTGTTCGGCTCGAAAAAAGATCACCCGGTGGGCGAGGACATTCGCTCGCGGTTGATCCCGGGCCTTCGGGAAGAGTCGGTGAACCTCAGTGGCGACACATCCCTGGCCGAGGCCATCGACCTGCTGTCCTGCGCCGATTCGGTGGTGTCCAACGACTCGGGCCTGATGCACGTGGCCGCAGCCCTTAACCGTCCCTTGGTGGCGGTCTACGGTTCCACCTCGCCAGGCTTCACGCCGCCGCTGGCCGACCAGGTCGAAGTCGTGCGCCTAGGCATCGAATGCAGCCCGTGCTTCGACCGCACCTGCCGTTTCGGCCATTACAATTGCCTGCGCCAGCTCATGCCGCCGTCGGTGAACGAGGCCCTGGAACGTTTGCAGGGCACACCCGTGGAGGTTCGGTAACTTGCGGGTATTGCTGATCAAGACCTCTTCGCTGGGGGATGTGGTCCACACCCTGCCGGCGCTGACCGATGCGGCTCGGGCGATTCCTGGCATCAAGTTCGATTGGGTGGTGGAAGAAGGCTTCGCCGAAATCCCCACCTGGCACCCGGCCGTGGGCAAGGTCATTGCGGTGGCGATCCGGCGCTGGCGCAAGAACCTCTGGCAAACCATCAAGAGCGGCGAATGGCGACGCTTCAAGCAGAGCGTGCGCGCCGAAAAATATGACTTGGTAATCGACGCCCAGGGCCTGCTGAAAAGCGCCTGGCTGACCCGTTACGTCAAGGCGCCAGTGGCCGGGTTGGATAAAAACTCGGCGCGTGAGCCCCTGGCGGCGCGCTTTTATTCCCGGCGCCTGGCGGTGGCCCGTGGTCAGCATGCGGTCGAGCGCGTGCGCCAGCTGTTTGCCGTGGCGCTGGGGTATGACTTGCCGCAGACGCTGGGTAACTACGGCCTCGATGTCGACCGGCTGGTGGAGTTGCCACGCCCTTATCCCTACGTGGTGTTCCTGCACGGCACCACCTGGGAGTCCAAGCATTGGCCCGAACTTTACTGGCGCCAGCTCACTGAGCGCATGGGGCAGTTCGGTGTGGTCGTCAAACTGCCGTGGGGCAACCCAGCCGAAAAGGCCCGGGCCGAACGCATCGCCAGCGGGCTGCGCAACGCCTTGGTACTGCCGAAGCTGAACCTTGGCGGCATGGGCAAGGTACTTGCCGGCGCCCAGGCCTGCGTGGCCGTGGACACCGGCCTCGGGCATCTGGCCGCGGCCCTGGACGTGCCGACCATTTCACTGCTCGGCCCGACCAATCCGGTGCTGACCGGTGCCTATGGCAAGGGCCAGATTCACCTCGCCAGTGATTTCCCTTGCGCGCCGTGCATGCAGAAACACTGCACTTACCCGCCGACCGCCGAAGATGCCCGGCGGTTTGACCTGAAACGCGAGCAGCCCCTGTGCTTCACGCGTCTGAACCCCGAGCGTGTTGCCAGCCACCTGAGCACGTTATTGGCTGAGGAGCCGCGCTGATGCAATTGGCTTTTGTCCTTTACAAGTACTTCCCCTTCGGTGGCCTGCAGCGTGACTTCATGCGCATCGCCCTGGAATGCCAGCGACGCGGTCACCAGATCCGTGTCTACACGCTGATTTGGGAAGGTGACGTGCCGCCCGGCTTCGAGGTGCTGGTGGCGCCGGTCAAGGCACTGTTCAATCATCGCCGCAACGAGAAACTCAGCGCGTGGATGGAAGCCGACCTGGCCAAGCGCCCGGTGGACCGTTTGATCGGCTTCAACAAAATGCCCGGCCTGGACGTGTACTACGCCGCCGACGGCTGTTTCGAAGACAAGGCGCAGAACCTGCGCAACTCGCTGTACCGGCGCTGGGGCCGCTACCGGCATTTCGCCGAGTACGAGCGAGCCGTGTTCGCCAAGGATGCAAAAACCGACGTACTGATGATTTCCGAAGTCCAGCAGCCGCTGTTCATCAAGCATTACGGCACACCGCTGGAACGCTTCCATCTGCTGCCACCGGGCATCGCCCAGGACCGCCGGCGGCCCGTCGATGCCGATCAGATCCGCGCCGCGTTCCGGGCCGAATTCGAGCTGGCCGACGACGACCTGCTGCTGGTGCAGATCGGCTCGGGGTTCAAGACCAAGGGTGTGGATCGCAGCCTCAAGGCCCTGGCCGCATTGCCAGCCGAGCTGCGAAAACGCACCCGGCTATTTGTAATTGGCCAGGACGACCCCAAGGTATTCCAACTGCAGGGCGCCGCGCTGGGTCTGGGCGACAACGTGCGGTTCCTCAAGGGCCGCAGCGACATCCCGCGTTTCCTGCTGGGCGCCGACCTGTTGATCCATCCGGCGTACAACGAGAACACCGGCACTGTACTGCTCGAAGCGCTGGTGGCCGGGTTGCCGGTACTGGTCAGCGCGGTGTGTGGGTACGCCCATTACATCGCCGAGGCCGACAGCGGCCTGGTGCTGGATGAGCCGTTCGAACAAGCCCAGCTCACCGAATACCTGGGCCGCATGTTGAACGATGCCGATGCCCGGGCGGCCTGGAGCCGCAACGGTCTGGCCTTCGCCGAGACGGCCGACCTCTACAGCATGCCGCAGCACGCGGCCGATGTGATATTGGCGGAGCACGCACAATGAAGTTGATGCTGGCCGAACCGTTCAAGAGCCTTTGGGCCGGGCGCGATGCGTTCACCGAAGTCGAAGCGCTCAAGGGCGAGGTCTATCGTGAACTGGAAGCCCGGCGCACCTTGCGCACGGAGGTGGACGGTCGCGGCTTTTTCGTGAAGATCCACCGTGGCATCGGTTGGGGCGAGATCTTCAAGAACCTGTTCACCGCCAAGCTGCCGGTCCTCGGTGCAGGGCAGGAGTGGAAGGCTATCCAGCGTTTGCAGGAAGCCGGCGTGCCGACCATGACCGCTGTCGCCTACGGCGAGAAGGGCAGCAATCCGGCGGACCAGCATTCGTTCATCGTCACCGAAGAACTGGCGCCGACCGTCAGCCTCGAAGATTTCAGCATTGACTGGGTCAAGCAGCCGCCGCAACCGACGCTCAAGCGTGCGCTGATCGCCGAAGTAGCGCGTATGACCGGCATGATGCACCGCGCCGGCGTCAATCATCGTGACTGCTACATCTGTCACTTTCTGCTGCACACCGACAAGCCGGTGACCCCAGGGGATTTCAAACTCTCGGTGATCGACCTGCACCGCGCCCAGACCCGTCCCGCCATCACCACTCGCTGGCGCAACAAGGACCTGGCGGCGCTGTATTTCTCGGCGCTGGACATCGGCCTGACCCGTCGCGACAAGCTGCGTTTTCTCAAGGGTTATTTCCAGCAGCCGCTGCGGCGGATCCTCGCCGAAGAGGCTTCGTTGCTGGCCTGGCTCGAAGGCAAGGCCAACAAACTGTATGCCCGCAAGCAGCGGTACGGGGACGCGCTCTGATGTCGGGTTGGAATCTGGAGCCGGAATACCTCGAGCTGGCGGAGGATTTTGGCAGCCTTGAAGCGGTGTTCGCGTTGCAAGGGGAGCGTTTGACCCGAGACCCGTTGTCGGAGGTGATCCGGGTGCAGCGCAACGGCGTGAACTATTACGTCAAGCGCTACGTTGGTGCCGGCAAAGGCTTACGACGCTACCTGGGCAAGCCACGGGTCAAGTCCGAATGGCAGAACCTCAAGCGCTTCGCCAAATGGGGCATTCCCACCGCCGAAGTCGTGGGCTGGGGCTTGGAGCGAAACGGTGCGAGCTACGCCCGTGGCGCGCTGATCACCCGCGAACTGCCCCACACCGAAGACCTCTCGGCGCTCGCCGAGCGTCACGATTCGCGGCTGGCGGACCGTGCCTGGGTCGATCATGTCAGTCGGCAGTTGGCCAGCTATACGCGGACCATGCACGACCACCGCTTCACCCATAACGATCTGAAGTGGCGCAACCTGCTGATCGACGACCGCTCGCAGCTATTTCTGATCGACTGCCCGAACGGGGATTTCTGGCGTGGTTTCTGGCTCAAGTATCGCATCACCAAGGATTTGGCATGCCTGGACAAAGTGGCCAAATACCATTTGTCGGCCACGCAGCGCCTGCGCTTTTACCTGCAATACCGCCAGCGCGACCGGCTCGATGCGTGTGACAAGAAACGCATCCGTCACGTGGTGAGATTTTTCGAGGGGCGTGAATGACTGACTTTCTGGCCGCTGAAGACCGAGCGTTGTTGCAACGCCATGGTCTGGACAGCTTCGAGGCCTTGTGGGCGCGGCAACTGGATGCGGTGGACGAACCCAACACCTCGGGCGACGGCTGGAGCAGCGTGTTCCGGCTGGAGCTGGACGGGCAGGGCTATTACCTCAAGCGCCAAAGCAATTACCTGACCCGGACCTGGTCCCACCCTTTTGGCGAGCCGAGTTTTTCCCGGGAGTTTCGCAACATCAGCCGTTATCGGCAGTTGGGGATTCCGGCCCTGCAAGCGGTGTTCTATGGTCAGCGCAAGGTGGAGGGCGAGGTGCGGGCGATCCTGCTGACCCGGGCCCTGGATGGCTGGGACGACCTGGACTCGCTGTTGCAACGCTGGCCGAGCCTGACGGCGACGCAGCGCACCACCGTCCTCGACGCCTGCGGGCAGTTAGCACGGCGCCTGCATGGTATGCATCAGGTGCACGGTTGCTTCTATCCCAAGCACATCTTCCTGCAAGCCACCGCCGACGGTTATCAAGCGCAATTGATCGATTTGGAAAAGACTCGGCCGCTGCTGTTTGGTCAGCGTGATCGGGTCAAGGACCTGGAGCCGCTGTTGCGGCGCGCCTCCATCTGGAGTGATGCCGATGTACGCCAGCTGTTGTCTGCCTACCTGGCTCAACCGCTCGATGCCGGGCTGGTCGACAGCTGGATGGAGCGCCTGAGCGCCCGACGCAGCCACAAGGGAGCCCGTTGATGCATTTGTCCGAATTGAAGAATGCCGGCCGCAGCCCTAGCCTGCCATTGAGCCTGGAACTGGCCGACGCCGCCGGCCCGGCGCGATTGCAGCTGCTTTCACTGTTGCGGGTGTTGCCGGGGCAGCGCTATGTCGGGGCGGGCATCTGGCGTGGTCGGCCGGTGCTGGCCAAATTGTTGGTGGGCAACAAGGCTGCCCGGCATTTCCAGCGGGAACTGCAAGGCGTGCGCTTGCTGGCGGAGCAAGGGCTGACGACGCCGCTGTTGCTCGCCGATGGCTTGAACGAGGCTGAAGGCGGCTGGTTGTTGTTCGAATTGCTCGAAGGCGCCGAGAGCCTGGGGGAGGCCTGGCAACGGGTCGAACAGCTGCCCTTGCTGGCCGACGAACAGACGGCGGTGCTGGCCGAAGCCCTGGGCGCCATTGCGCAACTGCACGGCAAAGGCCTGTGGCAGGAAGACCTGCACCTGGACAATCTGCTGCGCCACGACGGCAAGCTCTACTTGATCGACGGTGCCGGCATCCGCGCCGAAACCCCGGGGCAACCGTTGTCGCGGCAGAAAGTCCTAGAGAACCTGGGGGTGTTTTTCGCCCAGCTTCCCAAAGCCCTCCAACCGTTCAATGAAGAGCTGTTGGTGTATTACCTGTTGGGCAACGCCGAACACGCACTGCCCATGGAAGCGCTGCAAAAGCAGATCGACAAGGTGCAGGCCTGGCGCCTGAAGGACTTCCTCGAGAAAGTCGGGCGCGAGTGCAGCCTGTTCAGCGTGCAGCGCGGGGCGTTCGGCTTGCGGGCGATCCGTCGGGATGAAGAAGCGGCCATGACGCCGGTGCTGGAGCAGGCCGATGCGCTGCTCGACCAGGGCCATCTGTACAAGACCGGCGGCGCGGCCAGTGTCGGCAAAGTCGAGGCGAACGGTCGCACCTTGGTGATCAAGCGCTACAACATCAAGAACTTCGCCCACTGGCTCAAGCGCTTCTGGCGCCCGAGCCGCGCCTGGCATTCGTGGCGCGAAGGCCATCGCCTGGCCTTCCTCGGCATTGCCACGCCCAAGCCACTGGCCTTGCTGGAAAAACGTTTCCTGTGGCTGCGCCGCGGCGCCTATCTGGTCACCGAACACCTGGCGGGGCCGGACATCATCGAGCGCTTCGGCCCTTACGTGCAGAGCGGTGAAGCCCCCGAAACTGAGTTGCTGGCGCTGGATCGCTTGTTCGCCGACCTGATCCGCGAGCGCATCAGCCATGGCGACTTCAAGGGCCATAACCTGTTCTGGCAGCACGACCGCTGGGCGCTGATCGACCTCGACTCGATGTGCCAACACCGCACCCAGGCCAGCTTCGCCCCGGCGTATGCGCGGGATCGGGCCCGGTTCATGCGCAACTGGCCGCAGGACAGTGCGTTGTATCGGGTGATCGATCAGCGGCTGCCCAAAACAGTCGATAGCGCCTCGTAGAGTCCTGTGGCGAGGGCGCTTGCTCCCGCTGGGCTGCGCAGCAGCCCCAAAAGCCATCCAGCGCGGTGCGCCAGGAAGAAAACGGCGGGCAGGTTTACGACTGCTGCGCAGCCGAGCGGGAGCAAGCTCCCTCGCCACGGGGGCGGTGCTTTGCCTTCCCAATTAACACCCGACAGCGACCTGCCACTCACCGCTAGAGGCTTAAGATCGCTTTTAAGCTATAATCCCGCCCTTTAGCTGCCCCGCGCCCCTGGCGCGCGGCACATCCTTTTTTCGAGGCGCTTGTCGCCCGTATGCAGACATAAGAGGCTAGACCCTGTGGCATTGACGATTCTTGGCCTGTCCGGCGCCCTTAGCCATGATCCTTCCGCAGCGCTGTACATAGACGGCAAGCTGATCGCGGCGGCCGAGGAAGAGCGCTTCGTACGCGATAAACATGCAAAGAACCGCATGCCTTACGAGTCGGCAAAGTTCTGCCTGGAACAAGCCGGCATCAAGCCTTCCGACGTCGATGTGGTGGCGATACCGTTCGCCCCGATCAGCCTGTTCGGCGAGGCGCGCTGGCACTACGCCAAGCGTTACTGGTACGCCCCGGATCGAGCCCTCGACGCGATCCTGATGGGCAACCGTCGCTACAAGCGCTATCGCCGCAAGATCGTCTGGTGCCTGGAGCAACTGGGCTTCGATCCGAAGAAAATCAAGATCGAGCCGGTCGAGCACCACCTGGCCCACGCCTCCAGTGCCTACCACTGCTCGGGCTTCCAGGAAAAAACCGCGATCCTGGGCATTGACGGCAAGGGCGAATACGCCACGACCTTCTTCGGCTACGGCGAAAACGGCAAGATCCACAAGATCAAGGAATTCTTCGACCCGGACTCCCTGGGCGGGCTGTACGGCGCAATCACCGAGTTCCTCGGTTTTGAAATGCTCGACGGCGAATTCAAGGTCATGGGCATGGCGCCCTACGGCGATGCCACCAAGTACGATTTCTCCCGCCTGGCCTCGTTCGAAAACGGCGAGTTGGTGATCAATACCGACTACGCCAACGTGATCGGCCTGCGCCGCTATAAAGAGAAGGGCAAGGGCTTCTACTTCTCGCCGAAGCTGATCGAATGGCTTGGCCCGAAACGCGAAGGCGACATCGCCGACGAGCCGTACATCCACTACGCGGCGAGCATGCAGGCGCTGTTCGAGAAGCTCGCGCTGCAAATGATCGACCACTACCTGGGCGACGTGCTCAAGGAAACCGGCAAGCTGGCCTTCGCCGGTGGCTGTGCGTTGAACGTCAAGCTGAACCAGAAGATCATTGCCCGTGACGACGTCAAGGAGCTGTTCGTGCAACCGGCTTCCGGTGACGCCGGTACGGCGGTGGGTGCGGCGGCGTATGTGTCCCACGCCCGTGGCGTGCCGGTGGAGAAGATGGAGCACGTCTATCTCGGCCCGGCCTACAGCAACGAAGACGTGATTGCCGCGTGCGCCCGTCATCCGAGCAAGCCTGTCTGGCGCAAGATCGACAACACCCCCGAGCGCATTGCCAAGATCATGGTCGACGGCAACCCGGTGGCCTGGTTCCAGGGCCGCATGGAGTTTGGCCCGCGTGCCTTGGGCGGCCGCTCGATCATCGGGTGCCCAAGCGCCAGCGGCGTGGCTGATCGGATCAACGAACAGATCAAGTTCCGTGAGCGCTGGAGGCCTTTCTGCCCGTCGATGCTCGACACCGTTGCACCGCAGATGATCAAGGTCGATCACCCGGCACCGTTCATGACCTTTACCTTCGAAGTGGCCGAAGAATGGAAAACCCGCGTGCCGGAAGTCGTCCATGAAGACGGCACCTCCCGGGCCCAGGTGCTCAAGCGCGAATACAACCCGCGCTACTACGACATGATGAAGGCCCTGGAAGTGCTGACCGGCAACGGCGTGTCGCTGAACACCTCGCTCAACCGTCGTGGCGAACCGATGATCTGCTCGCCGACCGACGCGCTGAACATGTTCTTCGGTTCCGACCTGCAGTACCTGATCATGGAAGACATCCTGGTGGTCAAAGACGGCGTGGACGCTTATGACACGCTCGGCTGAGCGACATGTGCTGCAGTTCTGCCACGGTTATGACGGGCCGTTCCTGGACTGCGCCCGTCAGTACGCCAGCTTGTTCGCGGGTACTGGCTATCGCGTGACCACGGTGTTCCTCACCGGGGCGGCCGATGCCGAAGTCGCGGCCGCCTGTGCCTCGGACGAGGTGCTGTTCATGGAATACAGCTCCAGCGCCATTCGTGGCCTGAAGCTGGGCGCCATCGGCGATCTGCGCAAGATCGCTGCCTCGCGCAATTTCAGTTTCTGCATTGCCCATCGCTTCAAGCCGATCTACATCGCCCTGCTGGGTACTCGCTTGCCGGTGATCGGTGTGCACCATGCCTTCGGGGACTACCAGCGGCGCACTCGCCGGTTGTTCGCCCACGTTTACCGCAAGCGCCTGAGCCTGCTCGGGGTTTCCGATGCGGTGCGTGACGACATGCGCCGCTGCCTGCCGAAATGGCCGGCTGCCCGGATCCAGACCCTCTACAACCGCATCGACCTTGATGCCGTCCAGGCCAGCCTGGTCTCCCGGGAGGAGGCGCGGCATACGCTGGGGCTGGATACGGACACCTGGATTGTCGGCAATGTCGGCCGTCTGCACCCGGACAAGGACCAGGCCACACTGTTGCGCGGCTTTGCCGCGGCGCTGGGGCATCTGCCGGTCAACAGCCAGTTGGCAATTCTCGGCAAGGGCCGCCTGGAGCAGGACCTCAAGGCACTGGCCCGAGAGCTGGGCATTGCTGATCGTGTGCTGTTCCTCGGCCAGGTGCCCGAAGCGCGCCGTTATTTCCGTGCTTTTGATGTGTTCGCCCTGAGCTCCGACCATGAACCGTTCGGCATGGTGCTGCTCGAGGCCATGGCCGCCGGCGTACCGTTGCTGGCTACGGCCTGCGGTGGTGCCAAGGAGGTGGTCGAAGGCGTTGGCATCCTGTTTCCGCTGGGCGACGCCGAGCACATGGCCCAGGGGCTGCAGCACCTGGCGGCCATGGACGATCTGCAGCGTCGCCAATGCGCCGAGCTGATGCTCGATCGCTTGCGCGAACGTTTTTCGGATCGCGCCGTACGCGAGGCATTCTGGCGTTTGCCCCAAGTCACCGAACTGGCGCCGAGGGCCTGATGCTCAACCGATTCCAAGGCTGGCGCGAGCGTGGCTGGACCGCCGTCGATGCGTCGATTTATGCCCAGGCCTGGCAGCGTTTTGGCGGCAGCGTGGCCACTCATCCCCTGGTGGTCGAGCGCCTGGCGGCCCTGGCTGGGATTCCCGTGCGTTACCTGGCGTTCGAGCAGGACGGTGAGCTCAAGGCGGCCATACCGACCTGGGGCCGCGACCTGGCGCTGTCCAAAGATGTGCTCAAGCGCAGCGGCAAGAAGGGCTTGTTCGACCTGGGCAATGCCGAGCTGATCCTGCCGGCGGCGCCCGACGCGCAAGCGCCGTTGCGTCATCGTGGACGTTACCTGTCGGCCCTCAACGAGGGGCGCTTCAGCGGCTTGAAGTTGCAGCAGGAACAACTGGCCATGGCCCGCACGCCGGAAGAGCTGTCCAAGAAGTTTCGCTACAACCAGCGCCGTGAATTGCGTTTGCTGGAAGAGGCGGGCGGGGTGGTGCGGCCGGTCGGCGAGTTTTCCAGCGCCGAGCTGGCCTCGATCTACTGCGACCTGTTCCTGCGTCGCTGGGGCTTTGCAGCCACCGGTGCCGAGCGCATGGGCGAGGTGATCGAGCTGCTGCGCGAATGGCTGATCGGCTCGGTGATCTTTCTCAACGATGCGCCGATTGCAATCCAACTGGTGTATCGCGTCGAAGCGCCCGAGTGGATCAGCGTCGAGTACATCAACGGTGGCGTCGACCCGCAGACCCGCGAATTCAGCCCCGGCAGCGTGTTGAGTTTCCTCAACACCCAAAGCGCCTGGGAACATGCCCGGGCCGCCGGCAAGCCGTTGCGTTTTTCATTCGGTCGGGCGGACCGGGAATACAAGGACCGTTGGTGCAACCCCGTGCCGGTGTTTACCGTATGAACCCACCCATGAGTCGCAAGCAACAGTTACTCAGGCGTCACCGTCGCAACAAGCGCGTGGGGTTGTTACTCGCCCTTGTGGTGTTGGTGTCGCTGGGCGTCGGGGTGGCCTGGTGGCTGCCCCTGGTGCTGGCGGTGCTGGGCTGGATCGCCCACGAGGCGTGGTTCGCCGATCACCTGTTCTATTCGCCCCGGGACGATTACCAATACAGCTTCCCGCCGTTCACCCAGCAACCCAAGGTGCATTTGAATGCCGGGCGGCTTCGGTTGGACGAAGGCGTGATTCTGGATGATGGCGCGACGCTGATCCTCGCACTGCGGATCAAGAGCACCTGGCTGGGACGTTTCATCGACCCGCTCGTCGAGTTGTCGGGGGGGGAAAGGGACCTGCAAACCTTCGAGCGCGGGGTCAACGGCCTGCGCTATCTCAACCTCAGCGAACAGGGCCCGGCGTTGTCCCGGGGCGAGCTGCGCCTGCGCGGGCGTCATTGCCGTCTGCTGGGCGAGCCGACGCTGTGGTCCTTCACGCCGCCGCCAGTGCAGCATCAGCGGGTGATGGTCATCGCTCCCCATGCCGATGACGCGGAGCTGGCTGCCTACGGTTTGTACAGCCAGGCTGACGAGGCCTGGATCGTGACGCTGACAGCGGGTGAAATCGAGGCCGGGCATTATCGGAAGATGGGCCTGGACAGCGTCGAAGCCGCGCGACTCAAGGGTCGTTTGCGAGCCTGGGACAGCATTGCCGTACCCCGCTGGGCCGGAGTGCCTCAAGCGCACTGTGTGCAGTTGGGCTACTTCTGTCTGCAATTGGCGGCGATGCAGGCCGCGCCGAGCCAGCCCCAGGGCTCTCGCGAGGCGGGGCTGAGCGATACCCGGCTGTTCCGCCAGTTGAACCCGTTCGTCCTGCCTGGCGATGACGACGGCGCGCCAACCTGGAACAACCTGCTGGCGGACCTGCGCGAGCTGCTGCTCAAGGCGCGTCCCGAAGTCATTGTATTGCCACACCCGACCCTTGATCCGCACCCCGATCATCTCTGCGCCCATCATGCCGTCCTGCAAGCCCTCGAAGGCCTGGAGTGGCAACCGACCACGCTGTTGGGCTATGCCAATCACCTGCACGACAATGACCGCTGGCCCATGGGGGATGCGGGTGCGGGCATTGCGTTGCCGCCGTGTTTCGAGCCGGCCCTGCCGATGCAGCCTGTCAGCCTGCCGCTGGCCTTGCCTGAGCAGCGCGACAAGGCCATGGCGCTGGGCATGATGCATGACCTGCAACCGCGCGCGCCGTTCAAACGTCGCCTGCGCCGTGGTATCCAGCGTCTACTGGCGGGGCGCACGGGCTCGGTGTATGGCGAGAACGAATTTTTTCGCAAGGCTGTGCGTCGCCATGAACTGTTCTGGCGGCTGTAGAGGCCCAAGGCGGGGCATCTTTGCGCTACGGCGCAAACCGGCCTCCGGTTATTTATCAAGTCGTTCGGTGCCGCAAGGAAAACGATGAAAGTTCTGTTTCTGGTGCAGAAAGAACAGCGGGCCATCCTGGACCGACTCTACGAAGGCGTGGCCGCTCATTGCGAGTGCGACCTGCGCTGGCTCGACAGCAAGGAACAACGCAACCTGCGGGGGTATTTCCGCCAGCATGTGGACGTATCGCGTTATGACCGGATCATATTTTTCCTGCGTTTCAAGCAGGAGATCCGCCAAGCCGGCTTCATCCGCACGATCCCCAACCTGGTGATCCTCGAGCACGATGCCTACCAGAATTACATTCCGTGCAAATACACCGGAAAGTTCAGCGCGCATTACCGTCGCCTGCCGTGGGTGCGGGTGATCAGTTCCGGCTTCATGGTGACCGAGCGTCTGCGCGGCGAAGGTTTCGATGCGGTATTCGTGCCCAAGGGCTACGATCAGTCGTTGTTGCAGGATCAGGGGCGTGAACGGGATATCGAGTTGGCCTTCGTCGGCAGCACCAACAGTGTTGCCTATAGTGGTCGCAAGGCGCTGCTGGATGAGCTTGGCCAGGTTGAGCCACTGGTCGTGACCCGGACCAAGTCCGGCGAAGAGTATTGCGAGACCCTCAACCGTATCCGCTTTTTCGTCAGTGCCGATGTGGGCATGGGCGAATTCATGATCAAGAATTTCGAAGCCATGGCCTGCGGCTGTGTGCTGCTGGCGTTCGATCAGGGCATCGACGAGGCGCGGGCGCTGGGGTTGCAGGACATGCATAACGTGGTGTTGTACCGTGACATCCCGCAACTCCAGGAAAAGCTTTCCCGGCTGCGCGCCGACCCCGAGTTGGCGCGCAATGTGGCGCACAACGGCCAGAAGCTGGCGCTGGAACAGTTCAGTTTCGCGCGCATCGGGCAGAAAATCGTTGAAGCATTGGAGCCGCCGCTGCGGCCTCGTGCCCCGTTGAGTCTGCTGGAGACATTGCGCCTGAAGCTGGGCGTTTGATACGAACCGTTGAGCCATCCGGTGTTCAGATGGCGTTTGACTAAATGGTATTTCAGTGCAGTTTTCCGACGATAGTGACATTACCCTGGTGGTAACCAGTTGCGGCCGGCTCGATCTGCTCAAGCAGACCCTGGAGAGCTTTGACCGTTTCAATACCGCGCCGATCCGTGAGGTCTTCATTACCGAAGATGCCGGCGACGAAGGCGTGCATGCCGTCATTCCCGCTCACTGGAAGGACCGCACGACGGCCTTCGTCAATCGGCCGAAGCTGGGACAACTGGCTTCGATCGACCTGGCGTACGAGCATGTCAAGACGGCTTACATCTTTCATTGTGAGGATGACTGGGCGTTCTATCGTCCGGCGTTCGTGGAAGATTCGCGCACGATCCTGGAGCAGCGACCGGATGTTCTTCAGGTGTGGTTGCGCAACTATGTCTACGATTTGTGCGTACACAGTCCTTACATCCGCCTGGGCGAGCGTGAAGTCATTGGCGGCGTGCCCTGTTATCCATTGATTTCAGATAAGGCCGAATGGCAAAGCTTCTCGCTCAATCCTGGCCTGCGGCGGTTGAAGGAGTACCGGCTTTGTGCCCCTTTCGCCGGTTTCGGCGGTGAAAAAGCCTTGTCGCTTCGTTATGCCGAGTTGAACTTGACGGCGGTCACGCTCGAAGGGGATGCTGTTTTGCATACCGGATTCGGGGTCCATGTGGAAGTGCCCGTGGAGCGCCAGCGCAAGGCCCGCCGCAAGCGCCGCGAGCAGATCAAGTTGTCCTTGGTTCTCTTGCTCGGAGTCTGTATTGGCTGGCTTATCAACTACTGAATGCCGCGAAGCATGAATCCTGGTCCGCGATAAAAGGTTTGCTGCTCGATGAGCATTATCAATGTCATGTGGGCGGGCGGTGCACCGTTCGCTTCGGTACACAAGGTCCATAATCAGATTCTCTCGCGGATGGAACCAGCGATGCCTGTCAAGACGTGGCTCTTGCAGGGGTCGGCGGCTGCCTGCCAGATCGATGTCGGGGCGACGCTTGAGTGGAATATGACATCGGCCCGGCTCAAGGGCCGACACGTTTGGCGCCTGCTCAAACCCCTGATGCGCAGTCGTTTCCGTCAGGCGTTGCTCGACAGCGATGCGCGTGTGGTATTGCTCGATGGCATCGGCGTGGCCCGTACCTTGTTGCCGGTCCTCAAGGCTATGCCGCAGATCCGCGTGGTGGTGATTTTCCATGGTGCGACGCGCCTCAATCCTTCGGGTCGCGAACTGCTGCGCGGCTTCCCTGCCTCCCGCCTGACCCTGGCAGCGGTCTCCCAGACCCTGGCGACATCGCTCCAGGACGAGTTGGGCATGCAGGTCGCTGCGCTGCGTAGCGCGTTCGATCCGGCGCAGTTCCAGGCCGCGCTGTTGCCTCGCGAAGCGGCACGTGCCCGACTGGGTTTGCCTGGCCCGCAGATGCGCATATTTGGCGCGGTGGGACGGCTGGTGGACAGCAAGGGGTTCGCCTGTCTGTTGGAGGCCTTTGGCCGGGTAGCGGCCCACCATCCCGATTGGCGCCTGGTGATTGTCGGCGAGGGGCCGAGGCGCGAAGCGCTGCAAGCGCGGATCGCCCGACCGGACCTGGTCGACAAGATCTTGCTGGTCGGGCATCTGGAGGATGTGGCGACGCTCTATCGGGCATTTGACTGGGTGTTGATCCCGTCCCTGGACGAGGGCCTTGGGCTGACCCTCCAGGAGGCTGTCCTGGCTCGTGTTCCGGTGCTGGCCAGCGAACTTGCGGTCTTTCGTGAACAGTTGGGCGACACCGGCTGGTATGCGATGCCCAACGACGAAAGCGGCTGGAGCGAGGCGATCGAACGAGCGGCGCAGGCTTCAGCCGATACGGTCGCCGCGGCCCAGTACCGGGCACTGGCCCCTGACGAGGCCTGGTCGAGCTTCAGCCAGGTCGCGCGGCAGCTGATCTCAGGCAGCCAGTAGGGCGTTCTCCAATGCTTGCATCGGAAAGCTCTCGTTCAGGTTCTCTCGGGCAATATAACGAGCGAAATGCTGCAAGTTGCGACGTGCCAGGTAGCGTGGCAGCGGCGAACGCAGGAAGCGCATGTCGGCCACATCGATCAGCCCCAGTTGGTTTTCAGGCGTGACAACGATGTTGCCCAGGTGCAGCGAGCGAAAATAAATACCGCTGGCATGCAGGCTGCGGATCAACTCGACAAGCGCTGGAAGGGTATGCTGCCAGCTGAAATTTTCCTGATTCGATAATTGACGCAGGGTTTTACCGGGAAGCGGGCGATACAGTACGGCGGTCATGCCGGGCTTTTGCAGTTTGTAGAGGGCCAGCACTTCGAGGGTCGGTACGCCGAGCCTCTGCAGGCGGGCCGCATTATTGATGAATCGCGTTGAATAAGGCCTTAGCAGGGCCGAAGAAAACAGCCGCTTGCGGCGAAACAGCTTGAGGATATTCCCATCCTGCAGCAGATAGACTTTTGGGCCGTAGCTGTCGGCCTCCAGAATGCTGGCGCCTTCAATCAATTGATTCAAAGCGGCTTGGGGAAGCCGTGAGGATTGCATCGTAGGGAAACCTTGTTGAAAGAACCGGTGCCGTGGCGGGCCATGATGCCCAAAAGTTTTTGTTTTCACCATGCCGGTTTGGCTGGTAGACCGTTTAGGAGCGTTAGATGCAGGCAACACGTTGGGCACAGGGCTGGATGGCCTTTGGCTTGTTATGGTTTTTGCTGGCGATAGCCCTGGCACCGACCAACAAGGTTTATCAACAGGGGTTGGTTGCATTTGTCTGGCTGCCGGTGATCGTCTTCGCCTGGCCGGCCCGTCATCGATTGGCCGAGTTATGGCGTGCCCAGCGCGTGATCTATACGGCGTTGCTGGCGCTGATGGCGTGGGCCCTGGTGACACTGGCCTGGGCCGAAGTGGCGGAGCCTGCCCGCGAAGCCAAGCGATTGCTCTACATCCTGGCGTTCCTGTTGTTTTTCCCGATCTTTGCCAACGGCCAACCCGAACGCGTGATTCGCGTCATGCAATGGGGTGGCCTGGGGCTTGCGCTGACGGCCTTGATGGCCATCATCTATTTCTACGGGTATACGAACCATCCTTGGAATGCGCGCCTGCAAGGGCTGGGGGAGTTGTCCCATCCCATCCTCGGCGGCTATGTGATCGGGTTGGCGGCGATCTGGATGTTGCATTGGATGCCGCGTCATATGGGGCTGCAAGTGCTTTGGGTCGTGGCCTTGGGGCTGTTGGGAATATTCGTGGTGGCGAGCCAGAGTCGCGGCGCTGCGCTGGCCCTGCTGCTCAGCGTGTTGGCCATGCCGATCTATTGTCGGGACCAGCGGGTCCGGATTATCGCCGCCACGACCCTGGTGCTGGCCATGCTGACCTTCTGGTTGCTCGAGCCGCTGGTCATGGCGCGCGGTGCTTCCTATCGGCCCGAGATTTTCATGTCGAGCCTGCACATGATTGCCGAACGCCCATGGGGTGGTCTTGGCGTGGCGGCCGACTATCGGGTTATCAGTCACGGCCTCAAGTTCGATCACGCCCACAATCTGTTCAGCCATGTCGCCATTCAACTCGGGCTGCCGGGGCTGCTGCTGTGGTGCATTGTCTGGTTCGGGGTGTTGCGCGAAGCCTGGCGCGCCCGGGAAAGCCTGCTGGGTCGGGGCGTGCTCGGCATGTGGGTGTTTTCGTTCCTGGCAATGCAGTTCGATGCCGCGAGCCTGACCGGAACCCCCCGCGCCGAATGGTTCATTACCTGGCTGCCAATTGGCCTGGCCAGCGTTTTGACCTGGGCGCAGGCCAATGCCGGTGGCTGTGATAAAATTCCGCGTTCTTCCTAACCAGTGAGCCCGACGATGAGTGACGCACCGCCCAAAGCGGAACAGGATTCCAGCCTGAAGATCTATTTTCGGTTGCTGGGATACGTCAAACCCTACGCGGGCATTTTTCTGCTGAGTATCCTGGGTTTCGTGATATTTGCTTCGACCCAGCCCATGCTGGCCGGGATTCTCAAGTATTTCGTCGACGGCTTGAGCAACCCCGATGCGGTGCTCTTTCCCAACGTGCCGTACCTCAAGGACTTGAAACTGCTGATGGCGGTGCCGCTGCTGATCATTCTGATCGCTGCCTGGCAGGGCCTGGGCTCGTTCCTGGGCAACTATTACCTGGCCAGGGTTTCCCTGGGGCTGGTGCATGACCTGCGGGTCGAGTTGTTCAAGAAGTTGCTGGTGCTGCCTAATCGCTACTTCGACACCCACAACTCCGGCCATCTGATCTCCCGAATCACCTTCAACGTGACCATGGTCACCGGTGCGGCCACCGATGCCATCAAGGTGGTGATCCGCGAAGGTCTCACCGTGGTGTTCCTCTTCGCCTACCTGGTGTGGATGAACTGGAAGCTGACCCTGGTGATGTTGGCGATCCTGCCGCTGATCGCGGTCATGGTCAGCAGTACCAGCAAGAAATTCCGCAAGCAGAGCAAAAAGATCCAGGTGGCCATGGGCGACGTGACTCACGTTGCCTCCGAGACCATCCAGGGCTACCGCGTGGTGCGCAGCTTTGGCGGCGAGGCCTATGAAGAGCAGCGCTTTACCAACGCCAGCCAGGGCAACACCGACAAGCAATTGCGGATGACGCGTACCGGCGCGGTCTATACGCCGATGCTGCAACTGGTGATCTACACCGCCATGGCGGCCTTGATGTTTCTGGTGCTGTTCCTGCGCGGTGACGCGACGGCCGGTGACCTGGTGGCCTACATCACGGCTGCCGGCTTGCTGCCCAAGCCGATTCGCCAACTCTCGGAAGTCAGCTCCACCATCCAGAAAGGCGTGGCCGGTGCCGAGAGCATCTTCGAGCAACTGGATGTCGAGCCGGAGGTCGACGGGGGGACGGTCGAGCAGGAACGGGTCAGCGGTCGTCTCGACGTGCGCAACCTGAGTTTCACCTACCCCGGTGCTGACCGCGAGGTACTCAAGGACATCAGCTTCAGCGCGGCGCCCGGGCAGATGATTGCGCTGGTGGGGCGTTCGGGCAGCGGCAAGTCGACCCTGGCGAGCCTTATCCCGCGCTTCTATCACCACGAGGTCGGCCAGATCCTGCTCGATGACGTGGAAATCGAAGACTACCGCCTGCGTAACCTGCGTCGTCATGTCGCCCAGGTGACCCAGCATGTCACCCTGTTCAACGACACGGTGGCCAACAATATCGCCTACGGCGACCTGGCCGGTGCGCCACGGGCCGACATTGAAAAGGCGGCCCGGGATGCCTATGCGATGGACTTCATCGAGCAGTTGCCCAATGGCCTGGACACCGAGGTGGGCGAAAACGGCGTGCTGTTGTCCGGCGGCCAGCGCCAGCGCCTGGCCATTGCCAGGGCATTGTTGAAGAACGCGCCGCTGCTGATCCTCGACGAAGCCACCTCGGCGCTGGACACCGAGTCCGAGCGGCATATCCAGGCCGCGCTGGACCAGGTGATGAAAGGCCGTACGACCCTGGTCATCGCCCACCGTTTGTCGACCATCGAAAAGGCCGACCTGATCCTGGTGATGGACCAGGGCCGGATCGTCGAACGAGGGACCCATGGCGAGCTCTTGGCGCAGAACGGCTACTACGCGCGTCTTCATGCCATGGGGCTGGACGCTCCCGCCCAGAATATCGCCTGAGTTCGGACCCCAGGCTGTGAGCCGGCCGGTTTCTCTCGGCCGGCTTCGCTCCCCCAGGTTCGGTGTTGGACACACATGTTGCATGCACCTCAGAACCAATGTGGGAGCGAGCTTGCTCGCGATAGCGGTGTGTCCGGGCCGGTGATGTTGAATGTGCCGGTGCCATCGCGAGCCCGCTCGCTCCCACTGAGTTTGTATCGAAAACTTTACCTGCGTTGACCAATCCACAATAAATCCGCGATTCGTGACTGCTAAGGTTTGGCTCCAGGACTTTCCTGACCAACTCCAGTCATCGAGGAGGGGCATCCCTCCCGCGCGGGTGTTTGAATGCTGCAACGTTATCTCTGGAAGCTGCTGCCCAAGTCGCAGCGCTCCTTTCTGTTGGGGCGCCTGTCGGTTGTCGACCGACAGGTCGTGAACAAGTCGATGTCGGCCAATTGCCGTTTTCCCGATGCGTTTGCCCAACGCGCCTGCCTGTTCATCCATGTGCCAAAATGCGCCGGCAGCAGTGTTTGCGTGGGGCTTTTCGATGGTTACAGCCCGGGCCACTTGCCGCTGTATTGGTACGAAGAGCAGTTTGCGCAGCAGTACGCCGCGAGTTTCAAATTTGCCTTTGTTCGCGATCCGCTGGAACGTGCGTATTCAGCCTATGCTTTCCTGCGGGGCAATACGTTGGGCGCGCGCGATCAGGCGGCGCAGAAAATGGTGGGCCAATACCGCGACTTCGATGATTTCGTCGCGCGATGGCTGCACCCGGAGAACATCACCCGGCAATTGCATTTCGCCGCCCAGACGGATTTCCTCATCGATTCCCTCGGCCACCTGGCGATGGACTTCATCGGCTATCAGGAATACCTGGATCGGGACTATCAGCGAGTGTGCGAGCACCTGGGGGTGGTCGCGAGGTTGCCCCATGTGAACCACAGCTGGCAGCGCGCCACGGTGCCGGTCAGGGACATTTGCTCAGTGCGGACCCGCCGACTGGTGCGGCGGGTGTACCAACGTGATTACGAGATGCTTGGTTATGAATGAAACGTCAAACGTATCGATGCAGCAGGCGCAGATCAGTCCTTATGCACAGGCGCTCACGCCGGCGGATCGAGCGGCCATCAAGGCCCAGCGGCCACGCTGCATCTGGCTGACGGGACTTTCGGGGGCGGGCAAGTCGACCCTGGCCAATGCCTTGGAAGTGCAGCTCAACCAGCAGGGCTTGCACACCTCCCTGCTCGATGGCGACAACCTGCGCCAGGGGTTGTGCCGGGGCCTGGGCATGGATGCCGAGTCCCGCAAGGAAAATATCCGCCGCATCGCCGAGGTCGCGCGCCTGATGGTCGATGCCGGCCTGATCGTCATCGTTGCGGCCATCTCACCGTTTCGGGCCGACCGGGAAGCTGCCAGGCAGTTGTTTCCCGAGGGCACCTTCGTGGAGGTCTATGTGAGTACACCTTTTGACGTCTGCGCCCGGCGTGACCCCAAGGGGTTGTACCGTGAGGCCTGTGCCGGGCGGATCAAGAACTTCACCGGGCTCGACAGCCCCTACGAGGCACCCCTTGCGCCAGCCTGCGCGATCGATACCAGCGAGGTGGAGCTGGCCCAGGCCTGTGCGCGGCTCTCGGCGTTGCTGCAAATCTGATGGAGCGAACGTCCTGGCTTCGCGTTGCAGCCATGGACAAGCCTTCGCCAACCCTGTGCTAATATCGCGGCCCTGTTCATTTTGTATGTGGGATGCTCCATGAAGTTGTCCATGCCGCGATTCGATCAAGCCCCTGTATTGGTGGTCGGCGATGTCATGCTCGACCGCTACTGGCATGGCGGTACCTCACGGATTTCCCCTGAGGCGCCGGTACCGGTGGTCAAGGTCGAGCACATCGAGGATCGCCCCGGCGGTGCCGCCAACGTTGCCCTGAACATCGCTGCCCTCGGCGCACCGGCCTCCCTGGTGGGCGTGACCGGCGACGACGAGGCTGCCGACAGCCTGACCAACAGCCTCAAGGGCGCGGGTGTTCGTGCGATATTCCAGCGCGTTGCGCACCAGCCGACCATCGTCAAGCTGCGGGTCATGAGCCGTCACCAGCAACTGCTGCGCATCGATTTCGAAGAACCTTTCGCCACCGACCCCCTGGCCCTCGGTGCCGAGGTCGACAACTTGCTCGAAGGCGTCAAGGTCCTGGTGTTGTCGGACTACGGCAAAGGCGCGTTGAAGAATCACCAGGCGCTGATCCAGGCCGCCCGTGCCCGTGGCATTCCGGTCCTGGCCGATCCCAAGGGCAAGGATTTTTCCATCTACCGTGGCGCCAGCCTGATCACGCCGAACCTCAGCGAATTCGAAACCATCGTCGGCGGTTGCGTCGATGAGCACGAACTGGTGAGCAAAGGCGCGCAACTGATGCAAGACCTCGACCTCGGCGCCTTGCTGGTGACCCGTGGCGAGCACGGCATGACCTTGCTGCGCCCCGGTCACCCTGCGTTGCACCTGCCGGCCCGTGCCCGTGAAGTGTTCGACGTGACGGGGGCCGGCGACACCGTGATTTCCACGCTGGCCGCGGCGATCGCTGCCGGCGAGGAACTGCCCCATGCGGTCGCCCTGGCTAACCTGGCGGCGGGCATCGTCGTCGGCAAGCTCGGCACGGCAGCCATCAGCGCCCCCGAGCTGCGCCGCGCCATCCAGCGCGAGGAAGGCTCCGAGCGCGGAGTGCTGGGCCTGGAGCAACTGCTGCTGGCCGTTGACGACGCCCGTGCCCACAACGAGAGCATCGTCTTCACCAACGGTTGCTTCGACATCCTGCACGCCGGCCATGTGACCTACCTCGAGCAGGCCAGGGCCCAGGGGGATCGCCTGATCGTCGCGGTCAATGACGATGCCTCCGTGAGCCGTCTCAAAGGGCCGGGGCGCCCGATCAACAGCGTTGACCGGCGCATGGCGGTCCTGGCCGGCCTGGGCGCGGTGGACTGGGTGATCAGCTTCAGCGAGGGCACGCCGGAAAACCTGCTGCGTCAGGTCAAGCCGGACGTGCTGGTCAAGGGCGGTGACTACGGGATCGACCAGGTCGTCGGCGCCGACATCGTCGCTGCCTACGGCGGTACCGTGAAGGTATTGGGGCTGGTGGAAAACAGCTCGACGACGGCGATTGTGGAGAAGATCCGCAACAACTGATGCGTCAGGCAAAGCGCAGAACCTGTGGGAGCGAGCTTGCTCGCGATAGCGGTGTGTCAGCCAAATCGAGGCTGAGTGATCCAACGCCATCGCGAGCAAGCTCGCTCCCACAGGGCCCATTGTCCAGCCAGAAAGTGGACATCAGGCCTAACGAGCCACCTTGCGCGGCACGATCTTCTTGAGCAACTGCCTGGCCTTGCCCTTGAGTCGGGTCAGGCCCGACTCCTTGCCCGGTGGCGTCAGCCCTTGCTGGCGCAGCCAGTCCTTCCAGCGAATCCGCTCGTCACGCACCAGCCAGCCGTCCTGCCGGGCGAAACTTTCCGCCAGGTACAGCCCCCGGGTGCTGGCCGGGTACAGTTGATCCTTTTTCAAGGTGTACAGCTCGGGCAAGGGCTGCCCATCCTGCAGCGGCATCAGGTACAGGTCCGGTCGCTTGCGGTCCAGGCGTGCCACCAACTGGTCGCCTTCCAGGCGCTCATCGACGTGAAACAGGCTCAGGGACTTGGCTTCCTTGGGCACGTCCAGGCGCAAGTCATAGATCAATTGCAGGGATGCCGTCGGCAGGTGCACGTAGGCCCGTGGCCGTTCGATCAGTTGCAGGTTGGCGCTGCGCACCGGGCGGGCCGAGCCCGACAGGGGCGTCAGGCGAAACGGCAAGGCCTCGCGGTAGTGCAAGGCCGTGGCGTAGGGGGCTGGCAGCCAGGTGTCGTTGAAGCGCCCGCCCAGCCAGCCTTCAGGGGTTTCCAGCAGGCATTCTTCGGCGATCTCGCTGATGGCGGTGAGCAGCGGCAGGTTCAGTTCGTGGGCGGGGACGTAGCCGGAAATCAGCTTGAGTACCACGTCGCCGCGATCCTGCCGACGCTGGCGCACCAGCACCCAATAGTCGCGGTTCTGCCAATGCAGGGTCAGGCGCACCGAGACGCCCAGGTTCGCCAGCTCCAGGGAAAAACGCTCGGCATCGGCCACTGCGACAGGACGGCGGCGCTGCAAGGTCTGGGCAAAATTCAGCGGCATCCCGACGCTCTGGTAAGTCAGGCCTTCGGGGGTCGCTTCGACGAACAGGGGCAGGGTCTTGAAGTTACTCGGATTCTTTCTGATGAGCGTACGCGGCATGTCGGCTCCTTCCTTCAGGCCGCGTAGGGCGGCGTCAGTGTTTACGCAGGACCGTGGCTACGGTCGCGACGTTATGGGCGAGGTGCAGCGGATTGATGGTGCCGACAATAGCACTGGCGACCCCAGGATGCTCAAACAACAGTTCGAAACTGGCACGAACCGGGTCTACCCCAGGGCTCAGGCAGGCGTGGCCGCTGGCCAGGGCCTTTTTCACCAGGATCGCTTTGCCGTGTTCGTTGGCGTAGTCAATGACCGTCTTTTCGCCTCGTTCGTTCAGATTGTAGGTGACCATCGCGCAATCGCCTTGCTCCAGGGCCTTCAAGCCGCCCTCGACGGTCTTGCCGGAAAAGCCGAAGCCGCCGATCTTGCCTTCGCGCTTGAGCGCCGCCAGGGTCGGGTAGACCTCGCTGTCGTTGAGGATCGCCAGGTCGTTGCCGTCGGAATGTACCAGGACCAGATCGATGTAGTCGGTTTCCAGGCGCTTGAGGCTGCGCTCCACCGAGAATCGGGTATGGGCGGCACTGAAGTCGTGGCGTGACTGGCCGTCACTGAATTCTTCGCCAACCTTGCTGACAATCACCCAGTCATGACGTTGGCCGCGCAGCAGCGGGCCGAGGCGTTCTTCGCTGCGACCATAGGCCGGTGCGGTGTCGATCAGATTGATCCCCAGGTCGCGCGCGAGTTTGAGCAACATGCGCGCTTCGTCGTCATCGGGGATCTGAAAACCGTTGGGGTATTTGACGCCCTGGTCACGGCCCAGCTTGACGGTGCCCAGGCCCAGGGGGGAAACCCGCGGGCCGTCATGGCCCAGAGGGCGATAGAGGTCATGCAGGGTCGCTTGGCTCATGGCAGCAGTTGCTCCCAGGCAGGCACGCCCATGGGCGGCTTCGGCAGGTCCGGCAGCGGAGCCGGGTGACTGGGCTGGATGCCATCGCGTTGCAGCGCGTGGACCACCCGATCGGCGAAGTCCGGCGCCAGGGCCAGTTTGGTCGGCCAGCCCACCAGCAGGCGATCCTGCTCGGCGAGGAAGGCGTTGTCCGGGCGGGTCAGGCCCGACTGCAATGGCTCGGCGCGGTCAACCCGCAACGTGGCCCATTGCGCGGTGCTGAGGTCGATCCAGGGCAGCAACTGGCCCAGTTCTTTCTGTGCGACGGCGATCTGCTCGGCGGGCTCTCGGGCGATGGCATCGCCCTCGGCGAGGTCGCCCCCCAGGTACCAGACCCATTGGCCATTGGCGGCCGGGTGGGTGGTCACGGTGACGCGTGGCTTCGGTCCGCCGCCCAGGCAATGGGCGTAAAGCGGCTTGAGGCTCGGCCCCTTGGCCAGGACCATGTGCAACGGCCGGGTCTGCATGGCCGGTTTGTCCAGGCCCAGGGCTTTGAGCAGGTCAGCGGTGCCAGCGCCCGCGCTGAAGACAATGCGCTGGGCCCGAATCTCACGGTCGTCGACCTTCAGTCCGACCCACTCACCTGCTTCGCGCAGTGGCTCGATGCGCTGCCCGGCCAGCAGGCTGTCGCCGGCCAGTTCCGCCAGGCGCTCGATCAGGCTGGGAACATCCACCACCAGCTCGGCCAGGCGATAGACCTTGCCCTTGAAGCGCTTGTCTTGCAGGGCCGGCGGCAATTGCTCACCCTTGACCTGGTCGACCCGTCCGCGCACGGCCTTGCTGGCAAAGAAACTGGTGAGGTTGCCGGCCAGGGTGCCGGGGGACCAGAGGTAATGGGCATCGGACAGCATGCGCACGCCGGACAGGTCCAGCTCACCGTCACCCTTCAGGGCTTCGCGCCAGCGGCGCGGCATGTCGGCGATGGCTTCCGAGGCCCCGGTCAGGGCACCATGCAAGGCATACTTGGCGCCGCCATGGATGATGCCCTGGGATTTGACACTCTGCCCGCCACCGAGGCTGGCGCTTTCCACCAGCACGGTTGAAAACCCCAGGCGGCGCAAGCGCGCGTTCAGCCAGAGGCCGGCGACTCCGGCGCCGACAATCAGGATGTCGGTGGAAATAACGGATGGCATGCAGCGACCTCAGTGTTCAAGACGAGGGCGCAGTATACAGACTCGATAGGGATGGGATTTTGTTGGTGATCAATCGCGATGGCGATAAACCTGTGGCGAGGGAGCTTGCTCCCGCTTGGGTGCGAAGCGCCCACTAGAAATGGGACCGCTTCGCGATCCAGCGGGAGCAAGCTCCCTCGCCACAAAAGTATTCCAGTTTAATGATCAGTGTGTTTTCAGTGCCCGGCGGTCTTGGAAAACAGCTGGATCACCACCACCCCCAACACAATCAGCGCCATTCCCAGCATCGCTGGCACGTCCAGTTTCTGTCCGTAGATGAACAGCGCCGCCACGCTGACCATGACGATCCCCAGCCCGGCCCAGACCGCATAGGCCACGCCCACCGGTACGGTGCGCACCACCAGCGTCAGCATCCAGAACGCGGTGCCGTAGCCGACGATGACCAGCAGCAAGGGCAGGGGTGTGCTCAGGCCCTTGATCGCTTTCATCGAAACAGTGGCGATCACTTCGGCGCAGATGGCGATGGCCAGGTAGTAGTAGGCGTTCATGGGCAGTTCCTCTTTGACGGTTGCGTCTTTCGATGGGGTCATTCTAGAGATCGTCCAGATGCGGTAAAGTCATTACCTATCTGTAATGGAGATAGGTTGAGCCATGAACGTACAGTGGAACCTGGAGCAATTGCGGCTGTTTGTCGGGGTCGCCGAGAAACGTTCGTTTTCCGCCGTGGCCCGGGACCAGCGCAAGGCGCAATCGGCCATCAGCAGTGCGATCGCCATGCTGGAAGACGACTTGGGGGTGAGCCTGTTCGAGCGCAGCAGCGGCCGTCAGCCCAGGCTCACCGACGCGGGGGAAGCCCTGCTCGAAGAGGCCAGGGAGGTGCTGCGCCAGTGCGAGCGTCTCAACGGTCGGGCCCTGGCCTTGATGCGCGGGCAGGAAGCGTCGCTGCGCCTGGCCCAGGATGAAGCCATGCCCTATCAACCGGTCATCGACAGTCTGGCGGCCCTGGCCGAGCAATTTCCTACCCTCGAAGTGCAACTGGCCAGCGCCGCTCAGGGCGACGTGGCGCGCAAACTGGTGGAGCGGCGCGCCGACCTCGGCTTGCTGTTCTACCACGACCAGATCCCTGAGGCGTTGGAGCGCCGGGTACTGGGCAGCGTCGAAATGGTCACGGTGTGCGGCCGGGACCATCCCCTGGCGAACCATGGTTATGTGACCTGCCGGGAAATGGCCCGGCACCGCCAGTTGTTGATGGCGACTCAGTCCAGCGTCTATCCCGGCAGCGAGCAGGCCAGCCCGCAGGTCTGGCGGGCCGACAGTTTCTATGTGTTGGCCGAGTGGTTGAGGAGTGGCCTGGGCTGGGCCTGGCTGCCACGGCACGTGGTGCAGTACCCGGCGTACCTGGGGGACATGGTCGAACTCAGCAGCGAATGGACCCCGCCGGCCCTGGTGGTGGAACTGGTCTGGCGCCGCGACGAACCCCTGGGGCCGGCGGCCCGTTGGCTGGCGGAACGTTTTGCCGTGCAGTTGCAGGCGATCGGCTGAAAAACCGATAAACTCCGCCGCCATGAACAGAACTCTCTATAGCGCATTGTTTTATCTGGGGCTGCCACTGGTAGCGATTCGGCTGTGGTTGCGGGCACGCAAGGCGCCAGCGTATGCCCGGCGCATCGGCGAGCGGTTCTCCTGGGGGCTGCCGGTCATGGTGCCGGAGGGTATCTGGGTGCACGCGGTGTCGGTGGGCGAGAGCATTGCCGCCGCGCCGATGATCCGCGCCTTGCTGCAACGTTATCCACAGTTGCCCATCACCGTCACCTGCATGACGCCCACCGGGTCGGAACGGATCCAGGCGATGTTCGCCAACGAGCCGCGCATCCAGCACTGTTATCTGCCTTACGACTTGCCCTGTGCCGCCAAGCGTTTTCTCGACCGGGTCCGCCCGGTCCTGGCGGTGATCATGGAAACCGAGCTGTGGCCCAATCACATTCACCAATGCGCCAGGCGCGGCATTCCGGTGGCCCTGGCCAACGCGCGGTTGTCGGAGCGTTCGGCCCGGGGTTATGCACGCTTTCCCAAGCTCACCCGGCCCATGCTCGCCGAGATGAGCCTGTTCGCCGTACAGACCGAAGCCGAAGCCGAGCGTTTTCGCCAGTTGGGCGCCCGGATGGAAACCGTCGAGGTCACCGGCTCCATCAAGTTCGACCTGACCATCGACCCGCAACTGCTCGAAGACGCCAGCGCCTTGCGCCGCCAGTGGCAGGCAACCGAGCGCCCGGTGTGGATCGCCGCCAGCACCCATGAAGGTGAAGACGAAGTGGTACTCGCTGCTCACCGTCGGCTGCTCGACAGTTATCCCGATGCGTTGCTGATCCTGGTGCCGCGTCATCCCGAGCGCTTCGACTCAGTGCACCAGTTGTGTGAAAACGAAGGCCTGGTCACGGTGCGGCGCTCCAGCGGCCAGCCGGTTACCGCCCAGGCTTCGGTGCTGCTCGGCGACACCATGGGCGAACTGCTGTTTCTCTATGCGTTGGCCGACAGCGCGTTTGTCGGTGGCAGCCTGGTGCCCAACGGTGGGCACAACCTGCTCGAACCGGCGGCCTTGGCGAAACCGGTGCTCAGTGGGCCGCACCTGTTCAACTTCCTCGAAATCGCCGCGCAACTGCGTGCTGCCGGTGCGCTGGCAGAAGTGGAAGATGCCGAGAGCCTGGCCCTGGCGGTGCAGCGTTTGTTCGAACTGCCCCGGGATGCCCAGCGCATGGCCGAGGCAGGGCTGAAGGTGATGCGCACCAACCAGGGCGCGTTGCAGCGGTTGCTGGAGGGGTTGGGGCGGTTGCTCGGCTGAGTGGTGGGGCAAGGCCTGTGGGTGCAAAGTCTGTGGGAGCAAGCTTTGCTCCCACAGGCCTTGCTTCCCACAGTTCTACTTCAAAAGGCCTGACCCTACAGCCATGCTCCTACAGGTTTTTCACTGCGCCGGCCGCGAGCGCAACTGTTGTGCCGCTGCCTGGGCCAGGTCCGGCGGCAGGAAGTCGCGGTCGGGGTTGTAGTCGGGCTTGAGGTAGCGCGACAGGTCCTGCAGGTCCGCCGGGCTCAACGTCCCGGCCGCTTGCTTCAGACGCAGGTTGTCGAGGATGTAGTCGTAGCGGGCGTTGTTGTAGTTGCGCACCGAGGTGTACAGCTGCCGCTGGGCATCGAGCACATCGACGATGTTGCGGGTGCCCACCTGGTAGCCGATTTCCGTGGCTTCCACCGCGCTCTGGTTGGAGATGATCGACTGGCGCCGGGCCTGGACCTGCTCCACGTCCGTGTTGACCGCACGGTGCAGGTTACGGGTGTTTTCCACCACCTGCCGGCGCAGGCCTTCGCGTTGCTGTTCGGTCTGGGTGAGCTGCGAGTACGACTCGCGCACTTGGGAACTGGTCAGCCCGCCGCTGTAGATCGGGATACTCAATTGCAAACCGATGGTGCGTTGCTCGGCATCACCGCCATAGCGCTGCCCGGTCGGGCTCGGGTTGGTGAAGCCGAGGCCGTCGTTGTCGCCTTTCTTGTACTGGGCGATCGCATCGAGGGTCGGCGCATGACCGGCCTTGCGTTGGCGCAGGGTGTCTTCGGCGGCATCAACGGCGTAGTTGCTGGCCAGCAGGTTCAGGTTCTGCTTGGCCGCCGTGTCGACCCAGGCCTTGGCATCGTTCGGTGCCGGCGGCAGGATCGGCAGGGTGTGGACGATGCCCTGGAGCGAGTTGTACTGGCGGTTGGTCAGGGTGATCAAGGCTTCGAAGGCGTCGTCGACCTGACGCTGGGCAAGGATCCGGTTGGCCCGCGCCGTATCGTAGCTGGCCTGGGATTGCAGCACGTCGGTCTTGTCCGACAGGCCCACGTCGAAGCGCTCGTTGGACTGGTCGAGCTGGCGCTTGAACGCCGCTTCCTCAGCCTTGGTCGAGGCCAGGTTGTCCTGGCTGCGCAGTACATTGAAGTAGCTCTCGGCGCTTTGCAGGATCATGTTCTGTTCGGTGGCCGACAGTTGCAGCGAGGCTTGTTCGTTGACGGACTTGGCCGCCTGCAGTTGGAACCAGCGGTCGGCACGGAAAATCGGTTGGGACAGCGTGGCCTGGTAGACCGTGGAGCTGCGGGTAGCGGTCATTGCCGGCTGGTCGAGCTCGGTACGGGTGTTGTTCAGGTCGGCGCCGGCCGAAAGGTTGGGCAACAATCCGGCACGCGCCTGGGGCACCACTTCCTTCTGGACGCCGTATTGGGCGCGGGCGGCGGCCAGGTCGGCGTTGTTGTCCACCGCTTCCTGATACACGCTCACCAGATCGGTTTTGGTGGTCAGGGGCGCTTCGGCAGCCCAGGCCATTCCGTTGGACGCACAAGACACGGCGAGGGCCAGTGAAAGTTTGCGCAGCATGAGGCGATCCCTACTTCTCGAATGTTTGCGCACAAGAGGCGCGGCGTAGCGAGTGTAGTTGCGCGCAGGCACGGCAACAATCCTGTATATGCGCCATTCATCACGGCTTTTACCCGAGTGATGGCGTTCTGTGGTGGTTGTGTCTAGACTGGCCGGGTTCTTGTCGGGGTGCCTTGCTATGAGGCTGAGATCGAATAATTTCGGATCCCGTTGAACCTGATCAGGTTAACGCCTGCGTAGGGAACAAGATTTCTCGTCACCCGGCGAGTCCTCTTGTGCTTCGTCCGGGATGTTGTTCGACCATCGACTTTCGATCTTCGAGCATCCTCGAACAGCAAGCACAGCGTCCGCACTTTCGTGCAGGGACGTGTCCATTCGTTACAGGTTCGCTCCGACAAAAATCCACTGCCTGGATGTGTGTCTGGAGAGCCCGTGATGACGACAAAAGCAAAAAACGCGACCAACCTCAGCGATTCGGCCAAGGTCGATGAGCAATCGGTCCAGCCCTTTACCCGCTCGCAAAAAATCTATGTCCAGGGCAGCCGCCCGGATATCCGCGTACCCATGCGCGAAATCAGCCTCGACGTGACCCCCACCGACTTTGGCGGCGAAATCAACGCGCCAGTGGTGGTGTACGACACGTCGGGCCCGTACACCGACCCGAACGTGATCATCGACGTGCGCAAAGGCCTGGCCGACGTGCGTTCTTCGTGGATCGAAGCCCGTGGCGACACCGAGCGCCTGGCGGGCCTGAGTTCCAACTTCGGCCAGGAACGCCTGGCCGACCCCGAGCTGACCAAGCTGCGCTTTGCCCACGTGAACAACCCGCGTCGGGCCAAGCCGGGCGCCAACGTCAGCCAGATGCACTATGCGCGCAAAGGCATCATCACCGCCGAGATGGAATACGTCGCCATCCGCGAAAACATGAAACTGGAAGTGGCCCGCGCCGCCGGCCTGCTGGACCAGCAACACGCCGGCCACAGCTTCGGCGCCAGCGTGCCGAAAGTCATCACCCCGGAATTCGTGCGCGATGAAATCGCCCGTGGCCGCGCGATCATCCCGGCCAACATCAACCACACCGAACTGGAACCGATGATCATCGGCCGTAACTTCCTGGTGAAGATCAACGGCAACATCGGCAACAGCGCGCTGGGTTCGTCCATCGAAGAAGAAGTGGCGAAGCTGACCTGGGGCATCCGCTGGGGTTCGGACACGGTCATGGACCTGTCCACCGGCAAGCACATCCATGAAACCCGCGAGTGGATCATCCGCAACTCACCGGTGCCGATCGGCACCGTGCCGATCTACCAGGCCCTGGAAAAAGTCGGCGGCGTGGCCGAAGACCTGACCTGGGAGCTGTTCCGCGACACGCTGATCGAGCAGGCCGAGCAGGGCGTCGACTACTTCACCATCCACGCCGGCGTGTTGCTGCGCTATGTGCCGATGACCGCCAAGCGCGTCACCGGGATCGTCAGCCGTGGCGGTTCGATCATGGCCAAGTGGTGCCTGGCGCACCACAAAGAGAACTTCCTCTACACCCACTTCGAAGACATCTGCGAAATCATGAAGGCCTACGACGTCAGCTTCTCGCTGGGCGATGGCCTGCGTCCGGGCTCGATTGCCGACGCCAACGACGAAGCGCAGTTCGGCGAGCTGGAAACCCTCGGCGAGTTGACCAAGATCGCCTGGAAGCACGATGTGCAATGCATGATCGAAGGCCCCGGCCACGTGCCGATGCAGTTGATCAAGGAGAACATGGACAAGCAACTCGAGTGCTGCGACGAGGCGCCGTTCTACACCCTCGGCCCACTGACCACCGACATCGCGCCGGGCTACGACCACATTACTTCCGGCATCGGTGCGGCGATGATCGGCTGGTTTGGTTGCGCCATGCTCTGCTACGTCACGCCGAAGGAGCACCTCGGCTTGCCGAACAAGGATGACGTGAAGACCGGGATCATCACCTACAAGATCGCCGCCCACGCGGCCGACCTTGCCAAGGGCCACCCGGGCGCGCAGATCCGTGACAACGCCTTGAGCAAGGCGCGTTTCGAGTTCCGCTGGGAAGACCAGTTCAACCTCGGCCTGGACCCGGACACTGCCCGGTCGTACCACGACGAAACCCTGCCGAAGGACTCGGCCAAGGTGGCGCATTTCTGTTCGATGTGCGGGCCGAAATTCTGCTCGATGAAAATCACCCAGGAAGTGCGCGAGTACGCCGCCAACCAGCGCATTGAAGCGGTGGATGTCGACGTTGCCCAAGGCTTGGCGGAGCAGGCGGAGCGGTTCAAGAAGGAAGGTAGTCAGCTTTACAAGAAAGTGTGATGTGAGCCGAGGGGGCGGTGTTTTCACTGCCCTCATCGCGAGCAAGCTCGCTCCCACAGGGGATCTACTGTGGACACAAAAAACTGTGTGCACCTGTGATCCCTTGTGGGAGCGAGCTTGCTCGCGATAGCGGCCAAAAAAACAACAGATATCCTTCTGAGATAACCACCCTTGAACATCCAACCCAGCACCTACTCCCCTGACGCCGCGGTCCCCCTGGACAAGCGCGTGTTCGGCGCCCGCGATCTGTTTTCCCTGTGGTTCTCCCTCGGCATCGGCCTGATGGTCCTGCAAGTCGGCGCCTTGCTCGCGCCGGGCCTGGGCCTGAGCGGTTCGTTGCTGGCGATTTTCCTCGGCACGCTGGTGGGCGTCCTGCTGCTGGCGGCGGTCGGGGTGATCGGCAGTGACACTGGCCTGTCGGCCATGGCCGCCCTCAAGCTCAGCCTGGGCGGCAAGGGCGCGAGCGTGCCGGCGGTGTTGAACTTGCTGCAATTGATCGGCTGGGGCTCGTTCGAAATCATCGTCATGCGTGACGCCGCCAGTTTGCTCGGCGCGCGGGCCTTCAGCGAAGGCAGCCTGGGTTCGAACCCGCTGCTGTGGACGCTGTTCTTCGGCGCCCTGGCGACCCTGCTCGCGGTGAGTGGGCCGTTGACCTTCGTGCGCAAGGTCCTGCGCAAGTGGGGCATCTGGTTACTGCTGGCGGCCTGCATCTGGTTGACCTGGAACCTGTTCGCCAAGGCTGACCTGGCCGCGTTGTGGGCCCAGGCGGGCGATGGTTCAATGCCGCTGGCGGTGGGGTTCGACATCGCCATTGCCATGCCGCTGTCGTGGTTGCCGCTGATCGCCGACTACTCACGCTTCGGCCAACGCGCCAAGAACGTCTTCGGCGGCACGGCCGTGGGTTTCTTCATCGGTAACTTCTGGCTGATGAGCCTGGGCGTGGCCTACACCCTGGCCTTCGCGCCGAGCGGTGAAGTCAACGCGTTGCTGCTGGCCCTGGCCGGTGCTGGGCTGGGCATTCCGTTACTGCTGATTCTGCTGGACGAGTCGGAAAACGCCTTCGCCGACATCCACTCGGCGGCAGTGTCCAGCGGCATGCTGTCGGGGTTGAAGGTCGAGCACCTGGCCTTGGCGATTGGCGTCATCTGCACCTTGATCGCCTGCTTTGCACCGTTGGCGCAATACCAGAACTTCCTGTTGCTGATCGGCTCGGTGTTCGCGCCGCTGTTCGGCGTGGTGCTGGTGGACCACTTCATCCTGCGCAAACGCAGCAGCCAAGTGGTGTCAGCCGCGTTGCGCTGGCCGGCCCTGTTGGCCTGGCTGGGTGGGGTGAGCACTTATCACTTGCTGGCCAACCTTTATCCGGATGTCGGTGCAACCCTGCCGTCGCTGATTCTGGCAGGGTTGCTGCAACTGCTGTTGGGTCGGGCTTTCAGCTACGGCCGGGGAACAGCTCGGGCTTGAGGATGCCATTGAGGCGCGGATAGGCGATCTTCAGTTCGATGTGACCCAGGGCGTACGGCGCGATGGTGCTCACTTCGTACTTGAGGATCACCCCGCCGTAGGTCAGCGCCACGTGCGGGGTTTTCTGGAAGGACCACTGTTTCAGGAACTCGGGCTCCTGATCCAGCTTGGTGCTGATCAGCCAACTGTTGTGGGCGACTTGCGCGGCTTTCCAGAAGGCTTCTTCCTGGCCAGGCAGCAGCATGTCCGACAGGGTCAGCACCTTGTGTTGCTGGCGTGAATAGTTGATGAAGCCGCGCCCTGGAGTGCCATGGGCACCGCCGGTGTCCAGGTAGCTGGACAATTCGATGATCACCAGGCCGTCATGTTGCTCGCGTACCTTGGCCTGCAAATAGCTGCTGTTGCGCGGCGCGGCGTTGCGCAAGAACTGTTCGCGGTAGGCGGCCAGCGTCGGTGCCTCCGGGGCGTCCGGAGTGCGGGTCATTTGCAGCAGGCGTTTTTCGACGATGCCGTCCAAGGCAGGCTCGGTGGGAAAGTGCAGGGTATCGATGTTCACCAATGGGCAGTCGGCGCTGGCGCAGCCGGGTTGCAGTTGTTCCGAAGCGTCGCGGGTGGTCTCCAGCGGTGCGCGATAGTTGGGTTGGAACAGGCTTTGGCAAGCGCCCAGGGTCAGGGCAATGGCAGCCACGGAGGCGGTTTTGAAAAGCGACATGGGCGTCCTTCATGAAACACGGAAAGGCAAAAAGTTACCCGCTTCGACTGTCGGCAAGGCAATCAGTTCGCCACTAAGCTCATTAGAGTGATTTTCAGCGCAGCCGTCCATCCCGATCACCGGAAAGGGGCTGCATCAAAGGGTACGGGCGCGTTAGGATGGCGCGAAGCCGAGGTTGGAACCTCGTATTGATCCATTGCACACGAGGATTGTCATGACCGACTTCGCCAACGCCGCACCGAACACCGTGGACATCGTCAAGCGTGAAACCTGCTTCAAGGGTTTCTATAAGCTCGACCGCCTCGTCTTGCGCCACGAGTTGTTTGCCGGTGGCATGAGCCGTGAGATCAGCCGTGAACTGTTCGTGCGTCATGACGCGGTGTGCGTGCTGCCCTACGACCCGCAGCGCGATGAAGTGGTGCTGATTGAGCAGTTTCGCGTGGGGGCCATTGGCAAGACCACCAACCCCTGGCTGGTGGAACTGGTGGCCGGCCTCATCGACAAGGATGAGCAACCGGAAGAAGTTGCTCATCGCGAAGCGCAGGAGGAAGCTGGGCTTGTCTTCGCTGCGCTTTGGCCGATGACTCAGTATTTTCCATCGCCAGGCGGCAGCAATGAATTCGTACATTTGTTCTTGGGGCGTTGCGACAGCACGGGGGCAGGCGGCCTGCATGGCCTTCTGGAAGAAGCCGAAGACATTCGGGTGAAGGTCTGGGCCTACGAAGATGCCTTGCAAGCCGTGCGCGACGGGCGTATCTGCAACGCGGCCAGCATCATTGCCTTGCAATGGCTGGCCTTGAATCGCGATGAAGTGAGGGGGCTATGGTCCTGAACAAGCTGCGCGACCGCTATCGCGTCGATCTGGTGGGGTTGCAGGCCGCCTGCGAGGCCAACTACGCCCGCCTGATGCGCTTGTTGCCGGACATGCGCAACGACCCGTTGCCGCGCCGCATCGCCGTGACCCACGGCGACCAGATGCTCGGCGTGCTGGCCCTGGAAGTGCTGCAGACCTGTCCCTACACCACCACCTTGCAGGTGCGCCAGGAACACAGCTTGCCCTGGTTGCCGGTGCCACAGCTGGAAGTGCAGGTCTATCACGATGCACGCATGGCCGAAGTCGTCAGCGCCGAGCATGCACGACGCTTTCGTGGCATCTATCCTTATCCCAATGCCTCGATGCACCAGCCGGATGAAAAGGCCCAGTTGAACCTGTTCCTGGGCGAGTGGCTGAGTCATTGCCTGGCGCTGGGCCACGAGTTCGAAGTCGTTCGGTAGTTGTGAACCGGTTCCGGTTCGCGGGTTTCCCCTTTCGATCGTCCCCCAGCATAATTGCGGCTTCATGCAACGGCGTGATTGCGCCTGGGAGAAAGCGATTTGCCGAGCGTATCCAGCTTGACCACTGCCGATGCGGCGTTGTTGGTCCAACTGTCCGATAGCCATCTGTTCGCCGAGGCCGATGCCTCGTTGCTGGGCATGAATACCCGTGACAGTTTGCGGGCAGTCATCGATCTGGTGCTCAAGCAGCAGCCGGACATTGACCTGATGCTCGCCACGGGGGATCTGTCCCAGGACGGCACGCTGGAGTCCTACGCGGCGTTTCGCCAGTTGACTGCACGAATCGATGCGCCGGCGCGGTGGATTCCCGGTAACCATGACGAGCCGCGGGTGATGCTCGAGGCGGCGGTCAAGAGTGCGTTGCTCGATCCGGTGGTGGACATCGGCAATTGGCGGGTGACGATGCTGGACTCGGCCGTGCCGGGTTCGGTGCCGGGTTTTTTGGCCGAGGAGCAATTGATTCTTTTGGCCAATGCGTTGAGCGAGGCACCGGAGCGGCATCATCTGGTGTGTCTGCACCATCATCCTGTTTCGATTGGGTGTGTGTGGATGGAGCCGATTGGGTTGCGTAATCCGGAGGCTTTGTTTGCGGTGTTGGATCGGTTTCCACAGGTGCGGGCGGTGCTCTGGGGGCATGTGCATCAGGAGGTCGATCGGGTGCGCGAGGGGGTTCGTTTGTTGGCTTCGCCTTCGACTTGTATTCAGTTTGAGCCGGGGAGTGAGGATTTTGCGGTGGGCGCGCAGGCGCCGGGGTATCGGTGGTTGCGGCTTTGGCCGGATGGGCGGTTGGAGACGGGGGTTGAGCGGGTGGTTGGGTTTGCGTTTACCCCGGACTATGACTCCAACGGGTACTGAGTTCGGTCCAACTGTGGGAGCGAGCTTGCTCGCGATGGCGGTCTGACAGTCGGCCAGGATTTTGTTGGTCGAGTACATATCCATTTCTGCGGTAACGGCTGCTGACGGTTCCGCTCTTACAGCGGCTCACTTTTGAGAAGCCTGCGCGGCCCGGCGAAAAGTAAGCAAAACGCTTTATGCCCCACCACTCGGTGCCTCGCCTAGGCTCGGCATGCCCGAACGAAGGTATTGCTCCGTGGGCCCGCCGCGAAGGGCCATCCATGGCCCAGCGCGGCTACCTCGGCATCCATGCCGAGGTGCCCACTCCACAATACCTGCGTTCGGCCAGCGTGGTTAACGGGGCGCCGAAATCAACGTCCACCGCGAGGCGGCCTGATAGCCGGCCTGGCTCTTGCGGGGGGTGTACACCCATCAGACTTGTTTGAGCTGGACCTGTGGGAGCAAAGCTTGCTCGCGAGGCGGCCTTACAGCCGACCTGCCCTTGCAGGTGTACCTAGTCCAATTGTGGGAGCGGGCTTGCTCGCGAAGGCGGCGGCACATTCAGCATTGATGCAAGCAGACCCACCGCTATCGCGAGCAAGCTCGGCTCCCACCGGGATCGGCGGTGGACACTGATCTTATAAACGACCAAAAACCTGTGTGGGAGCGAGCTTGCTCGCGATGGCGGTCTGATTGAGTACATATCCATTGCTGCGGTAACGGCTGCTGACGGTTCCGCTCTTACAGCGGCTCACTTTTGAGAAGCGCAAAAGTAAGCAAAACGCTTTATGCCCCACCACTCGGTGCCTCGCCTAGGCTCGGCATGCCCGAACGAAGGCATTGCTCCGTGGGCCCGCCGCGAAGGGCCATCCATGGCCCAGCGCAGCTATCCCGGCATCCATGCCGGGATGCCCACTCCACAATACCTGCGTTCGGCCAGCGTGGTTAACGGGGCGCCGAAATCAACGTCCACCGCGAGGCGGCCTTATAGCCGGCCTGGCTCATGCGGGGGTGTACACCCATCAGACTTGTTTGAGCTGGACCTGTGGGAGCAAAGCTTGCTCGCGAGGCGGCCTGATAGCCGACCTGCTCTTGCAGGTGTACTCAGTCCAATTGTGGGAGCGAGCCTGCTCGCGAAGGCGGCGGTACATTCAGCATTGATGCAAGCAGACCTACCGCTATCGCGAGCAAGCTCGGCTCCCACCGGGATCGCGGTGGACACTGGTCTTATAAACGACCAAAAACCTGTGTGGGAGCGAGCTTGCTCGCGATGGCGGCCTGACAGCCGACCAAAATTTGTGGGAATGGTCGGACACACTTTCTGATTCAAGTAGATTTTTCCGACGAGTTCTGGCGGTTGCCGGGTGGGAAGGGCTGTCGTTAACCTTTTTCCGTCGCTGCAAATTCAGCGACCGGGCTTGGAAATCCGATAAGTAGACGGCGCGAAAGCGCCCTTCATAACGTATGCTTGCGGTCGTTTTTTGACCATGCTTTCGTTATGGCGGCTGTGCGCGGGAGACCTTCGGGTCTGTCGGGCTCGTTTACCCCGGTTTTCCAACCTGCGTACGGCTGCCACCCCCTCGCTTGGAAACGAACGTGGCAGCTCCAACCAGTAAACGGAGTGTCACCCTATGTTCAAAGCCACACCCAATCCCCCCGAAACCGATTCCCAAAAGCACGATGAAGCCGCCAAGCGCGCCCTCGATTATTATCTCGACCCCAAGCCTCAAGCCAAAAAGACACAACCCTCAAGCCAGCTGTTCTCTGTCGCGGAAAGCGCAGACACCGAAACTCTCCTAGCCAACCTCAGCGAAACCCTGGCCTCCGCCAGCGCCATGCTTGGCGACCTAACCTTTGACCTGGAAGGCTCGCGTCGGCATTTCGCCCTGGGAGTCCAACAGATGATCGAGCTCAGTGAGTTGTTGGCGAATCGGGCGCTGGATATCGTCGACCCGAGACAATAAAAGAGATAACGACCTAAACAACTTGTAATGGTCGGCAAATCACCCGTGGCGAGGGAGCTTGCTCCCGCTGGCCTGTAGGAGCTGTCGAGTGCAACGAGGCTGCGATCTTTCCCCAGGCACTTGAGTCTCAAGCGAAAGATCAAAAGATCGCAGCCTTCGGCAGCTCCTACAGAGCCCAGCGGGAGCAAGCTCCCTCGCCACAAAGGCCAATGGGCGACTTGGGAACGGTGTTAAAACACCCAAACCCCTTCAATCTCCCTGTAAACTCCGGCCTTTGCCCAACACCCAGGGAGTCGGCAATGTCGGGTTCTATCCTTTATATCCACGGCTTCAACAGCGCCCCAGCGTCGACCAAGGCCACTCAGTTGATCGACGTAATGGCGCAATTGGGCCTGAGCGACCACCTACAAGTCCCAGCTCTGCACCACCACCCCCGCCAAGCCATCGGTCAGCTGGAACAGGCGATTGCACAACTGGGGCGGCCGCTGCTGGTCGGCAGCTCGCTCGGCGGCTACTATGCGACTCACTTGGCCGAGCGCCACGGCCTCAAGGCCCTGTTGGTCAATCCGGCCGTCAGCCCGCATCGGATGTTCGACGGTTACCTGGGCACACAGAAGAATTTGTACACCGACGAAACCTGGGAATTGACCCACGACCACGTGACGGCCCTGGCCGAGCTGGAAGTGCCGGCGCCCCGGGATCCGCAGCGGTATCAGGTATGGTTGCAAACCGGTGACGAAACGCTGGATTATCGCCACGCCCAGCAGTATTACCGCGCCTGTGCCTTGCGCATCCAGGCCGGCGGCGACCACAGTTTCCAGGGGTTTGCCCAGCAGTTGCCGGCGCTGTTGAGTTTTGCCGGCATTGGCGCCGATTTGTACCAGGCGATCGACTTCACCTCGCTGTGAACCATCGCCCCTTTTTCATTGAACACTGACGACGAGACCCCATGGCCACTCCCAGCGCTAGCTCTTATAACGCAGACGCCATCGAAGTCCTCTCGGGCCTCGACCCGGTGCGCAAGCGCCCCGGCATGTACACCGACACCAGTCGGCCGAACCACCTCGCCCAGGAAGTCATCGACAACAGTGTCGACGAAGCCTTGGCCGGGCATGCGAAGTCGGTGCAGGTCATCCTGCACGCCGATCACTCGCTGGAAGTCAGCGATGACGGCCGCGGCATGCCGGTGGACATACACCCTGAAGAGGGTGTGTCGGGCGTCGAGCTGATCCTCACCAAGCTCCACGCCGGCGGCAAGTTTTCCAACAAGAACTACCAGTTCTCCGGCGGTTTGCACGGGGTGGGTATTTCCGTGGTCAACGCCTTGTCGACCCAGGTGCGGGTGCGGGTCAAGCGTGACGGCAACGAATACCAGATGACTTTCGCCGATGGCTACAAGGCCACCGAGCTGGAAGTGGTGGGCACGGTCGGCAAGCGCAACACCGGGACCAGCGTGTATTTCGCCCCGGACCCGAAATATTTCGATTCACCGAAGTTTTCCGTCAGCCGCCTCAAGCACGTGCTCAAGGCCAAGGCCGTGTTGTGCCCGGGGCTGCTGGTCAGTTTCGAGGACAAGGCCACCGGCGAGGAAGTCGAATGGCATTACGAAGACGGTCTGCGCTCTTACCTGGTGGACGCGGTCAGCGGTTTCGAACGCCTGCCCGACGAGCCGTTCTGCGGCAGCCTGGCCGGTAACAAGGAAGCGGTGGACTGGGCGCTGTTGTGGTTGCCCGAAGGTGGCGAAAGCGTCCAGGAAAGCTACGTCAACCTGATCCCTACGGCCCAGGGCGGCACCCACGTCAACGGCTTGCGCCAGGGCCTGCTCGATGCCATGCGCGAGTTCTGCGAGTTCCGCAACCTGCTGCCCCGTGGCGTGAAGCTGGCGCCGGAAGACGTTTGGGAACGCATCGCCTTTGTCCTGTCGATGAAGATGCAGGAGCCGCAATTCTCCGGCCAGACCAAGGAGCGCCTGTCGTCCCGTGAGGCGGCGGCGTTTGTTTCCGGTGTGGTCAAGGATGCGTTCAGCCTGTGGCTCAATGCCAACCCGGAAACCGGCCTGGCCTTGGCGGAGCTGGCGATCAACAACGCCGGCCGTCGTCTCAAGGCCAGCAAGAAGGTCGAGCGCAAGCGCATCACCCAAGGGCCGGCCTTGCCGGGCAAGCTCGCTGATTGCGCCGGGCAGGACCCGATGCGTTCCGAGCTGTTCCTGGTGGAAGGTGACTCCGCCGGTGGTTCGGCCAAGCAGGCGCGAGATAAAGAGTTCCAGGCCATCCTGCCGTTGCGGGGCAAGATCCTCAACACCTGGGAAGTGGACGGCAGCGAAGTGCTGGCCAGCCAGGAAGTGCATAACATCGCTGTCGCCATCGGGGTCGACCCGGGCGCCGCCGACATGAGCCAACTGCGCTACGGCAAGATCTGTATCCTTGCCGACGCCGACTCCGACGGCCTGCACATCGCCACGTTGCTCTGCGCCTTGTTCGTCCAGCATTTCCGCCCGTTGGTGGATGCCGGTCACGTCTATGTGGCGATGCCGCCGCTGTACCGCATCGACCTGGGCAAGGAAATCTACTACGCCCTGGACGAAGCCGAGCGCGATGGCATTCTGGATCGCCTGGTGGCCGAGAAGAAACGTGGCAAGCCGCAGGTCACCCGATTCAAGGGCCTGGGCGAAATGAACCCGCCGCAGTTGCGCGAAACCACCATGGATCCGAACACTCGCCGCCTGGTGCAGTTGACCCTGGATGATTTTGAAGCGACCTCGGAAATGATGGACATGTTGCTGGCGAAGAAGCGCGCCGGCGACCGCAAGTCCTGGCTCGAATCCAAAGGGGACCTGGCCGAGGTGTTGGCCTGATGCGCAACGGGTTCGCCCTGGCGTTGTGGCTGTGGGCGGGGTTGGTAGTCGCAGGACCTGCGCCGGAACTGAAGCTGCTGTCCGAGCACGCCGTCGATGGCATGCGCGGTGGCAACCTGTCCGGGCTGGCGCTGTGCGGCGGCCAGATGTGGACGGTGTCCGATCGCGACGATGACCGGATCTATCGCCTCGCACCCTCCGAGGCACCGGTCTGGCAGGCCGAGGTGGTTGAAATCGAGGTGCCGAAGGTGCCGGACAGCGGTTTGCCCTGGGGCTTGCGTTCCCGGACCTGGGCGGCGTCGTTCCTGCGTGGTGGCGAGCTGGATTTCGAAGGCATCAGTTGCGACAGCGCTGGCAATCGCTATGTGGTCAGCGAGTCTCATGCCGCGGTATTGCAAGTGTCGCCCTCGGGAGACGCATCCTGGTTGAAAATCGCCCCGACTCTGATTCGTCAGGCCCGGGGCAGTGGCATGTTGCTGCATTTCAACGCCTTGTTCGAAGGTCTGGCGATCAACCCGGACGGTGACCAGCTGTGGTTGGCGGCCGAGCGCGAACGTCGCGGCCTGCTGCTGATCAAGCGTCAGCAGACGGTGTGGGACTGCGATGGCAATTGCGTGTTGCTGAGCGAAGCGGGGCTGGAGATGCAGCCGGCGCAGTTCCCCAAGGCCAAGGCGGTTTCGCGGGATTTCGCTGACCTGTCATTGTTCAATGGCAAGCTGTTTACCCTGGAGCGCAACGCCTATCAGGTCTGCCGGCGTGACCCGCAGACCGCCCAGGTCGAGCGTTGCTGGTCGTTCGCCGCCGAGGCGTTGCAGGATAACCGCCGTTATCCCCAGGCCTACGGGCTGGCCGAAGCGCTGGTGGTGGATGCCGAGGGGGCATGGATCGGCCTGGACAACAACGATGGCAGGCGGGCCGATGGCGAGCAGCGGCCAATTGTCTGGCGCTTCGCCGCGCCCGAGGGTGGCTGGAGTGCCTCGCCGTGAGCCAGCCGTTGCCGGGCAAGCGCGCCGGCCGGGTGCTGATGATCCTGGCCTGGTGCGCCGCGCTGTTTCTGGCGACGCGGTTTTTTGCTCAATGGGAGCAGCGTCAGCAAAACCCCAATACCCAGGTGTACTCGCAAAAAGGTGAAGGTTTTATCGAGGTGAAGCTGGTCGGCAATCAACAGGGACATTTCGTCGCCAGCGGCCACATCAACGGCCAGCCGGTGGACTTCATGCTCGACACCGGTGCCACTGACGTGGCAATTCCGATGGAGCTGGCCGAGCGCCTCAAGCTGGAAAAAGGGTTCGGCGTGACCTTGAGTACCGCCAACGGTGTGAGCGAGGGCTACCGTACCCGCGTCGACCGGCTGCAATTGGGTGACATCGTCTTGCGCGATGTCCGTGCCCTGGTGGCGCCCGGCCTGGGTGGCACGCAAGTGCTGCTGGGCATGAGTGCCCTGAACAAACTTGAATTTACCCAGCGCGACGGCACCATGCTGCTGCGCCAGACAACGAACTGATGAGGCCCGCATGAGCGACATTCTTGCAGACAGCTTAGACGGCGTAGAACGCCGATCGCTGGCTGACTTCACCGAAAATGCCTACCTCAATTACTCCATGTACGTGATCATGGACCGTGCCTTGCCGCATATCGGCGACGGCTTGAAGCCGGTTCAGCGGCGGATCATCTATGCCATGAGTGAGCTGGGGCTGGATGCGGATTCCAAGCACAAGAAATCGGCGCGTACCGTCGGTGACGTGCTCGGTAAATTCCACCCCCACGGCGACTCGGCCTGCTATGAAGCCATGGTGCTGATGGCCCAGCCGTTCAGCTATCGCTACACGCTCGTGGACGGCCAGGGTAACTGGGGTGCGCCGGACGATCCCAAGTCCTTCGCAGCCATGCGTTACACCGAGGCGCGGCTGTCGCGCTATTCCGAGGTGCTGCTCAGCGAACTGGGCCAGGGCACTGCGGACTGGGGGCCGAACTTCGACGGCACCCTCGACGAACCCCTGGTTCTGCCAGCACGTTTGCCGAATATCCTTCTCAATGGCACCACCGGCATCGCCGTGGGCATGGCCACCGACGTGCCGCCCCACAACCTGCGGGAAGTGGCCACCGCGTGCGTGCGTCTGCTGGACGAGCCGAAAGCCACGGTGGAGCAGCTCTGTGAGCACATCCAGGGCCCGGACTATCCGACCGAAGCCGAAATCATCACCCCGCGCGCCGACCTGCTGAAAATCTACGAGACCGGTCGCGGTTCGGTGCGCATGCGCGCCGTGTACCACATCGAAGACGGCGACATCATCGTCACGGCGCTGCCGCATCAGGTCTCCGGGGCCAAGGTCCTGGAGCAGATTGCCGCGATGATGCAGGCAAAACCGTCGAAAGCGCCGCAAGTGGCTGACTTGCGCGACGAATCCGACCACGAAAACCCGTGCCGCATCGTGATCATCCCGGTCAACAGCCGGGTCGACCACGACGCGCTGATGCAGCACCTGTTCGCCAGCACCGACCTGGAGTCCAGCTACCGGGTCAACATCAACATCATCGGCCTGGACGGCAAGCCGCAGTTGAAAAACCTGCGGGCACTGCTGGTGGAATGGCTGGAGTTCCGGGTCAAGACCGTGCGCCGGCGCCTGCAATTCCGCCTGGACAAGGTCGAGCGCCGCCTGCACCTGTTGGACGGCTTGCTGATTGCCTACCTCAACCTGGATGAAGTGATCCACATCATCCGCACCGAGGAGCACCCCAAGGCCAGCTTGATCGCCCGCTTTGACCTGAGCGAAATCCAGGCCGACTACATCCTCGACACCCGCCTGCGGCAGTTGGCGCGCTTGGAAGAAATGAAGCTGCGCGCCGAGCAGGATGAATTGCTCAAGGAACAGGCCAAGCTGCAAGCCCTGCTGGGCAGCGAAGCCAAGCTCAAGAAGCTGGTACGCACCGAGCTGCTCAAGGACGCCGAAACCTATGGCGACGACCGTCGCTCGCCGATCGTCGAACGTGCCGAAGCCAAGGCCCTGACTGAGCACGATCTGCTGCCGAACGAGAAAGTCACCGTCGTGCTGTCGGAAAAAGGCTGGGTACGTTCCGCCAAGGGTCATGATATTGACGCGACGGGGCTTTCCTACAAGGCCGGGGACGGCTTCAAGGCCTTGGCGGCCGGGCGTTCCAACCAGTTTGCGGTGTTCGTTGACTCCACTGGGCGCAGTTACTCCGTGCCGGCGCATACCTTGCCGTCGGCTCGCGGCCAGGGCGAACCGCTGACCGGTCGTTTAACGCCGCCGCCGGGTGCAACTTTTGAATGCGTGCTGATGCCTGATGATGATGGACTGTACGTCATTGCATCGGACGCGGGTTACGGGTTCGTGGTCAAGGGCGAGGACCTGCAAGCCAAGAACAAGGCGGGCAAGGCGCTGTTGAGCCTGCCGAACAACGCCAAGGTGATTGCGCCGCGCCCGGTGGCCGATCGGGAGAGCAACTGGCTGGCGTCGGTGACCACCGAAGGCCGCTTGCTGGTGTTCAAGATCAGCGACCTGCCACAACTGGGCAAAGGCAAGGGCAACAAGATTATCGGTATTTCCGGCGAACGAGTCGCCAGCCGTGAGGAATATGTCACGGATATTGCAGTGTTGCCGGAAGGCGCCACGCTTGTGCTACAGGCAGGAAAGCGTACGCTTTCGTTGAAGGCGGACGATCTTGAACACTACAAGGGTGAGCGTGGTCGGCGGGGCAACAAGCTTCCGAGGGGATTTCAGCGGGTCGATGCGCTGCTCGTCGAAAACCTCAATTAGGCGTAGTAGAGGGCTCGGTCTGCGATTAAATGCCGCGGATCGATGCTTTCGCGCTGGAGTCGGCGCGCATATTCACGGATGATAGGCCCTTTCAAGCGCCGGCGTAGCCGAGCGTTCTTCACATTGACCGAGTATTTTTTCACTGTGGCAAGCCTTGTGGCTGCCACCTGGACGGAACGATGACTGCTCTGCGCCTCCCTATTTTGTGGCTCGCCGGCCTGCTTGGCCTGGCGGGCTGCAGCATGAACCAGCCGGTGTCGCTGTACCAACTGGACAGCGGAACCCCGGCCCAGCCTGCGCAAAGCACAGGCATGGCCGTATTGCTCGGCCCGGTTCTGATCGCTGACTACCTGCAGCGTGAAACCTTGTTGCAACGCCAACCGGACGGCAGCCTGCAAGCCGCCACTGACGGCCGTTGGGCCGGCAGCCTGTCCTCTGACATCGATCAGTTGCTGTTGCGCCAGGTCGCCGGGCACCTGGACAGCCAGCGCGTGGTGCTGGCACCGGCGACCCAGGGGTTCACCCCGGATGTGCAGGTACTGCTGTCGATTACCCGCCTGGACTCGGGTAAAGCCCAGCCGGCAGTGCTCGATGCCCAATGGCGGTTGATCGACCGTCGTGGCAAGGTGCGCGAGAACCGCATCGTTCATCTGCAAGAGCAACATGCCGGTACTACGGCGGCGCAGGTCCAGGCCCAGGGCGTGCTCCTGCAACGCCTGGCCGAACAGCTGTCGGTGTCGCTCAAGCCCCTGGCCAACCAGCCGCCTGTCGCCGAAGTGCCCCGCAAGGCCGCGCCTGCCCCGGCCAAACCGGTAGAGAAGGAAAAGGACAAGATTCCCATGGCCTTGCCGATTCGTACGGACATGGAAGTGTTCAGGTTCTGACGGTTGGACCCGGATACACCACAAAGCCCGCGTTGATGCGGGCTTTGTTGTTTCTGCCGGTTGGATTCTCGGGTGCCTGGGCCGGCCCTATCGCGAGCAAGCTCGCTCCCACACTGGGTCTGAGGCCTGCAGACATCTCCCTGTGGGAGCGAGCCTGCTCGCGATGGCGGCGCTGAAGGCAACAAAAAGCCCGCAGACAATCACTCATCTCCCACAGCAGGCCTGAGTCTTGCAGAGACCCCTGTGGGAGCGAGCTTGCTCGCGATGGCGGCGCTGAAGGCGATAAAAAAGCCCGCAGACAATCACTCATCGGCGGGCTTCGTTACTTCATGTCCTGAAACTCAGGCCTGGCGCTCATGCATCCGCGCCAATTGCCGCTCCAGCATCGACGGATAAGGCTCCATCAAGCGCTCCACGCAACACGCGCCTTCGGGGCTGGCGATGGGGCGGATGCGCGCGCGCTGGCGGATCAGGGCGTCGTCGTTGATCTTGCGCTCCACTAGCAGCAGGTTGCGGCTGTGTTGCGACAGCGCCAGGGCGTCCTGGGCGGTTTCGGTCAGCAGCAGGTCGATCTGGCTCAAGCCGAACAAGCCATCGCCCAAGGTCAGGCCCAATTGCAGTTGCAGGGTGATGCCGCTGTCGGCGACTTCGATCTGCAACTGGTGACCCAAGGCGCGGAGCAACTCACCGCAGCAAATGGCATTGGTCAGGTAGTCGTCGCCGCTGTCTTCGGTGTGGAACAGCATCAGCGTGCTGCCGTCGTTCAAGGTGTGCAATTCGCCCTGATAGAGCGATGCGGCCTGGTCGAGGCAGTCGCGGTAGCGCTCGAGCAACTCCTTCAGGCGCGCCTGGGGCAGGCGACGCAGTTGATCCTGGGCGCCCAATTGCACGGCCAGTACAGCGCTGTGCTGGGGCAGGTTCGAGGCCACAGGCTTGGCGACCGGTTGAGGTGCCCCATCGACCGACTCGTCACGCAGGTCGGCGAAAGCGTCGTCGTCTTCCTCGTCCTCTACCGCGCGCACCACATGGCGTGGCGCTGGTTTGGAGGTTGGCATCGGCTGGCTTTCGTCGAAGCCCGGGTCGCGCAGGTTACGCACTTCGAAGCCTGGCTCGGCATCGTCGTCGTCCGCATAGTCGAGGTCTTCAGGTTCCGGCAGGGGCTCGGGTTCCGGGGCGAAGCTGGCGTGCAGTTGCCGGGCCAGGTCGCCGATTTCGTCCTGGCGCTGGGTGGCCGGCGTGTGTTCGTCGATGTCCCGCAGCCAGACGCGCAATTGCAGCAGCGGCGTGGAGATGTGCCGGCCCAGGCGCAGGCTCAGGGCCAATGCCAGGGCCAGCAGGATCGCGCTGAGGATACCCATGCTTTGCAAGCTGATGGTCATCGGTTGCTGGAACTGGTCCATGTCCAGGCTGATGCGCAGTTGCCCGGCGGTCACGTCCTGGAAGGTGATCTTGCTCTGGTACATGCCGCCGGACTCGCCCAGCAGGCCAGGCTTGGGCCGCTGGCCGGCCTCGGCGAGGATGCGGTTGTCCACGCTGTAGATGGCGGCGTGGGCCACCAGCTTGTTCTTGGTCAGGTTGTTGAGCAGCACGTTGAGGCTGAGGATGTCGTTGGACACCAGCAGCTCGGTGGCGGACGTGGCGGTCTGGGTGGTCAGGCTTTCACCCAGGGCATCGGCCTGCTCGTGCATGGCCTGCTTGAACTGCAAACCCATCACGCAGGCATAGATGACCAGGGCCAGGGCGACCAGGATGACGTTATGGCTGGCAATGCGCAATGCGATCGGCACACGACGGTGACGCAGCGCACGGAAGATCAGCAGGAAGAAGTTGTCGGTTTTGACTGGCGTGGGCCGGTTCACTGAGCTCGGCTCTTTGTCCGTGAAATTGACGCGCAGTATAGCGACAGCCCCATGACCGGCAAAGCACTGGCGGTGCCCGATGGTCACTGAATGTGGGTAGAATGCGGTTTTTTTCCACCTGCGGGGGTGCGCCTTGCGCGAAATCGTCCTGATAAACATCACTGGCAGCGACCGTCCGGGTCTGACTGCGGCCATTACCGGCGTTCTGGCCCAGGGTGGTGTGAACATTCTCGACATCGGTCAGGCGGTGATCCATGACACGCTGTCGTTCGGCATCCTGGTTGAAATCCCGGACGCCGAACAAAGCAAGTCCGTGCTCAAGGACATCCTGTTCACCGCCTACAAGCTCGACCAGCAGGTGCGTTTCACCCCGGTGTCCGAGGAGGATTACCAGCATTGGGTGGCCGGCCAGGGCAAGAAGCGCCATATCGTGACCCTGTTGACCCGTAAGGTCACCGCCGAGCAATTGCAGCGCGTCAGTTCGATCACCGCCCAGTATGGCCTGAACATCGACCACATCGACCGCCTGTCCGGGCGCATGCCGCTGGACACCCCGGCCGACAAGGGCAAGGGCTGCATCGAGTTTTCGGTGCGCGGCGAGCCGGCCGATCCCCAGGCGTTGCGTGCCGAGTTCCTCAGCGTGGCCCAGGAACTCAACGTCGACATCGCCTTCCAGGAAGATTCGCTGTTCCGCCGCAACCGCCGCCTGGCGGTGTTCGACATGGACTCGACGCTGATCGAGGCCGAGGTCATCGACGAATTGGCCAAGGCGGCCGGCGTGGGCGACAAGGTCTCGGCCATCACCGAGCGAGCCATGGCCGGCGAGCTGGATTTCCGTGCCAGCTTCAAGGAGCGCCTGGCCTTGCTTAAAGGTCTGGATGTCAGCGTGCTGGATTCCATTGGCGCTTCCCTGCGCCTGACCGAAGGCGCCGAAACCCTGTTCGCCGAACTCAAGCGCCTGGGCTACAAGACCGCCATCCTGTCCGGCGGCTTCACCTACTTCGCCAAGCAGTTGCAGGCCAAGCTCGGTATCGACTATGTATTCGCCAACGAGCTGGAAGTGGTGGACGGCAAGGTGACCGGCGTGGCCGTCGAGCCGATCGTCGATGCCCAGCGCAAGGCGGACCTGCTGCGTGAACTGGCTGCAAAAGAAGGCCTGCGCCTGGAGCAGACCATCGCCGTGGGCGACGGCGCCAACGACCTGCCAATGCTGGCGATCGCGGGCCTGGGCGTGGCATTCCGCGCCAAGCCGCTGGTCAAGCAGTCGGCCAGGCAAGCGATTTCCACCCTGGGGCTGGATGGGGTGTTGTACCTGCTGGGCTTCAGGGATCGTGACGGGCAGCTTTGACTGACACACTGATTTTGGAGCAAGTGCACTTGTGGCGAGGGAGCTTGCTCCCGCTGGGGCGCGAAGCGGCCCTGAAACCTGGGGCCTGAGTGTGTCGGATCGACCGCAGGGGCCTGCTGCGCAGGCCAGCGGGAGCAAGCTCCCTCGCCACAACGGGTTGCGTGCTGTTCAAAGCGATTTCCACAACGAATCAAAATTCCCTTCCTGGTCGCCGCCATCCCCGGTTTCGGTTGAGTCTTCCGGGTGATAGGAAAACTGGTTGAAACTGTGGGTGCTGGTCACGCGGCGGTCCAGGCCGGCGCGGCGTTCCTGGCCGTTGGTGTTGATCAATACCCGCTGGCCTTCCTGGAAGGGCAGGCGTGGGGCGATCATGGTCGGAGGCAGGTCAATGGCGCTGATCTCGGGGAGTAACAGGCCGCGCAGGTAGTGGCCATGCTCGTTTTCCCGGACCAGTTGCAACCCGCAAGGCTGGGCATGGGGCGCGACCAGTTCGATGCCCATTTGCATGGCGCCGTTGCGCACTTGGCGGATCCAGCGCACCACGGCGACGCTCCAGGCTTGGTCGCTGCTGTCGCGGATGCCGATCATTTCCCCGGCTTGCAGTTGTTCCGGCACCTCCTTGGGCCAACCGAGGCAATAGCCGCCAGGGCTGTGGTTGATGATCGGCAGGTCGTAGGTGGGGAAGTGATGCTGGTTGTCGGAGCTGGTGCCATCGTCATCGGCCGGGTTGACCGGGTACTCGATTTCTTCATAGGGCAGCAGGTCGCTGTCGCCGGCGGGAGCGGCGTCGAACGCTTGCTTCCAGGTGTCGTTTGTCTTGCTCTGCGAGGCTTCGAAGCGGGCCTTGCGGGTGGCGGGGCTTTTCAGGATTTCGTTGAACGAGCGCTCGCCGCCCAGGTAGTAGTGCAGCGCACTCATGCCCACGCACAGGGTCAGCGTGCCGTTGCCCTCGGTGCGCTGGAAGCTGCGTTCAGCCGCTTCGCCCCAGGCGGCTTGCAGGTGATGCAAAGTGTCGGCGCTCATGCCCCCAGGGACTGGCAACGTATTATCGGCAGGTTGTTCCAGGTGAGTGGCGATTGCACGCACCAGTGGCTGGGGATCGAAGCCCTGCAAGGTCGGCTGCTGTTCGGCCCGGAACTTGGAGCGGTAGCGTGGCCCGACATCCAGCTCTGGAGCGACGGCGAACAGGCTGCTGGCAGCGGTGGCAGGGTCCAGCTTGACCCACTGGCTCCAGGATTCGAGCACTTCGGTCAGTCGCCCGATCTGGCTCTGGCGCAATTGATTGCTGCGTGACGCGCCCAGCAACAGGGCGACGACATAGGTTTGCTCGGCGTTCAATTGATGAACCTGGCTGGCCAGCTCGTCACTCACGCTCAGGTGTTGCAAGCGGTGCAGGCAGGCGATCCGGTACAACTGATGCAAGTCGAGCCACAACCCCTCGGGCACTGGGCTGTACAGCTGGCTGGCACGCAGCAGCGGGCCGTTGAGGGCATGTATTGCCCGTTGCAGCGCGGTGCTCAGCAGGCGGGCCCGGTCCTTGGTGTATTTCGACGCGATACGCGCCACGATCTGTTTGTAGCCCGTCGCCAGTTGGGTTTGCAGGGCCTGGCACAGGTTGACGATCTTGCGCGAGCGATCATCCAGCACGATGGCCTGTTGCAGGAAGTGCCGTTCCAGGTGCTTGCAGACGTAATACACCTCGGGTCGCAGCAGTTCGAGCAGTTGCAGGCGATTGTCGCTGGGCGTGAGCAGTTGGTTGAGTTCACCAAGGGCCTGGTACAACAGGCGGGCCGTTTCGCCGATGTTGGCCTTGGGCAGGTTGGCGATCCAGCGCTTGAGGTCCCGTGGCGTAGCATCGCAGAACGACAGGCGTGGTTGTGTCGGGGTCAGGACGCGCAATAGCTGGAGAGGGCTGGTCTCATTCATGCCGTGTACGGGCTCCGGCGGGAAATAAACGTGATGTTTCCAACTCTAGCAGCTGACAGGCAGGCGTGTTGCCCTGAAAGTGCTGTGGGAGCAAAGCTTGCTCGCGATGCAGGCGCCGCGTTTTTTAGACCGCGTTATCGTTCATCGCGGGCAAGCCTTGCTCCCACAGACCTGCTTCAAGGGCGGGTGTGACTCAGCCTTTGGGCAGCGCCAGGCCCTGGCCCATCTGCACTGGCGACCCGGCCACCAGGTCTTCGGCCCATTTCACCTGGCCTGGACCGAACAGCACGATGGCGGTCGAACCCAGCTTGAAGCGTCCCAGTTCGGCGCCTTTTTCCAGATGGATCGGCGCGCGGGCGGCTTCGTCGTAACGGAAGGTTTTCAGCTCGCGCTTGGGTGGCGTCACCAGCCCGGCCCAGACGGTTTCGATGGAGGCCACGATCATCGCGCCCACCAGTACCACGGCCATCGGCCCGCGCTCGGTGTCGAAAATGCAGGCCACGCGCTCGTTGCGGGCGAACAGCTCCGGAACGTTTTCGGCGGTGGTCTGGTTGACCGAGAAAATCCGCCCGGGAATGTAGACCATCTCCCGCAGGGTGCCGGCCAATGGCATGTGCACGCGGTGGTAGTCCTTGGGGGACAGGTAGATGGTGGCAAAATCGCCGCCCATGAACGGCGCTGCGTTGGCCGCGTCACCACCCAGCAGCTCCAGCACGCTGAAGCTGTGGCCCTTGGCCTGGAACACCCGGCCGTGCTCGATCGGGCCGAGCTGGCTGACGGCGCCGTCGGCGGGGCTGAGGATCGCGCCCGGGGTTTCGTCCAGCGGCCGCGCGCCGTCTTTCAGGGCGCGGGTGAAGAAGGCGTTGAAGTGCTCATACGCGGTCAGGTCTTCCACCATGGCCTGGGACATGTCCACTTGATAGCGCTTGGCGAACCACGCGGTGAAGGCATTCTTGAACCAACGCACGCGGCATTCGGCAATGCAACCGGCCAACCGCGACAACAGGTGGTGGGGCAGCAGGTATTGAGTGAGGATGAACAAACGGTTTTTCATTAACTGTCCTTAAGAACCTTCAAAGCTCGATGGGCGTGTCGGGATGGTTGCCCCATTCGCCCCAGGAACCGGCATAGCCTTTGACTCGTGGATAACCGAGCGCCTTGGCCACCAGGTAGGTGAAGCCAGAGCGGTGGTGAGTCTGGCAGTGGGTGATGATTTCTTTGTCGGGCGTGATGCCCAATCGTTCGAGGATCTGCGGCATATCCTTGCGAATGCGCAGGTTGCGCGCCGGGTCCATGCCGGCGGTCCATTCGAAATTGACCGCCCCTGGAATATGTCCGCCCCTGGCTGCAACGACTTTCTCGCCGGAGTATTCCAGCGGGCCGCGCGCATCCCAGATGGCCAGGTCGGCGGCACCGAGGCGGCTTTGCAGGTATTCGCGGGTGGCGGTGGGGGCATCGTGCAACGTCAGGGGCACCGGGCCGGCAACCGGTGCAGGAACATCGACGGACACCGGCAGGCCTTCGTCCAGCCAGGACAGCAGGCCGCCGTCGAGGTAGTGATAGTTCGAGTGGCCGATCACGTCCAGCAGCCAGATAAAGCGCCCGGCCCAGCCGCCGCCTTCGTCGTCGTAGACCACGTAGACCGCGTCCGGGTTATGCCCAAGCTCGCCGAACAGGGTTTCCAGGTCGGTTTTGGCCGGCAGCAGGCCCGGTGCCGGCGGTTGGCCAAGCTGGGTGCGCTTGGGGTCGACGAAACGTGCGCCGGGGATGTGCCCGGTGCTGTAGCGCGCGGCGCTGGTCAGATCCACCAGAATCAGTTCGCGGGCGTCGAGACGCGGCAGCAGTTCGCTCGGCTCGATCACCAGCGGCAAGCCAGAGAAGTCAGGCATGTGAGGTCTCCAGGGGCGCAAAGGGAAAGGATTGTAGCAAGTTCAGCGACCGCGGTTGGTAAAGGTATGCAGGGCCCTTTCGATGCATTGCACGGTTTTGCCGAAGGCTTGCACGGTGATATCCGAGAACGGCCCGCCGCCCTGGTCTACCGCCACCAGCATGATCACCCGGCCATTGCAGGTCAGTGAGCGCAACAGCAGGTGCTCACCCCGGAACAGGCTGCGCAGGCCCGGCGGCAATAGCGCCGAAAACTGCGCGTTGTTGTCCGGGTTCAGGCGAACCTGGGCCTGCTGGGCCAGCAACCGCTGCAATATTTTGCTCTGGCTGATGGTAAAGCTCATGGCCGCGGCCTCCTTGGGCAGGCCGGCGGTCTGGTGTACGCGCATGCTGCTCTGGTTGCGGTCGGCCATCAGGATCATCACTCGGCGCATGCCACAGGCCACCAGGATGTCCCGTGCCGAGGTGGTCAGGTGCATGGCATTGCGGAAGGGGCTCGGCTCCACCAGCATGGCGGAGCATTGCGTGCGCCACTGGCTCAGGTCTTGGGCGCTGGGCGGGGCGGCGGGCAGCAAGCCGGGATGGATGCGGCGGCTGCCCGAAGGCCAGATCAGCGCCACGGCCGGGTGCCAGAGGTCCGGCATGGCGTGATGGTGGGCGCTGTTGGCCGCTTGTTGGTGCAGCTGTTGCTGGACCTCATCCATCGACATCTGCAGATACAAACTGGTGAGGTACTGCCAGCGGGTGAGCGCGGGGCTGTCCCAGGCCTGTTGTGCGGCCAGTGCCAGGCCGTTGGCCAGCAATACGGTGTTGGCCGGCTGGTTGAGCCAGCGTCGCAGGATCGGGTCGTCGTCCAGGCGATTCTGCTGGCGCAGGGGGTGTTCGCTGTCCCGGGCGATGCGCAGGACTTTCACCAGCTCGCGGCGTTCATTGAGCAGCAGGCGATACCCTTGCGCCACCCAGATGGGCAAGCGCCAGGTTTCCACCAGCGCCAGGCAGATTTCCAGCAGGCTGACGCCGAACAGTTCGCGCTCTACCTTGGGCGCGGGTTCGCCTTTATGGGCGACCCGCAATTCCCATTCCCCGAGCAATCGTGGATGGGTCAGGGCCAGGGGCCAGAGCGGCGACAGGAACAACAGGCTGCCCCAGTGTATGTCTTGCCACAGCCGCGCCAGACGGCTGGCAAAAAAACCATTGGCCTGTTGCGTGGCGTGCTGGCTGATCAATTGCAACTGGCGCAAGGCGATGGGTATTTCATGCGCCGGCAACGACGGCAAGCGGGCGAGCAACTCCTCGGTACGCTTGAGGCCGAGGCGGTTGATGGCCACTTCGAGGTTTTCCGCAGGTTCTGCAAGGCTGCCATGGGTGTGATGGTTGGCTTCGCGGATGACGCTCAGGGCCAGGGCGGGGCTGTCCTGCATCAGGTCGGCGATGTCGCGCAAGGAGCGGCGGCTGTCGGCGAGGGCCTTGCAGACCAGGTCGTGGCTGGCCTGGGGTACCGGCAGATGCACGCCTTTGAGCAGCGTCACCCAACCTTCGAGGGTGGTCGGTCGGGGCGTTGGAACCTTGGTTTCGTTAGTCATGGCTGGACGTGATCATCGTATGAATTCTCTACGCCCGGAACGGGGCAAATTGGCTTTTCGCCAGAACAGCCTATAGTCTGGCGCAGTTTTGCCGATAAGTAGAAGAAGAGATTTTTCAGCTTCCGAATATGACCTTGAACCCGACTTAAATAAGTACTTTCTATCTATGGCTAAAATTATCGGCATCATTGTCGTGTTCGCGAGCGTGCTCGGCGGATACGTGCTCTCCCATGGCAAGATTGCCGCCCTGATCCAGCCCTTCGAGGTGTTGATCATCGGTGGCGCGGCCCTCGGTGCATTCCTGCAGGCCAACCCTGGCTATATGACGATGCACGTGCTCAAGAAATCCCTGGGCATGTTCAGTTCGCGCTTTAGCCACACCTTCTACCTCGAGGTGCTGGGGCTGATCTACGAGATCCTCAACAAGAGCCGCCGCGAAGGCATGATGGCGATCGAAGGCGACATCGAAGATGCCGCCGCCAGCCCGATTTTCGCCAAGTACCCGGCTGTGCTCAAGGACGCCCGCATGACGGCGTTCATCTGTGATTACCTGCGCATCATGTCGTCCGGCAACATGGCTCCCCACGAGCTCGAAGGCCTGTTCGACATGGAGCTGTACAGCCTCAAGGAAGACCTGGAGCATCCCTCCCACGCGGTCACCGGGATCGCCGACGCGATGCCTGGCTTCGGTATCGTCGCGGCGGTACTGGGGATCGTGGTGACCATGGCCTCCCTGGGCGACGGTGACCAGAAGTCCATCGGCCTGCACGTGGGTGCGGCCTTGGTGGGTACGTTCTTCGGTATCTTGGCGGCGTATGGTTTCTTCGGGCCGCTGGCCACCTCCCTGGCCCATGACGCCAAGGAAGAGCTCAATATCTACGAAGCCATCAAGGCTTCCCTGGTGGCCTCGGCCTCGGGCATGCCGCCATCGTTGGCGGTGGAGTTCGGGCGCAAGGTCCTGTACCCGGCGCACCGTCCAAGCTTCGCCGAGCTGGAACAAGCGGTTCGCGGTCGCTAAGTTATGGAAAATAACCAGCCGATCATCATCAAGCGCGTCAAGCGCATAGCCGCTGGGCATCACGGGGGCGCCTGGAAAATCGCCTTCGCCGACTTCGCGACGGCGATGATGGCGTTCTTCCTGGTGCTGTGGCTGTTGTCCACGGCGACGCCAGAGCAGAAGATCGCCATCGCCGGCTACTTCAAGGACCCGGTCGGCTTTTCCGAAAGTGGCACGCCCTACATCATCGACCTGGGCGGCTCACCGACCCTGGCCCCGGAAAATACCCTTAACCCTGAGGTCAAGTCCCAGCCCCAGCCTGACAAGGTGACGGTGGATTCCGAGCAGGTCGAAGGCATGGCCGAACAGGTCGAGCGCGAGCGCCTGGAACTGCTGTTGCAGGAATTGCAGAACAAGGTCGAAGAGAACCCGCAACTGCAGAAATTCAAGGACCAGATCCTGTTCGAAATCACCCCGAACGGCTTGCGCATCCAGATCATGGACGCCGAGAACCGGCCGATGTTCGACTCCGGCAGCGCGCGCCTGAAGCCGTATTTCGAGGACATCCTGCTGGCCATGGCCGACACCATCAAGGCGGTGCCGAACAAGATCAGTATCAGTGGTCATACCGATGCCAAACCCTACATCGGCAAGGGTGACTACGGTAACTGGGAGCTGTCCGCCAACCGCGCCAACGCGGCCCGTCGCGCCCTGGTTGCCGGCAGCTATCCGGACGAGCAGGTGGCGCGGGTGGTCGGTTATGCGTCTTCGGCGCTGTTCGACCGCAAGGATCCGTTCAACCCGGTCAACCGGCGTATCGATATCGTGGTGTTGACCAAGAAGGCGCAGAAAGCCATCGAGGGCTCGCAAACCGATGATCCGGCGCCCGATCCGGTCCCGGGCGAGGGGGCGCCGGGTGAAGCGCCTGCTCCGTCCGCCACACCAGGTGCGGCGGTCGATCCGAACGCGTTGCCGGCAGACCAGCAACCCGTGCCGGCCCATGAACTGCGCGAGCGGCTGAATCTGTTCGACGACGCCGCGCCCAAGCCTCCCGGAGCGCCGGCGCAGTGACCTGAAGGTTTGTCGATGGACCTGTGGCGAGGGAGCTTGCTCCCGCTCGACTGCGAAGCAGTCGTAAACCGGCGGGTGCGGTGTGTCTGATGCTCCGCATTTGGCAGGTTTTGGGGCCGCTTCGCAGCCCAGCGGGAGCAAGCTCCCTCGCCACGATGGTGTCCGGCTTCCCTTCCCTTCCTTTCAGCTCAGTAACCGCTTTCCGGCAGGCTGGCGATGATCGAGCGGTAGCTGTTCATCCGTTGCTGATGCACGCGACCTTCTTCCAGGGCCTTGAGCAGGGCGCAACCGGGTTCGCGGTCGTGCTTGCAGTCGCGGAAGCGGCAGGTGCCGATCAACTCGTTGAACTCGATGAACCCGGCTTCGACATCGGCCCGGCTGACGTGGCCCAGGCCGAATTCGCGGATACCCGGCGAGTCGATCAATTCACCGCCGCCAGGGAAATGGAACAGCCGCGCGGTGGTGGTGGTGTGGGTGCCTTGGCCGGACAGCTCGGACAGCGGCCCGACGCGCGTCTCGACTTCCGGCAGCAGGCTGTTGACCAGCGAAGACTTGCCCACGCCAGACTGGCCGACGAACACACTGATGCGCCCGTCCAGTTGCTGTTGCAACTGCTCCATGCCGTTGCCGTGATGGGCCGAGACCTCCAGCACCGGGTAACCCAAATCCCGATAGACCGACAGCAGGGCGTTCAGCGCCGGGGCGTTGTGTTCGTCGATCAGGTCGAACTTGTTGAGCAGCAGCAACGGACGGATACCCGCGTGTTCGGCGGCCACCAGGTAACGATCGATCAGGTTGGCGTGGGGCTCGGGCAACGGGGCGAACACGATGACGATCATGTCGACGTTGGCGGCCACGGGCTTGAGCTGGCCTCGGCTGTCCGGCCGACACAGCTCGGTGTGGCGCGGCAACTGCGCGACGATCACGCCGATGCCCTGGTTGCCGGCCCGCCAGACCACCTGGTCGCCCGTCACCAGCGCCGGCAGGTTGGCGCGCAAGTGGCAGCGGAACACCTGGCCGGCCAGTTCGCCTTCCTGGGCCTCTACCTCGACCTGCACGCCGAAGTGGGCGATCACCAGGCCGGTCTGTTCAGGGCCCAGGTCGCCACCCTCCAGGGCTTCGACAGCACTGGATTCGCGTTTGGCGGCGCGGGCGGCGCGCTCGCCCTGGATCTTTTCGATGCGCCAGTTCTGACGACGATTGAGTTGGCGTTTGGCCATGGGTGTTCCGTATGAAGAAATGCAGCGAATAGGGTAAAACGGCGGCGAGTTTAGCACGCCCAAGGGCCTGCCTAAGCTAAACTGCGTGGCTACGCCGAGGAGCTTCCCTATGCAAAACCCGCAGAACCTGATCTGGATCGACCTGGAAATGACCGGTCTGAATCCTGACACCGACGTCATCATCGAAATGGCCACCATCGTCACCGACAGCGACCTCAACACCCTGGCCGAAGGCCCGGTGATCGCGATCCACCACAGCGACGCAATCCTGGCCGGCATGGACGAGTGGAACACGCGCCAGCACGGCGGCTCGGGCCTGACCCAGCGGGTGCGCGAGAGCAAGATCAGCATGGCCGAGGCCGAGGCCCAGACCCTCGCCTTCCTGGAACAGTGGGTGCCGAAGGGCAAGTCGCCGATCTGTGGCAACAGCATCTGCCAGGATCGTCGCTTCCTTTATACCCACATGAAATCCCTGGAAAGCTACTTCCACTACCGCAACCTGGACGTCTCCACCCTCAAGGAGCTGGCCGCCCGCTGGGCGCCGGAAGTGCGCGACAGTTTCCAGAAGGGCAGCACCCACCTGGCCCTGGACGACATACGCGAGTCCATCGCCGAGTTGCAGCATTACCGCAAGCATTTCATCAAGTTCTGATGCGCAGCGCGTTCTTGTGGTGATGGGGCTGTGGGAGCAAAGCTTGCTCGCGAAACAGGCGCCTCGGTCTTTGAAAGTCCGCATTGCCTTCATCGCGGGCAAGCCTTGCTCCCACAGATATCCTGGCCACAGACTCCTTGTTTGACATGGTCGATGGCTGCCCTCTTTTGGTGCCTGCCCAAACTGGCTAGACTGCGCGCCTTCCTGCAAGGACCGCCATCATGTTGCTGATGCTTTATCTGATCGCCATCACCGCCGAAGCCATGACCGGCGCCTTGTCTGCCGGGCGGCGGGGCATGGACTGGTTCGGCGTGGTGCTGATCGCCTGTGTCACGGCGCTGGGTGGCGGCTCGGTGCGCGACGTGCTGCTCGGTCATTACCCACTCACCTGGGTCAAGCACCCGGAGTACCTGGTGCTGACCACCGCGGCGGCGATGCTGACGGTGTTCCTGGCGCGCTGGATGCGCCATTTGCGCTCGCTGTTCCTGGTGCTCGACGCCGTGGGCCTGGTGGCGTTCACCCTGATCGGCTGCATGACGGCCCTGGAAATGGGCCATGGCATGCTGGTGGCGTCGGTCAGTGGGGTGATCACCGGGGTGTTCGGTGGCATCCTGCGGGACATCTTCTGCAACGATATTCCGCTGATCTTCCGTCGCGAACTCTATGCCAGCGTCTCGTTTGCCGCGGCGTGGTGTTATCTGCTGTGTGTCTTCCTGCAACTGCCGAACGAGCAGGCGATCCTCATTACCTTGTTCGGCGGTTTCCTGCTGCGGCTCCTGGCGATTCGCTTTCACTGGGAAATGCCGAAATTCGTCTACAACGACGAGGTTTGACGCTCGGCATGTTGGCGCAACGCCCACGCCACGTGCTCGCGCACCAGTTCCGACGGGTAGTCGCGCCGCGCCTCCAGCGCTTGCAGCACGGGAATGGTTGACGGCGCATTGCCCAGGCCCACCGCCAGGTTGCGCAGCCAGCGCTCGTAACCGGCTCGGCGCAACGGTGAACCCTCGGTGCTGCTGAGGAATTTCTCTTCGTCCCACATGAACAGCTCGGCCAACCCGGCATTGTCCAGGTTGTGCCGTGGCTTGAAGTCGCTTTCCCCGGACGGTCGGGCAAAGCGGTTCCACGGGCAGACGATCTGGCAGTCGTCACAGCCGAACACCCGATTGCCGATCAGTGGCCGCAGCTCTTCAGGAATGGCGCTTTTCAGCTCGATGGTCAGGTAGGAAATACAACGGCGAGCATCGAGCACGTAAGGTCCGACGAAGGCATTCGTAGGACAGATGTCCAGGCATGCGGTGCATTTTCCGCAATGCTCGGTGCCGTGGGGTGGATCGATGGGCAGCGGCAGGTCGACAAACAGCTCGCTCAGGAAGAAATAGCTGCCGGCCTTGCGGTTCAACACCAGGGTGTTTTTACCGATCCAGCCCAGGCCGGCCTGTTCGGCAATGGCTTTTTCCAGCACCGGTGCGCTGTCGACAAAGGCACGGTAGCCAAAGGGGCCGATGACCGCCTGAATTTTTTCCGCCAATTGCTGCACGCGTTTACGGATCAATTTGTGGTAATCGCGGCCCAATGCATAACGCGAGACGTAGGCTTTTTCCGGTTGGCCGAGCAATTGCGCCATTTGCGTATCGCCCGGCAAGTAATCCATGCGCAGGGAAACCACCCGCAGCGTGCCCGGCACCAGTTCCTCGGGGTGCGAGCGTTTGCTGCCATGGGCGCCCATATAGTCCATTTCGCCGTGGTAGCCGGCTTCGAGCCAGCGTTGCAGGTGTTGTTCATGCTCGGCCAAGTCCAGGCCGCTGATGCCGACCTGCTGGAAACCCAGCTCGCGGCCCCATTCCTTGATGGATTGGGCGAGGGCGGGGAGGTCTGTGGGAATGGCAGGCATGAGGCGAGAGAAACCGGAGCTGAGATGCGTATAATTCTGCCAGACATCGGAGCCCGAAGACGCATGCCGCACACTAAAGATGATTTTCCCGACGCGCTGTACAGCGCCGCGCAGGTCCGGGCCCTCGATGCTCAACTGATCGCGGCAGGCACCGCCGGTTTCGAATTGATGCAGCGCGCTGCCCGCGCCACCTGGCGAGCGATCGTCCGACGCTGGCCTGATGCCGGCGAGCTGACCGTGCTGGCCGGCCATGGCAACAATGCCGGCGATGGCTACCTGGTCGCGACGCTGGCCCGGCGCGCCGGCTGGTCGGTGCGGGTGCTGACGGTGGGCGAGCCCCGGCGATTGCAGGGGGACGCCGCCAATGCCCATGCCGAGGCCGTGGCGGTGGGCGTGCCGATGGAGCCGTGGTCGGATGAGGCCGAGTTGCGCGGCGTGCTATTGGACGCGCTGCTCGGCACCGGCCTGAATGGCGATGTGCGCGAACCTTATGTGCAGGCCATCGATACGATCAACGTCAGCGGCCTGCCGGTCGCGGCGGTGGATATCCCTTCGGGGTTGTGCGCCGACACCGGCCGGGTGCTGGGCACGGCGGTGGCGGCCGACCTGACCGTGACTTTCATTGGCTTGAAACTGGGGTTGTTCACCGGCGAGGCGGCGGACCGGGTCGGTGAGCTGGTGTTCAATGACCTGCACGCCGATCCGGATATTGTTGAAACGGCACCGGCCAGTGCCAGACTGCTCCTGCCCCACAATCTGCCTCGTCTGACAACTCGTGCCGCCACTTCCCACAAAGGCAAGTTCGGTCATGTGCTGTTGATCGGTGGCGACCGGGGCTTCGGCGGCGCCATCCAGATGAGCGCCGAAAGCGCCCTGCGCTGCGGTGCGGGCATGGTTTCGCTGGCGACGCGCAGTGAGCATGTATCCGCCGCGCTGATGCGTTTACCGGAAGTGATGGTGCAGGGCACCCATTCGGCGAACCAATTGATGGGCCTGCTCCAGCAGGCCAGCGTGCTGGTGGTCGGGCCGGGCCTGGGCCAGGCTGCCTGGGGACGCAGCCTGTTGTCGGCGGCGGCCAATGCGCCACTGCCGCAAGTGTGGGATGCCGATGCACTGAACCTGCTGAGCAGGGGCGATGTCCGTTTGCCTGAGCAGTGCGTCATCACCCCGCATCCGGGGGAGGCGGCGCGGCTGTTGGAGATGTCCACCGCCCAGGTGCAGGCCGACCGCCCGGCGGCGGCCCATGCCTTGAGCCAGAAATACAGCGCCACGGTGATCCTCAAGGGCGCCGGCAGCCTGATCGCCAGCCCGGACGGTCGCCTGGCGGTTTGCAGCCAGGGCCATCCGGCCATGGCCACCGCCGGTCTGGGGGATGTGCTGGCCGGTGTGGTCGGGGCCTTGCTGGCCCAGGGCATGGACGGCTTCGAGGCCGCGTGCCTGGCAGTCTGGCTGCATGCCAGTGCCGGTGCCCAGGTCGGTCGCTCGGGCCGGGGATTGGCGGCGACCGATCTGATCCCGGCCATTCGTCAGTTGTTGGAGGAGCATTCACCGTGTCTGAAGTAACCCTGTACGTGGCGGACGAACAAGCCATGACACAATTTGGCGCCCGCATCGCGCAGATCACCGCCGGCCACGGCCTGATTTTTCTCGAAGGCGACCTCGGCGCGGGGAAAACCACCTTGTCCCGTGGCATCATTCGCGGCCTCGGGCACGTCGGTTCAGTCAAGAGCCCGACGTTCACCCTGGTCGAGCCCTATGAGATCGGCGACATTCGCGCCTTCCATTTCGACCTGTATCGACTGGTGGATCCTGAGGAGCTGGAATTCCTCGGCATTCGCGATTATTTCGAAGATGATGCCTTGTGCCTGATCGAATGGCCCCAGAAGGGTGCAGGCTTTTTGCCAAAGCCCGACCTGACCATTACCATTGGCGCGCAGAACGGCGGGCGTTCGCTGAAACTGACGCCGCAAGGCTCCCGTGGTGAGTCGTGGTGTGCCGCTTTGGCATTGGAAAACTAATTGATGATGGGGTTTGGTATGCGCTTTCGCGCGGTGGTTGCTGTCGTAGGACTGTTGCTTACGGCACTGGCCGTCGATGCTGTGGCCGAGACAAAGGTCAACAGCGTTCGCCTCTGGCGGGCGCCGGACAACACACGGCTGGTGTTTGACCTGACGGGGCCGGTGCAGCACAGCGTATTCACCCTGACCGCCCCGGATCGCCTGGTGATCGACATCAACGGGGCGTCCCTGGGGGCGCCGCTGAACGTCGCTACCGCCAACACGCCGATCACCGCGATGCGCTCGGCCCAGCGTACGCCGACCGACCTGCGGGTGGTCATCGACCTGAAAAAAGCCGTGACCCCGAAAAGCTTCACCCTGGCCCCCAACGCCCAGTACGGCAACCGGCTGGTGGTGGACCTGTTCGACAACCCGGCCGATGCCGAGCCACCGCCACCGCCGCCAACCAATGTGGCCACGGTGCCAGCGGTGCCGGTGACCCCGACCGAGCCTGCGCTCAAACTGCCACCGGCCCCGGCGGGCAAGCGCGACATCATTGTGGTGATCGACGCCGGTCATGGTGGCGAAGACCCGGGCGCCTCGGGCTCGCGCGGGCAACGTGAAAAAGACGTGGTGCTGTCCATCGCCCGTGAGTTGCAGCGCCAGGTCAACGGCATGAAAGGCTTCCGCGCCGAACTGACCCGCACCGGCGACTATTTCATTCCCTTGCGCGGACGCACCGAAATCGCCCGCAAGAAAGGCGCTGACCTGTTCGTCTCCATTCACGCCGACGCCGCACCTTCGGCGGCAGCGTTCGGGGCCTCGGTGTTCGCCCTGTCCGACCGTGGCGCGACTTCCGAGACCGCCCGTTGGTTGGCCGACACTGAAAACCGCTCCGACCTGATCGGCGGTGCCGGCAACGTCAGCCTCGACGACAAGGACCGGATGCTCGCCGGTGTATTGCTCGACTTGTCGATGACCGCCTCGTTGACCTCCAGCCTGAACGTCGGCCAGAAGGTCTTGAGCAACATCGGTCGCGTCACGCCGCTGCACAAGCAGCGCGTCGAACAGGCCGGGTTCATGGTGCTCAAGTCGCCGGACATCCCGTCGATCCTGGTGGAAACCGGGTTCATTTCCAACGCCAACGAAGCCTCGAAACTGTCGACGTCGAGCCATCAGCAGGCCCTGGCCCGCTCCATCAGCAGCGGCGTACGGCAGTTCTTCCAGCAGAACCCACCGCCGGGCACCTACATCGCCTGGCTGCGGGACTCCGGCAAGATCGCCCAGGGGCCACGGGATCACCGCGTCAACCCGGGCGAAACCCTGGCGATGATTGCCGTGCGCTACCAGGTGTCGCCCGCCACCTTGCGCAGTGCCAACAATCTCAAGAGCGATGAGCTCAAGATTGGCCAGACCCTGACCATTCCGGGCAATGAAGTGGCGGCCAAGCAATGAGTGACGAAGTGATCGGCAACACCGCCCGTATCGAACTGCTCAGCCCTCGGCTGGCGAACCAGATCGCCGCCGGTGAAGTGGTCGAGCGTCCGGCGTCGGTCATCAAGGAACTGCTGGAAAACAGCCTCGATTCCGGGGCCCGGCGCATCGATGTGGATGTCGAGCAGGGCGGCGTCAAGCTGTTGCGGGTGCGCGATGACGGTGGCGGGATTCCCTCTGACGACCTGCCGCTGGCCCTGGCGCGTCATGCCACCAGCAAGATCCGCGACCTGGAAGATCTCGAGCGGGTCATGAGCCTGGGCTTCCGGGGCGAGGCACTGGCGTCCATCAGTTCGGTGTCGCGCCTGACCCTCACCTCCCGCACCCGTGATGCCGAGCAGGCCTGGCAGGTCGAGACCGAAGGCCGCGACATGGCGTCTCGCGTCCAGCCCGCGGCGCATCCGGTGGGCACCTCGGTGGAAGTGCGCGACTTGTTCTTCAACACCCCGGCCCGACGCAAGTTTCTCAAGGCCGAGAAGACTGAATTCGACCACCTGCAAGAAGTCATCAAGCGCCTGGCCCTGGCGCGTTTTGACGTGGCGTTCCATTTGCGCCACAACGGCAAGACCATCCTCAGCCTGCACGAGGCCCACGACGATGCCGCCCGCGCCCGGCGCGTGGGCGCGGTGTGCGGTGCGGGGTTCCTGGAACAGGCCTTGCCCATCGAGGTGGAGCGCAACGGCCTGCACCTGTGGGGGTGGGTCGGCTTGCCAACGTTCTCCCGCAGCCAGGCGGACTTGCAATATTTCTACGTGAACGGCCGGGCGGTGCGCGACAAGCTGGTGGCCCACGCGGTGCGCCAAGCCTATCGCGATGTGCTGTTCAATGGCCGGCATCCGACCTTCGTGCTGTTTTTCGAGGTCGATCCGGCGGTGGTGGACGTCAACGTGCACCCGACCAAGCACGAAGTACGCTTCCGTGACGGGCGCATGGTCCACGATTTCCTCTATGGCACCCTGCACCGTGCCCTGGGCGATGTGCGGCCGGAAGACCAACTGGCGGCTCCGGCGGCTGTGGCTGGCATGGTCCGGCCCACGGGACTGGAAGCCGGCGAATTCGGGCCCCAGGGCGAGATGCGCCTGGCGGCCAATGCCCTGCTGGAGCAACCCCAGCCTCAGCCCAGCTACAACACGGCCGGCAGCGGTGCTGGCAGCGGCTATCAGTATCAATACACCCCGCGCCCGCAATCCAACGTGCCGGCAGCCGAGGCCCAGGCGGCCTATCGCGAGTTCTTCAAGCCCTTGCCGGAAGCCGGTGCGGCGGCAATGCCCGACGGCCAGGGCGATATCCCGCCGCTGGGCTATGCCCTGGCGCAACTCAAAGGCATCTATATCCTCTCGGAAAATGCCCAAGGCCTGGTGCTGGTGGACATGCACGCCGCCCATGAGCGGATCATGTACGAGCGGCTGAAAATCGCCATGGCCAGCGAAGGCCTGAGCGGCCAGCCGCTGTTGGTGCCCGAGTCCCTGGCCGTCAGCCAGCGCGAAGCCGATTGCGCCGAAGAGCATGTGGCCTGGTTCCAGCGCCTGGGCTTCGAATTGCAGCGCCTGGGCCCGGAAACCCTGGCGATCCGCCAGATTCCGGCCTTGTTGAAGCAGGCCGAGGCCAATCGCCTGGTCAGCGACGTGCTGGCGGACCTGATGGAGTACGGCACCAGCGACCGGATCCAGGCGCACCTGAACGAACTGCTCGGCACCATGGCCTGCCACGGCGCGATCCGTGCCAACCGGCGCCTGGCCCTGCCGGAAATGAACGGTCTGCTGCGGGACATGGAAAACACCGAGCGCAGCGGTCAATGCAACCATGGCCGGCCGACCTGGACCCAACTGGGCCTGGACGACCTGGACAAACTGTTCCTGCGCGGTCGTTGATGAGTCCGTTGCCACCCGCGATTTTCCTGATGGGGCCGACCGCCGCCGGCAAGACCGACCTGGCCATCGAATTGACCAAAGTCCTGCCCTGCGAGTTGATCAGTGTCGATTCGGCCCTGGTCTATCGGGGCATGGACATCGGCACCGCCAAGCCGTCAAAAGAACTGCTGGCCGAATTTCCCCACCGCCTGATCGACATCCTGGACCCGGCCGAGGCTTATTCGGCGGCCGATTTCCGGCGTGACGCGCTCCAGGCCATGGCCGAAATCACCGCGCGGGGCAAGATCCCGCTGCTGGTGGGCGGTACGATGCTGTACTACAAGGCCTTGGTCGACGGGCTGGCGGACATGCCGGCGGCCGATCCCGAGGTCCGCGCGCAGATCGAAGAAGAGGCCGCGCGCCTGGGCTGGCAGGCCCTGCACGAGCAATTGGCGGTCATCGATCCGGAGTCGGCGGCGCGTATTCACCCCAATGACCCGCAGCGGCTCAGTCGGGCGCTGGAGGTTTATCGGGTCAGCGGCCAGAGCATGACCGCCCTGCGCCAGCGACAATCTGCGCAAAGTACTGAAGCAGCCGCTTCGGGACTGCAACAATTGCCCTATACTGTCGCGAATCTGGCCATCGCTCCGGCGAACCGGCAGGTGCTGCATCGGCGCATTGAACAAAGATTCACATTAATGTTGGAACAGGGGTTCATAGACGAGGTCGTAGCCCTGCGTGAGCGAAGTGACCTGCATGCCGGGTTGCCGTCTATACGTGCGGTAGGTTATCGGCAAGTCTGGGATTACCTGGACGGCAAGCTGACGTCAGCCGAGATGCGGGAGCGTGGGATCATTGCCACGCGCCAATTGGCGAAACGCCAGTTCACCTGGCTGCGCAGCTGGACTGACCTGCATTGGCTCGACAGTCTCGATTGCGACAATCTGCCACGCGCCTTGAAATACCTCGGGACCATCTCCATATTGAGCTGAGTCCTTGCAATTGCCGTCTATCCTTGGGGGTGTGACGGCCCAAGCCATCTGATTCCGATTTTTATAATTGATCCTTAAAGGAGTGCGGCACATGTCAAAAGGGCATTCGCTACAAGACCCTTACTTGAACACTTTACGTAAAGAGAAAGTTGGGGTGTCCATCTATCTGGTCAACGGGATCAAACTGCAAGGCACGATCGAGTCTTTCGACCAGTTCGTCATCCTTCTGAAAAACACCGTCAGCCAGATGGTCTACAAGCACGCGATCTCGACAGTGGTGCCAGTTCGTCCAATTCGTCTGCCTAGCGCAACCGAATCCGAAGGCGGTGACGCTGAACCGGGTAACGCCTGATAGGAGCCTCCTTTGTTCTTTGAGCGCCACGGTGGTGGTGAACGGGCCATTCTCGTTCACTTGGATGGACAGGACCCTGAGGCGCGCGAAGATCCGCAGGAGTTTCAGGAATTGGCACTTTCGGCCGGCGCCGAGACCGTCGCGTTTTTCAACGTGCCGCGTCATCGGCCAACCGCCAAGTTCCTGATCGGCAGTGGCAAGGTCGAGGAGTTGCGCGACCTGGTCAAGGCCGAGCAGGTCGATCTGGTGATTTTCAATCACATCCTCACGCCCAGTCAGGAACGTAACCTCGAACGTGTCTTCGAGTGTCGCGTGATCGACCGCACGGGGCTGATCCTCGATATCTTCGCCCAGCGCGCCCGCACCCATGAAGGCAAGCTCCAGGTCGAACTGGCCCAGCTTGAGCACATGAGTACGCGGCTGGTCCGCGGCTGGACTCACCTTGAGCGGCAGAAAGGCGGTATCGGCCTGCGCGGCCCGGGGGAAACCCAGCTGGAAACCGACCGACGCCTGTTGCGGGTTCGCCTGCGCCAGATCAAGGGGCGGCTGGAAAAGGTCCGCAGCCAGCGCGAGCAGTCGCGACGTGGTCGCAAGCGCGCGGATATCCCGACGGTTTCACTGGTGGGCTATACCAACGCCGGCAAATCGACCCTGTTCAACAATGTCACCCAATCCGACGTCTACGCCGCCGACCAGTTGTTCGCCACGCTCGACCCGACCCTGCGCCGGCTCGACCTGGACGACCTCGGGCCGATCGTGCTGGCCGACACCGTGGGCTTTATCCGTCACCTGCCGCATAAACTGGTCGAGGCTTTCCGGGCTACGCTCGAAGAGTCGAGCAACTCCGACCTGCTGCTGCACGTGATCGATGCCGCCGAGCCGGACCGGATGCTGCAGATCGAGCAGGTGATGGTGGTGCTGGGCGAGATCGGAGCCCAGGACTTGCCGATCCTCGAGGTATACAACAAACTCGATTTGCTCGAAGGGGTGGAGCCGCAGATCCAGCGCGATGCCGATGGCAAGCCGCAACGGGTCTGGCTGTCGGCCCGTGATGGCACCGGCCTGGACCTGCTCAAGCAGGCCGTGGCCGAGCTGTTGGGCAGCGATCTGTTTGTCGGCACCCTGAAATTGCCACAACGTTTTGCCCGGCTGCGTGCGCAGTTTTTCGAGCTGGGGGCCGTGCAAAAAGAAGAACACGACGAAGAAGGTGTCTGCCTGCTGGCTGTTCGCCTGCCTCGGACGGAGCTCAACCGACTGGTCAGTCGCGAAGGGCTGCAACCGATGGAATTCATCGAGCAACACACTTTGCAATAAAAGCCTGAGAAAGCGGTGTCAGGCATTCTGTAGCATTGGTCGGCGCGCCGTGGGTGCGTCTTTGCTTTATCAGATGGAGAGCGCTATGGCTTGGAATGAGCCGGGTGGCAACTCGAATAATCAGGATCCTTGGGGTGGCAAGCGTCGTAACAACGGCGACCGCAAGGGGCCGCCAGATCTCGACGAGGCCTTCCGAAAGCTGCAGGAAAGCCTGAACGGTTTGTTCGGTGGTGGTAAGAAACGCGGTGACGAGGGTGGCGGTCGTTCGGGCAAGGGTGGCGGTTTCGGCCTGCTCGGCATCGGTCTCGTCGTGCTGGCGGCTGTCTGGCTGTACAGCGCGGTCTATGTCGTGGACGAGCAGGAGCAAGCCGTGGTGCTGCGCTTCGGCAAGTACTACGAGACGGTTGGTCCGGGCCTGAACATCTATTTCCCGCCGATCGACCAGAAGTTCATGGAGAACGTCACGCGTGAGCGGGCGTACACCAAGCAGGGCCAGATGCTGACCGAAGACGAGAACATCGTCGAGGTGCCGCTGACCGTGCAATACAAGATCACCAACCTGCAGGACTTCGTGCTGAACGTCGATCAGCCGGAAACCAGCCTGCAGCACGCGACCGAAAGTGCCCTGCGCCATGTGGTGGGTTCCACCGCCATGGACCAGGTGCTGACCGAAGGTCGTGAACTGATGGCCAGCGAAATCAAGGAACGCCTGCAACGGTTCCTCGATACCTATCGCACCGGTATCACCGTCACCCAGGTCAACGTCCAGAGCGCAGCGGCACCGCGTGAGGTCCAGGAAGCCTTCGACGACGTGATCCGTGCCCGTGAAGACGAGCAGCGTTCGCGCAACCAGGCTGAAACCTATGCCAACGGCGTCGTGCCGGAAGCTCGTGGCCAGGCCCAGCGCATCATCGAGGATGCCAACGGTTACCGCGATGAAGTGGTCTCCCGTGCCAAGGGTGAGGCCGATCGCTTCACCAAGCTGGTGGCCGAGTATCGCAAGGCCCCTGAAGTGACCCGCCAGCGTCTGTACCTGGACACCATGCAGGAAGTCTTCAGCAACACCAGCAAGGTCCTCGTGACCGGCAACAAGAACGGCCAGAGCAATCTGCTGTACTTGCCGCTGGACAAGATGGTCGAGAGCGGTCGCAACACCAGCACGCCACCGGCCAGTTCGGCGGCGGCCAGCAATGAGGCCGGCACCCGCGCAGCGGCGGACCTGCAACAACAGCAAGCACGTACCAGGGAGAGTCGCTGATGAGCAATAAATCGCTGATCGCCCTTATTGTCGGTGTCGTCGTGGCGATCGCTGCCTGGAACTGCTTCTACATCGTGGCTCAGACCGAGCGCGCGGTGTTGCTGCAATTCGGTCGCGTGGTCCAGGCTGATGTCCAGCCGGGGCTGCATGTGAAAGTGCCCTACGTCAACAAGGTGCGCAAGTTCGACGCTCGCCTGATGACGCTGGATGCGCCGACGCAACGCTTCCTGACGCTGGAAAAGAAAGCCGTGATGGTGGACGCCTATGCCAAGTGGCGCGTGAAGGATGCCGAGCGCTTCTACACCGCGACCTCGGGCCTGAAGCAGATCGCCGACGAGCGTCTGTCCCGTCGTCTCGAATCGGGCCTGCGTGACCAGTTCGGTAAGCGCACGTTGCATGAAGTGGTGTCCGGTGAGCGTGATGCGCTCATGGCCGACATCACCCGTTCGCTGAACACGATGGCGGAAAAAGAGCTGGGTATCGAAGTGGTCGATGTCCGGGTCAAGGCCATCGACCTGCCGAAGGAAGTGAACCGCAGCGTGTTCGAGCGGATGAGCACCGAGCGTGAGCGTGAAGCCCGCGAGCACCGCGCCAAGGGTAACGAGCTGGCCGAAGGCATCCGTGCCGACGCCGATCGCCAACGCCGCGTGCTGCTGGCCGAAGCCTATCGTGAATCGGAAGAGGTCCGGGGTGATGGTGATGCCCAGGCCGCTTCGATCTACTCCAAGGCTTATGGTCAGGATCAGGAGTTCTACGCGTTCTACCGTAGCCTGCGTGCCTACCGTGAAAGCTTCGCGAACAAATCCGACGTCATGGTCCTGGACCCAAGCAGCGACTTCTTCCACTACCTGGAAAAGTCCAAGCCTTGATGCGGCGTTGACCTGAAACACTCCGCCCGGCGGCTAAAGCGTCGGGCGGGGTGATCCTTTGGGAAAACGTGTGTATGATGCGGCAGCCGGGAAATTCCCGGCTTTTTTGCGTCTGCACGTTTGATTGTGGTTTTGGTTGCAGGCGTCGGGTTGAACGACTCGACAGGTTTTTCGAGGAAAGTGCTGGGCGAGGCCGATTGCTGGCCATTCGTCACGTCGCTCATGCGCGTGTTTTGCGCGTGGGCCAAGTATTTTCTGCTTCACTCAAGGCTTGCCCGAGGGCTGGCCGCCCGGACCATAGGGGAATGGCGTAATGGCAACGGTAGACCGCTGGCTGCTGCCAGATGGCATCGAAGAAGTACTGCCACCGGAAGCTGCGCGTATCGAAGTAGCGCGTCGGCAGGTGTTGGATCTGTTCCAGAGCTGGGGTTACGAGTTCGTCGTCACCCCGCATATCGAGTACCTGGAATCCCTGCTCACCGGCGCGGGCCAGGACCTGGATCTGCGCACCTTCAAGGTGATCGACCCGCAGTCGGGCCGGCAGATGGGCTTTCGTGCAGACATCACGCCGCAAGTGGCGCGCATCGATGCCCATACCCTGCGCCGTGAAGGCCCGAGCCGCCTGTGCTACGCCGGCAGCGTGCTGCATGCCCAGCCGCGTGCCTTGTCATCTTCGCGCAGCCCGATCCAGCTGGGCGCCGAGTTGTATGGCGATGCCAGCCCGAGCAGCGACGTGGAAGTCATCAGTCTGATGTTGGCCATGCTGCAACTGGCTGACGTGCCTGATGTCCACATGGACCTGGGGCATGTCGGCATCTATCGCGGCCTGGCCCGTGCGGCCGGTCTGTCCGGCGAAGTGGAACAACAGTTGTTCGACGCCTTGCAACGCAAGGCCATCGACGAAGTCATCAGCCTGACCGAAGGCCTGCCGGCCGATCTGTCGGGCATGCTGCGGGCGCTGGTGGACCTGTGTGGTGGGCGTGAAGTGCTGACCGCCGCCCGCGAACGCCTGGCCCATGCGCCGGCGCCTGTATTGGCGGCACTGGACGATTTGCTGGCGATTGCCGAGCGTCTGTCGGTGCGTTTCCCCGAGTTGCCGCTGTATTTCGACCTGGGCGAGTTGCGCGGTTATCACTATCACACCGGCGTCGTGTTCGCCGTGTTTGTACCGGGCGTGGGCCAGTCCATCGCCCAGGGCGGCCGTTATGACGACATCGGTGCCGACTTCGGTCGCGCCCGTCCGGCGACCGGTTTCTCTACCGATTTGAAAACCCTGGTGACCCTGGGGCGTGCTGAAGTCGAGCTACCGTCTGGCGGTATCTGGATGCCTGACAGTACGGATGCAGCACTCTGGCAGGCAGTCTGTCAGTTGCGCAGTGAGGGTCAGCGTGTCGTCCAGGCCTTGCCTGGGCAGCCTTTGGCCGCCGCCCGTGAAGCGGACTGCGACCGGCAATTGATTCAGCAGAACGGGCTTTGGCAAGTATTGCCGCTGGCTTCTTGAGTTTTCCCGCCGGCCGTGGCCGGCACCAAGTTTGCGCGAATGAGGACAAGTGTTATGGGTAAGAATGTCGTAGTCCTGGGCACCCAGTGGGGTGATGAGGGCAAAGGCAAGATCGTTGATCTGCTGACCGAACATGCTGCCGCCGTAGTGCGCTACCAGGGTGGCCACAACGCAGGCCACACCTTGGTAATCGACGGTGAAAAAACCGTCCTGCACCTGATTCCGTCGGGCGTGCTGCGCGAAGGCGTCCAGTGCCTGATCGGCAATGGTGTGGTGGTTGCGCCAGATGCCTTGCTGCGGGAAATCATCAAGCTGGAAGAAAAAGGCGTACCGGTGCGCGAGCGCCTGCGTATCAGCCCGTCCTGCCCGCTGATCCTGTCCTATCACGTGGCGCTGGACCAGGCCCGTGAGAAGGCCCGTGGCGAACTGAAGATCGGCACCACCGGTCGTGGCATCGGCCCGGCCTACGAAGACAAGGTGGCCCGTCGTGGCCTGCGCATCGGTGATCTGTTCCACCGTGAGCGTTTCGCCGCCAAGCTGGGCGAGTTGCTGGACTACCACAACTTCGTCCTGGTCAATTACTACAAAGAGCCGGCCATCGACTTCCAGAAGACCCTGGACGAGTGCATGGAGTACGCCGAGCTGCTCAAGCCAATGATGCTCGACGTCACCGCCGAGCTGCACGAGCTGCGCCGCGCCGGCAAGGACATCATGTTCGAAGGTGCCCAGGGTTCGCTGCTGGACATCGACCACGGTACCTACCCGTACGTCACCAGCTCCAACACCACTGCCGGCGGCATCGCCACCGGTTCGGGGTTCGGCCCGATGTACCTGGACTACATCCTGGGTATCACCAAGGCCTACACCACTCGCGTCGGTTCGGGTCCATTCCCGACTGAGCTGTTCGACGACGTCGGTGCCTTCCTGGCCAAGCGTGGCCACGAATTCGGTGCCACCACCGGCCGTGCCCGTCGTTGCGGCTGGTTCGATGCTGTCATCCTGCGTCGCGCCATCGACGTCAACAGCATCTCGGGCCTGTGCCTGACCAAGCTGGACGTGCTGGACGGCCTGGAAACCATCAACATCTGCGTGGGCTACAAGAACCAGGACGGCGCAGTCATCGACGCACCGACCGACGCCGACAGCTACATCGGCCTGGAGCCAGTGTACGAGCAGATGCCAGGCTGGACCGAATCGACCGTCGGCGCCAAGACCCTGGAAGAGCTGCCTGTGGCAGCGCGCAACTACATCAAGCGCGTCGAAGAGTTGGTCGGTGCGCCGATTGACATTATTTCGACGGGGCCGGACCGCAACGAAACCATCGTTCTGCGTCATCCGTTTGCCTGATAAGCCTTTGATGTAAAAAACAAAGGGCCCTCGCTGGGGCCCTTTGTCGTTTCTGCCTGCCGGGCGGCACGACACTTGCTATGCAACTCCATTAAGGCACCGCTTTCCTGAGTGCCATCAAATTAATGGCGTTTGGTAGAGGGATTTCACGTGTCGGCCGTTCTCTCACTGTTACAAAGCCGTTTGCTACGGCCAGTGTTCGTTACCCTGGGTATCGCCCTTTTGGTGCAGGTACTGGTAGCCGTTGCGCTGACCCGAAGCACCGTCACGGCGCTGGAAGCCGATCTGGGCGCGCGGTTGGGGGCGGACAGCCAGAAGCTTTCCGCCGAGCTGGAGCAGGCCGGGCGAGAGGTTACGTCGAGCCTGGACAGCCTGTCCGCCAATACCCGTCAGCGGCTCAATGCCGGCCTGTCTGCTCGCCTGAAGGATGAGCAGGCGCAGTTACGTGGCACCTTGGAGAAGGACTTGAGGGATTCCGCCAATGATATGGCGCAACTCCTGGCTTCCGTTGCGCCGCGTGCCATGTGGGATAACGACGTGCCCACCCTCTCTGAATTCGCCCGTCGGGCCCAGCGCAATCCCAACGTGCTGTTCGTCATCTATGACGACGCCGCGGGTGAGCACCTGACGCGCTACCTGAACCGGGAAAACCCGATCAACAAGGCGCTGCTGGAAAAAGGCAAGGGCGAGCGGGCGTTGGACAAGGTGCTGGACGCGGCGAAGAACGATCCGTCGGTGTATTACCTCGAAGCCTCGATCAACCCCAACGGCGTCGAGATCGGCAAAGTCTTGATGGGGGTTTCCACGGCGGCCGTTGAAACCGACCTGAAGGCGCTGGACCAACGCTTCTCGGCCTTGATCGCCAGCAGCGATCAATTAGTCGGCGACAGCCTCAAGGGCGCGGCGGCTGACAGTGCCACGGCCATGCGCGGTCGCCTGGAGTCGGCCCAAGCCACGGCCACGCAGATGCAGACCAACACCGCCAGCACCGTGCAGGACGCTGCGGGCACCTTGCGCTGGCGCATCGGCCTGGGCCTGGCGCTGGTGGGCTTCGGCGTGCTGGTGTTGCTGGCCGTGGTGCTGGGGCGTCGGGTGGTCAATCGCTTGAAGCTACTGATCGCAGCCATGAACGACCTGGCGGCGGGCGAGGGTGACCTGACCAAGCGAGTGCAAATCAACAGCAAGGACGAAATCGGCGACATGGCCGCGGCGGTCAATCGCTTTGTGGATAAGTTGCAGCCCATCGTGCGCGAGGCGGGCGACGTGGCCCAGCGCACCGGTGTGGAAATCGGTGCGATGACCTTGCGTAACTCCGGCGCCGATGCGGCGGCCGGGATGCAGCGTGATGAAGTGGCCGAGAGCCTGCGCGCGCTATCGCAAATGGCGGACGAGGCTCAATCGGAAAGCCAGGCGATGCAGGCGGCCCTGCAGCAAGTGGTGGAGATCCGCCAGGCCACCGATGAAAACACGCGCACTTCGGCCAAGGTCAGCAGCTTGATCGAGGCTCTGGCCGGCCAGGTCGATACCGGGGCGGCAGTGATCGAGCGGTTGGCGCAGCAGAGCGAACAGATTGAAGTGGTGCTGACGGTGATTCACGGCATCGCCGAGCAGACCAACTTGCTGGCCTTGAACGCGGCCATCGAGGCGGCGCGGGCCGGGGAAACCGGGCGCGGCTTTGCGGTGGTGGCGGATGAGGTGCGGGCGTTGGCGAGCAAGACCCAGAGCTCCACGGGCGATATCCAGGCGCATATCGTGGCCTTGCAGCAGGGGGCTCGCGAGGCGGTGGCCGCCATTGGCCAGGCCGGGCGCCAGGCCAGCGAAGGCTTGTTGGTGCTGCGTGACAGCGCGCGGTTGCAGCAGTCGGTGCAGGCGTCCGTCGAGCAGGTGCATGCGGCCATCGGCCTGGCGACCCAGGCGGCGGCTCATCAGGCCCAGGGCGCGCAAGCGGTGCGTGGGCGGGTGGAAACCATCCATGCCCAGGCCGAGAAAGCGGCCCAGGCTGTAGTCGAGACCACCGCCAGCGGCAAGGTGCTGGACAACCTGGCGGCGCAACTGAAGGCAAGTTTGGGGCAGTTCAGGGCCTGACCGGGTGGCCGGGCTGGGCCCATCGCGAGCAAGCTCGCTCCCACATGGGATTGCAGTGAACACAAAATCTGTGTGCACTTGAGGTCAAGTGTGGGAGCGAGCTTGCTCGCGATAGCGATTTCAGAGGCTCAGATACATTTCCAATACCCAGAAACGCAAAAACCCGCTTTCGCGGGTTTCTGTGAGTTTCAAGGCGGTGACCTTGAAGCTTGAATTGGTGCCCAGAAGAAGACTCGAACTTCCACGACCTTGCGGTCACCAGCACCTGAAGCTGGCGTGTCTACCAATTTCACCATCTGGGCAGCATCTTCAGCGTTGCCGCTGTTGATGTGGCGCACTATACGGAGCGCGTTTTGATCTGTAAACCCCTGTTTTTGTTTTAGTAATTGCCCGGTGCAATTCCAGGGGGCGGAAATGCAAAAACCCGCTTTCGCGGGTTTTTGTTAAGCTGCCAGGTCATTGACCTGCTGCTTGAAATTGGTGCCCAGAAGAAGACTCGAACTTCCACGACCTTGCGGTCACCAGCACCTGAAGCTGGCGTGTCTACCAATTTCACCATCTGGGCAGTATCGGCTACGTGTGTACGTCGTCGATGGCGCGCACTATACGGAGCGTGTTTTTAACTGTAAACCCCTGCGGAGAAAAAAACCGCTAAATTTCACGAGCGGTGCGTTCCGGGGGCTTCGAAGGCAGGTCAAATGATCCTGGAAACGCTATCGGATGCTTGAAATTTCCCGTTTCATTAAGCCTATGCCAAACTAACCCGCATATAGACAAGGTGAAAACTCTCTAATGGCCGATTGGCAGTCCCTCGATCCCGAGGCCGCTCGTGAAGCGGAAAAATATGAAAACCCTATTCCTAGCCGTGAACTGATCCTGGCGCATCTCGCCGATCGGGGTTCGCCTGCTAGCCGCGAGCAGTTGGTCGAAGAGTTCGGTCTGACCACCGAGGACCAACTCGAAGCCCTGCGCCGCCGTCTGCGCGCCATGGAGCGCGACGCTCAACTGATCTACACCCGGCGCGGCACCTATGCACCGGTGGACAAGCTCGACCTGATCCTGGGCCGCATCGCCGGTCACCGTGACGGCTTCGGTTTCCTGATCCCGGACGACGGCAGCGACGACCTGTTCATGAGCCCGGCGCAAATGCGCCTGGTGTTTGACGGTGACCGGGCCCTGGCCCGCGTGTCCGGCCTGGATCGTCGTGGTCGCCGTGAAGGCGTGATCGTCGAAGTGGTGTCCCGTGCCCATGAAAGCATCGTTGGCCGTTACTTCGAAGAAGGCGGTATCGGTTTTGTCGTGCCGGATAACCCGAAGGTTCAGCAGGAAGTGCTGATTACCCCGGGCCGTAATGGCGCCGCCAAGGTAGGTCAGTTCGTCGAGGTGAAAATCACCCATTGGCCAACTGCGCGCTTCCAGCCACAGGGCGATATCGTTGAAGTGGTCGGCAACTACATGGCGCCGGGCATGGAAATCGACGTTGCGCTGCGCACCTACGACATTCCTCACGTCTGGCCCGAGGCTGTGCTCAAGGAAGCCGCCAAGCTCAAGCCGGAAGTCGAAGAGAAAGATAAAGAAAAACGCATCGACCTGCGCCATCTGCCGTTCGTCACCATCGACGGCGAAGATGCCCGCGACTTCGACGATGCGGTCTATTGCGAAGCCAAACCCGGCAAGTTGCGCCTGTTCTCCGGCGGCTGGAAGTTGTTCGTCGCGATTGCCGACGTGTCCAGCTACGTGAAGATCGGTTCGGCCCTGGATAACGAAGCCCAGGTGCGCGGTAACTCCGTGTATTTCCCTGAGCGCGTGATTCCGATGCTGCCTGAGCAGCTGTCCAACGGCCTGTGCTCGCTGAACCCGAAAGTCGACCGTTTGGCCATGGTGTGCGAGATGACCATCTCCAAGACCGGCGAAATGACCGACTACCAGTTCTACGAAGCGGTGATCCACTCCCAGGCGCGCCTGACCTACAACAAGGTCAGCACCATCCTGGAAACGCCGAAGACCAGTGAAGCCAAGGCGTTGCGTACCGAATACGCTGGCGTGGTGCCGCACCTCAAGCAGCTGTACTCGCTGTACAAGGTGTTGCTGGGTGCCCGTCACGTGCGTGGCGCGATCGATTTCGAGACCCAGGAAACCCGGATTGTCTTCGGTTCCGAGCGCAAGATCGCCGCGATCACCCCGACGACCCGTAACGATGCGCACAAGCTGATCGAAGAGTGCATGCTGGCGGCCAACGTGGCCACCGCCGAATTCCTCAAGAAGCACGAGATTCCTGCGTTGTACCGCGTGCACGATGGCCCGCCGCCGGAGCGTCTGGAAAAACTGCGCGCCTTCCTCGGCGAGCTCGGCCTGTCCCTGCACAAAGGCAAGGACGGCCCGACGCCGAAGGACTACCAGGCACTGCTGGCCAGCATCAAGGACCGTCCGGATTACCATGTGATCCAGACAGTGATGCTGCGCTCCCTGAGCCAGGCGGTGTACAGCGCTGACAATCAGGGCCACTTCGGTCTGAATTACGAGGCGTACACCCACTTCACCTCGCCGATCCGCCGTTATCCGGACCTGCTCACGCACCGCGCGATCCGCAGTGTGATCCATTCCAAGCAGAACACCCCGCACGTCAAGCGCGCCGGTGCCATGACCATTCCGAAGGCGCGGATCTATCCGTACGACGAAGCGGCCCTGGAACAGTTGGGCGAGCAGTGCTCCATGAGCGAACGCCGCGCCGACGAAGCCACTCGCGACGTGGTGAACTGGCTCAAGTGCGAGTTCATGAAAGACCGCGTGGGCGAGTCGTTCCCAGGCGTGATCACTGCCGTGACCGGCTTTGGTTTGTTTGTCGAACTGACCGACATCTACGTCGAGGGCTTGGTGCACGTCACCGCCTTGCCGGGTGATTACTACCATTTCGATCCTGTGCATCACCGCCTGGCGGGCGAGCGCACCGGTCGCAGCTTCCGCCTGGGCGACACCGTGGAAGTGCAGGTCATGCGCGTCGACCTCGATGAGCGCAAGATCGACTTCGGCATGTCTGACAAGCCCGCCGAAGCACCGACTGGTCGTAAAAAACGTGGCAGCGAGACCGCAGCGCCTGCGACCAAAGGTAAAGGTAAGGGTGCTCCTGCAAAAGCTGCGGAGCCTGAGCCAGCCAAGGCCGGCCGCCGTTCGTCTGTCAAGGACAAGGCTCCCGAAGCCTACCGCCCCAGCGACGCAGCGGCGAAAAACGCCGAACTGCGCAAGAGCCGCGAGTTGAAGCAGCAGTTGCTCAACGAAGCCAAAAGCGGTGGTAAAGCGGCGTCTGGGGGAAAGTCCCACGGGGCGGAAAAGCCGTCGAGCAAGCCGAGTAAACACCGTAAAGGCCCGCCAAAAGCGGGGTCGGCCCCCGCGAAAAGCGGCGGGTCGCGCAAACCTAAGGCCAAGTCATGAGTCTGGAAAAAATCTACGGCGTTCACGCCGTAGAAGCACTGCTGCGTCACCACCCCAAACGTGTCAAGCAAGTGTGGTTGGCGGAAGGTCGCAGCGAGCCGCGCGTGCAAGCGTTGGTCGAGCTGGCCACCCAGAACAAGGTTGCCATCGGCCAGGCCGAGCGTCGTGAAATGGACGCGTGGGTCGAAGGCGTTCACCAGGGTGTGGTGGCGGACGTAAGCCCGAGCCAGGTCTGGGGCGAGGCGATGCTCGACGAACTGCTCGATCGCACCGAAGGCGCCCCTCTGCTGCTGGTGCTGGACGGCGTGACCGACCCGCATAACCTCGGCGCCTGTCTGCGTTCGGCGGATGCCGCCGGTGCATTGGCGGTGATCGTGCCCAAGGACAAGTCGGCAACCCTGACGCCAGTGGTGCGCAAGGTGGCGTGCGGCGCGGCGGAAGTGATCCCGTTGGTGGCGGTGACCAACCTGGCGCGCACCCTGGAAAAACTCCAGCAGCGCGGCCTCTGGGTGGTCGGCACGGCGGGCGAGGCCGAGGTCAGTATCTATGACCAAGACCTGACGGGCCCGACGATCCTGATCATGGGCGCCGAAGGCAAGGGCATGCGTCGCCTGACCCGCGAGCATTGCGACTACCTGGTCAAGCTGCCGATGGCTGGCAGCGTCAGCAGCCTCAACGTCTCGGTGGCCACCGGCGTGTGCCTGTTCGAGGCGCTGCGCCAGCGGAGCGTCAAGGCTGTCGCCAAAAAGCCCTGATCCAGACGCGTATCAAATGTGGGAGCGAGCTTGCTCGCGATGACGGTGTATCAGTGCCAGAAATGTTGACTGGCACACCGCTATCGCGAGCAAGCTCGCTCCCACAGTGTTTTGTGCAAGGTGAGGATCGGCGGCTGTTCAAATAATCGCCAATTGCCTTGCGCCGCCCTCGGCCCTTCTCTACAATTGCGCCCCTTGCTGTGATGGCAGGCACTTATGTGTCTAGCGTCCACAAGTCCATAAGTGTCATTCACTCCTTGTCTGACCGTTTTTGAGCGGCAGGCTACAACCCGTAAGGAGCATTCATGCGTCATTACGAAATCATCTTTTTGGTCCACCCGGATCAAAGCGAGCAAGTCGGCGGCATGGTTGAGCGTTACACCAAGCTGATCGAAGAAGACGGCGGCAAAATCCACCGTCTGGAAGATTGGGGCCGTCGTCAACTGGCCTACGCAATCAACAATGTTCACAAGGCTCACTACGTGATGCTGAACGTTGAGTGCACTGGCAAGGCCCTGGCCGAGCTGGAAGACAACTTCCGCTACAACGATGCAGTGATCCGTAACCTGGTCATCCGTCGCGAAGAAGCCGTCACCGGCCAATCCGAGATGCTCAAGGCTGAAGAAAACCGCAGTGAGCGCCGTGAGCGTCGCGACCGTCCTGAGCACTCTGACAGCGCCGATGGCGATGACAGCGATAGCGACAGCGACAACAGCGATAACGCTGACGAGTAATCCACGGACCTTTTAAGGAGCCAATCACATGGCACGTTTCTTCCGTCGTCGTAAATTCTGCCGCTTCACCGCTGAAGACGTGAAAGAGATCGATTACAAAGATCTCAACACTCTGAAAGCCTACGTATCCGAGACCGGCAAAATCGTTCCAAGCCGTATCACCGGTACCAAAGCTCGTTATCAGCGTCAGCTGGCCACCGCTATCAAGCGCGCCCGCTTCCTGGCCCTGCTGGCCTACACCGACAGCCACGGCCGCTGAGACCGGGCAGTCGACGAGTAGTAAGGGATTGAATGCATGCGCGCCTTAGCTGACTTCATCATGCGGGGACGTGTGCAGGCCACGTTGGTTGTGGCCGGATCCGCGGCATTGCCGCTGTTGTTCTGGTTGAGTGCCGCCGCTGGGTGCCTTGTGCTCCTGCGGCGCGGTTCGGACGCCTTGAGCGTCCTGGGTGTCGGGTTGTTGTCAGCGTTGGTGAGCTGGTACTTCCTGAAGGACCCGACAACACTTTTGGTGTTGCTCGGGGCTGGTGGCCTGGCGTTGGTTTTGCGCGCCGGCCATACCTGGAACCGCGTGCTGCTGTGCAGCGTGGCCGTGGGGTTGTTGTGTGCGGTGAGCCTGGGAACTGTATTCAGTTCCTTCATCGAGTCACTGGCGCAGACGTTCGAACACGTCCTGCCGCTGGCGATGGGTGAGGTCTACGAGACATTCTCGGCAGACCAGAAGGCGTTTCTCACCGCCCTGAGCGCTCCGCTGATGATCATTTCGATAGCGTCTTCGCTGCAGATCTTTAGCGTGCTGTGCCTGATTCTTGGGCGCTATTGGCAGGCGTCGTTGTATAACCCCGGTGGTTTCGGTCGCGAGTTTCGCGCCATCCGATTCCCCAAGAGCGTGGCGCTGTCACTGCTGGCCGTCATGTGTGTCGCTCCGTTCTTCGGGCTGCATGCACTGATCCTGTTGCCGTTGTGCAGTGTTGCGCTGGTCTTCGCCGGCCTGGCCCTGATTCACGGGCTGGTGGCGCAGAAGCGACTGGCCACGTTCTGGTTGGTGGGGATATACGTGACGTTGTTGCCTTTCATGCACTTGCTCGGTCCGTTGCTCGTGGTCTTGGCCATCGTTGACAGCCTGATTGATTTTCGCGGTCGTATGGCGCCGAAAGACGCCGACAACGCGAACGGTGAAGGTTAAAAGTTAGAGGATTTTCACATGCAACTGATCCTTCTGGAAAAAATCGCCAACCTGGGCAACCTGGGCGACAAAGTAAACGTTAAGGCCGGCTACGGTCGTAACTACCTGCTGCCTTTCGGCAAAGCCACCGCTGCGACCGCTGCCAACCTGGCTGCGTTCGAAGAGCGTCGTGCCGAGCTGGAAAAAGCCGCCGCAGACCGTAAGGCATCGGCTGAAAGCCGTGCTGCCCAACTGGCCGAGCTGGAAGTGACCATCACTGCCACCGCTGGCGACGAAGGCAAGCTGTTCGGTTCTATCGGCACTCACGACATCGCTGACGCACTGACCGCCTCCGGCGTTGAAGTGGCGAAAAGCGAAGTTCGTCTGCCGAACGGCACCATCCGCAACGTAGGCGAATTCGACGTAGCCGTGCACCTGCACGCCGAAGTTGAAGCCACCGTACGCGTTGTCGTGGTAGCAGCCTAAGCAACACCTGTCGGTTGGCACCCTCGGGTGCTAGCCGGTAACATCGGGCACGATCCTGTTTACAGGTCGTGCCCTTTGTCTTTCTGCAATTGCTGAATTTCATAACCAGACGTGGCCATGAACGAAATCACCGCTCCCGAGCAATACGATCTGCAAACCGCTGCCCTGAAGGTGCCTCCGCATTCCATCGAGGCCGAACAGGCCGTGCTCGGTGGCCTGATGCTGGACAACAACGCCTGGGAACGCGTGCTCGATCAAGTCTCCGACGGCGATTTCTACCGGCATGACCACCGCCTGATTTTCCGTGCGATCGCCCGTCTGGCCGATCAGAACATGCCGATCGACGTCGTCACCCTGGCCGAGCAATTGGACAAGGAAGGGCAGACGTCCCAGGTTGGCGGCCTCGGTTACCTGGGCGAACTGGCGAAAAACACGCCGTCGGTCGCCAACATCAAGGCCTATGCGCAGATCGTCCGCGAGCGGGCGACCTTGCGTCAGTTGATCGGCATCAGCACCGAGATCGCCGACAGCGCTTTCAACCCGGAAGGTCGTACCGCCGCCGAGATCCTCGACGAAGCCGAACGGCAGATCTTCCAGATTGCCGAGGCTCGGCCGAAAACCGGTGGCCCGGTGAGCGTCAACGACCTGTTGACCAAGGCCATCGACCGCATCGACACCTTGTTCAACACTGACAACGCCATCACCGGCCTGTCCACCGGCTACACCGACCTCGACGAGAAGACCAGCGGCCTGCAACCGTCCGACCTGATCATCGTCGCCGGCCGTCCGTCCATGGGTAAGACCACCTTTGCGATGAACCTGGTGGAAAACGCCGTGCTGCGCAGCGACAAGGCGGTGCTGGTGTACTCCCTCGAGATGCCAGGCGAATCGCTGATCATGCGTATGCTCTCGTCCCTGGGGCGCATCGACCAGACCAAGGTCCGTTCCGGCCAACTGGAAGACGACGACTGGCCGCGCCTGACCTCGGCGGTCAACCTGCTCAACGACCGCAAGTTGTTCATCGACGATACGGCCGGTATCAGCCCGTCGGAAATGCGCGCCCGGACCCGGCGCCTGGTGCGTGAGCACGGTGATATCGCGCTGATCATGATCGACTACCTGCAGCTGATGCAGATCCCCGGTTCCAGCGGCGACAACCGGACCAACGAGATTTCCGAAATCTCCCGTTCCCTCAAGGCCCTGGCCAAAGAGTTCAACTGTCCGGTGGTGGCGCTCTCCCAGCTGAACCGTTCCCTGGAACAGCGCCCGAACAAGCGCCCGGTGAACTCCGACTTGCGGGAATCCGGAGCGATCGAGCAGGACGCCGACGTCATCATGTTCGTGTACCGCGACGAGGTGTATCACCCCGAGACGGAGCACAAGGGCATCGCCGAAATCATCATCGGCAAGCAGCGGAACGGCCCGATCGGCTTCATCCGCCTGGCGTTCATCGGCAAATACACGCGCTTCGAAAACCTGGCGCCGGGTAGCTACAATTTCGATGACGATGAGTAAGCCGTTCGCTCAATCGGATATTGCCTTTGTGGCGAGGGAGCTTGCTCCCGCTCGACTGCGCAGCAGTCGCAAAGCCAGCGAATGCGGTCTGCCAGGGTAAAAGTGGATATAGCTGTGGGGCTGCTGCGCAGCCCAGCGGGAGCAAGCTCCCTCGCCACAATTGATGTCTGTCTGGCTTGAATTCTGGGGGCGAGCCACAAAATCGATTTCCGACCATAGCCGTCGGAATTGGTCAAAATTTGTGCTATATTCCGCGCCCGCGATTTTTCATCCTTTATACCGGTCATCGACATGCAAGCAGCCAAGCCGTTATTTGACTATCCCAAGTACTGGGCCGAATGTTTCGGCCCGGCGCCGTTCCTGCCCATGAGCAGGGAGGAGATGGATCAGCTCGGCTGGGATTCGTGCGACATCATCATCGTGACCGGTGATGCCTACGTCGATCACCCATCGTTCGGCATGGCGATCATTGGCCGTTTGCTGGAAGCCCAGGGCTTTCGCGTGGGGATCATTGCCCAGCCGAACTGGCAGTCCAAAGACGACTTCATGAAGCTTGGCGAGCCCAACCTGTTTTTCGGTGTCGCGGCCGGCAACATGGACTCGATGATCAACCGCTACACCGCCGACAAGAAAATCCGCTCCGATGACGCCTACACCCCAGGTGGCCTGGCGGGCAAACGGCCGGATCGCGCGAGCCTGGTCTACAGCCAGCGCTGCAAGGAAGCCTACAAAAACGTGCCGATCGTGCTGGGTGGTATCGAAGCGTCGCTGCGCCGCATCGCCCATTACGACTACTGGCAGGACCGGGTCCGTAACTCGATCCTGATCGACGCCTGCGCCGACATCCTGCTCTACGGCAACGCCGAGCGGGCGATTGTCGAAGTCGCCCAGCGCCTGTCCTATGGCCACAAGATCGAAGACATCACCGACGTGCGCGGCACCGCATTCATCCGTCGTGATACACCGCAAGGCTGGTACGAAGTCGATTCCACGCGCATCGACCGCCCGGGCAAGATCGACAAGATCATCAATCCGTACGTGAACACCCAGGACACTCAAGCCTGCGCCATCGAGCAGGAGAAGGGGCCGGTTGAGGACCCGAGCGAAGCCAAGGTCGTGCAGATCCTGGCGAGCCCGAAAATGACCCGCGACAAGACCGTGATTCGCCTGCCGTCGGTGGAAAAGGTCCGTGGCGACGCGGTGCTCTACGCCCACGCCAACCGTGTGCTTCACCTGGAAACCAACCCGGGTAACGCTCGCGCCCTGGTGCAGAAACACGGCGAAGTCGACGTCTGGTTCAACCCGCCGCCCATTCCGATGACCACCGAAGAAATGGACTACGTGTTTGGCATGCCTTACGCACGTGTTCCCCATCCGGCGTATGGCAAGGAGAAGATCCCGGCCTACGAGATGATCCGTTTCTCGGTGAACATCATGCGTGGCTGCTTTGGTGGCTGCACCTTCTGCTCGATCACCGAGCATGAAGGCCGGATCATCCAGAACCGCTCCGAAGAGTCGATCATCCGCGAGATCGAAGAGATCCGCGACAAGGTTCCAGGTTTCACCGGGGTGATTTCCGACCTCGGCGGCCCGACCGCGAACATGTATCGCATTGCCTGCAAGAGCCCGGAAATCGAATCCGCGTGCCGCAAGCCGTCCTGCGTGTTCCCTGGCATCTGCCCGAACCTGAACACCGACCATTCTTCGCTGATCCAGCTGTACCGCAGCGCCCGGGCCTTGCCTGGGGTGAAGAAGATTTTGATTGCCTCCGGCCTGCGTTACGACCTGGCGGTCGAGTCGCCGGAATACGTCAAGGAGCTGGTGACCCACCACGTTGGCGGTTACCTGAAGATCGCTCCGGAGCACACCGAGGAAGGCCCGCTCAACCAGATGATGAAGCCGGGCATCGGCAGCTATGACAAATTCAAGCGGATGTTCGAGAAGTACACCAAGGAAGCCGGGAAAGAGCAGTACCTGATTCCCTACTTCATCGCTGCCCACCCGGGCACCACCGACGAAGACATGATGAACCTGGCGCTGTGGCTCAAGGGCAACGGTTTCCGGGCCGACCAGGTGCAGGCGTTCTATCCGTCGCCGATGGCCACGGCCACCGCCATGTACCACTCGGGCAAGAACCCGCTGCGCAAGGTCACCTACAAGAGCGATGCGGTGACCATCGTCAAGAGCGAGGAGCAGCGCCGCCTGCACAAGGCCTTCCTGCGGTATCACGACCCCAAGGGCTGGCCGATGCTGCGTGAGGCGTTGACCCGCATGGGCCGCGCCGACCTGATCGGGCCGGGCAAGAACCAATTGATCCCGCTGCACCAGCCGGCCACCGACAGCTACCAGAGCGCCCGTCGCAAGAACTCGACGCCAGCCGGCAGCCACAAGGTGGCCAAGGAAACCACCAAGATCCTGACCCAGCACACCGGCCTGCCGCCGCGGGCCAGTGATGGTGGTAACCCGTGGGACAAGCGCGAGCAGGCCAAGGCCGCGGCTTTCGCCCGCAACCAGCAGGCCGCCAAGGAGCGCAAGGACGCCGCCAAGGGCAAGGGGCCGAAGCCGGCACGCAAGCCTGTCGTGCCACGCTAACGGGTCAATCTACGATGTAAAACGCCAGCCTCAGTGCTGGCGTTTTGCTTTCTAGCGACGGTGCTGCCCATTTGCTATCTTGGCCGCCGCCGGTGCCAGCCTAGCCAATGCAATAAAGCCGAGCGCAGCTCTTGTGGCGAGGGAGCTTGCTCCCGCTCGGCGGCGTAGGAGCTGTCGAGCGAAGCGAGGCTGCGATCTTTCCCCGGACACTTGAATCCCAAGCGAAAGATCAAAAGATCGCAGCCTTCGGCAGCTCCTACAGAGCCAGCAGGGATAAATCTCCCCACCATAGGGGTTCAGTGTGGATAAAGACTCACTTCCGATTCTCAAGGACGATTCATATGAGCAGCGCTACAACGGGCATCGGCATGGACCTGAGCTTCTCCCAGTTCATGGCCCGCAAACGCATCGAAAGCCAGATCAACCTGCCGCGCCTGTTTGCTGCCATTGACGCCGATCCTGGCATCGCCGGGGCGGGTGTGGTGTATGTCGATTCCGAATACAACGTCGTGACCCTGCGCGAGTTCAAGCCGATTTGCAGCATCGCGCCCAAGCGCATCATTTTGCGCGAGGCGAAAAAATACATCGCGCCGCAGCAGTTCATCGATCAGGTCAAAAGCAGCCCGCGCGAGTCCAAGCTCGGGCTTGAAGCAACCAATGCCGGCTTGTCCTGTGTCGCCGCGGTGATCGGTTGGGTGGTGGTGTTCAGTGGCAGCGTCGCGGTGCCCTTTACGGCGGGGGCAAGTGCCTTTGTCGTTGCCCTGGGTGCCGCTGCCGCGACGGCCAGTACCGCGCAATGCGTCATCGGCGGGATGCGGGTGGCCAATGAGCTGAGCAATCCGACCGGCAACGATGAGATGAACGACGCCGACTGGTACAACATCGTGTCGCCGATCCTTGACGGGGTTTCCCTGGTGGGGGTCGGTGGCTCGGCCCTGACGACTGTCCGGCTGCTCAAGGCCAACAAGGCGGCCGCCACCGGAAAGAGTTGGTATCAGTTGCTCAAGGGGCTGAATCGGCAAGAGCGCAGCAAACTGACCAAGGAGCTGTTGACGCTGAGGGACCCGAGCCTGACCGCGAAGCTGCTCAAGCTGCAGCAGCGCGCGGGAGCCCTGCCCAAACGTTATTCGTCTGCCGAGATCAGGCACGCGACACTGACGCAGATAAAGGACTCCCTCGGAGGCGCGCTGGGGGTCATTGGCAGTTATACCGGTGATGGCGCCGTGAAGACGGTTGCCGTCGGCCTGTACGAGGAGTTCACGGAATGATCGGGGGCGGATCGCTGAAGCCATTCCTCGCCCGTTATTTTCCGGTGTTCATGGGGACGATCCTGCTGGGCTGCTTTTCCGGGTCCACGCTGCTTGTGCTGGCCGGGGCCACCTATTGGCGTGCCCTGGAGCCGTCAGCCAGGACCGACTATGTCGGGCTCGGCACCTTGGCCCTGGTGCTCGTCCTGGTCCTGGGCAACCTCTTGATCGCTCGCGGGCGCGCCTGGGCGGTCTGGTGGGTGGCGGGGTATTTCCTGGCCTGTCTGGCGGCGGTGCTGCCGACGTTCGCTTATGGAGCGCATCAGGGCGTATACCTGTTCGCTGTGCTGTTGCCACTGCTGGGGCTGTTACTGCTCAACAGCAAGCGGCATCGGGAAATGCGCAGCAAACTCGTCGATATCCGCCGCCAACGCGCGCTGATCATTCAGGCCGCCAAGACCTCGCGCCCACGTCGCTGAGTCGATTCGCGCCGCATTTATGTGCATTCCTTTACAGATGAATACGGGCATCGCGCGTTTTTAGTGCTCTACTGCCTTGAGTAGACAAAGAAAGTGTCGGGCCTGCCTGCATGGCATAAGTCTTGCGCCGCTTTCGATACCGCCCAGGCTCGCAGGAGGCACGTCGTGTCGATCCATGTCGCATTGCATCACGTCACGCATTACCGCTACGACCGCGCCGTCGAACTCGGCCCGCAGATCGTTCGCCTGCGTCCGGCAGCCCACAGCCGCACGCGGATTCTGTCCTATGCGCTGAAGGTTTCGCCCGAGCAGCATTTCATCAACTGGCAGCAAGACCCCCAGGGCAATTACCTGGCGCGGCTGGTATTCCCCGAGAAAACCCGGGAGCTGCGGATCGAAGTCGATCTGCTGGCGGAAATGGCGGTGTTCAATCCGTTCGATTTCTTTCTCGAGCCCTACGCCGAGAAAATTCCGTTTGCCTACGCGGCTGACGAACGCAAGGAGCTGGCGCCTTACCTGGAAACCCTGCCGCTGACGCCGAGGTTCCAGGCCTACCTGGACGGCATTGACCGTACGCCGTTGCCGGCGGTGGATTTCCTGGTGGCGCTCAACCAGCGCCTGAGCGAAGACATCAACTACCTGATCCGCATGGAACCCGGCGTCCAGACCCCGGAGCATACCCTTGAGCACGCGTCCGGCTCGTGCCGCGACTCGGCCTGGTTGTTGGTGCAGCTGTTGCGCAACCTTGGCCTGGCCGCGCGGTTTGTCTCCGGTTACCTGATCCAGTTGACCGCCGACGTGAAGAGCCTCGATGGCCCGTCCGGCACCGACGTCGACTTCACCGACTTGCATGCCTGGTGCGAGGTCTACCTGCCCGGTGCCGGCTGGATCGGCCTGGATGCGACGTCCGGGCTGTTCGCCGGTGAAGGCCACATTCCGCTGGCCTGCAGTCCCGATCCGTCCTCGGCGGCACCGATCAGTGGCCTGGTGGAGCCCTGCGAGTGTGAGTTCAGCCACGAAATGTCCGTCGAGCGGGTCTGGGAGGCGCCGCGGGTGACCAAGCCTTACACCGACGCGCAATGGCTGGCGATCCAGGCCCTGGGGCGGCAGATCGATGCCGACCTGCTGGAGGGCGACGTGCGCCTGACCATGGGCGGCGAACCGACCTTTGTCTCCATCGATGACCCGGACGGTGCCGAGTGGAACACCGCGGCACTCGGGCCGGACAAGCGCCGGCTCTCCGCCGAGCTGTTCCAGCGCATGCGCAATCACTATGCGCCCAAGGGGCTGGTGCATTTCGGCCAGGGCAAGTGGTACCCCGGCGAGCAACTGCCGCGCTGGTCGCTCAATTGCTATTGGCGGCGCGACGGGGTGCCGATCTGGCACAACAGCGCGTTGATCGCCGACGAGCAGGAGCATTACGGTGCCGATGGCGAACTGGCCGGGCGCTTCCTGGCGAGCGTCGCCGAGCGTTTGAAGATTCCGGCGCGGTTCGTGTTTCCGGCCTACGAAGACAACTTCTATTACCTCTGGCGCGAAGGCGCACTGCCTTCGAACGTCACAGCCGAGGACCCACGCCTGGAGGACGCTCTGGAGCGTGCACGGTTGCGCAAGGTCTTCAGCCAAGGCCTGGACAAGGTCATCGGCCAGGTCCTGCCGTTGGCTCGCACCGCCAAGGGGGATCAATGGCAAAGCGGTCGCTGGTACCTGCGGGACAACCACTGTCGCCTGGTGCCGGGGGATTCGCCCCTGGGGTATCGCTTGCCACTGGCGTCCCAGCCTTGGGTGACGGCGGCCGAGTACCCGTTCATCCACCCCACCGACCCGAACCAGGACTTACCCGAACTGCCCGGCACCGAGCAACTGGCGCGTCACGGCGAGCCGGCCGCCGAGCAGGAGCGTGTCCCGGAAATCGACAAGTCCGCTGACTGGCTGACCCGTACCGCCTTTTGTGCCGAGGCCCGCGAAGGCCGGCTCTATCTGTTCATGCCGCCCCTGGAGCGGGTCGAGGATTACCTGGAATTGGTCAGCGCCATCGAGGCGACAGCTGAGGAACTGCGGTGTCCGGTGCTGTTGGAAGGCTACGAGCCGCCGAGCGACCCACGCCTGAGCAATTTCCGCATTACCCCGGACCCCGGTGTGATCGAGGTCAACGTACAACCCTCGGCGACCTGGGATGAGTTGGTCGAGCGCACTGAATTTTTGTACGAAGAAGCGCGACAGACCCGACTGACCACCGAGAAATTCATGATCGATGGCCGGCACACCGGCACGGGCGGCGGCAACCATTTCGTACTGGGTGGCGCGACACCGGCCGACTCGCCTTTCCTGCGACGTCCCGACCTGCTGCGCAGCCTGATCAGTTACTGGCATAACCACCCGTCGTTGTCCTACCTGTTTTCCGGGTTGTTCATCGGCCCGACCTCCCAGGCGCCCCGCGTGGACGAGGCGCGCAACGACGCCTTGTACGAGCTGGAGATCGCGTTCGCGCAAATGCCACAGCCCGGTGAAGCGTGTCCGCCGTGGTTGGTCGATCGCTTGTTGCGCAACCTGTTGATCGACGTGACCGGCAATACGCACCGCGCCGAATTCTGCGTCGACAAGCTCTATTCACCGGACGGCGCCACTGGGCGTCTCGGCCTGTTGGAGTTGCGTGCGTTCGAGATGCCGCCCCACGCCCGCATGAGCCTGGCCCAGCAATTACTGCTGCGGGCGCTGGTGGCGCGGTTCTGGCGCGAGCCTTATGCGCCGGCGAAACTGGCGCGCTGGGGCACCGAGCTGCATGACCGTTTCCTGCTGCCGCACTTTATCGAGCAGGATTTTGCCGACGTCATCCATGAGCTGAACGCCGCCGGCTACCCGCTGCGGGCCGAGTGGTTCGCCGCGCACCTGGAGTTCCGCTTCCCCAAGGTGGGCGATTACGCGGTCAGCGGTATCGAGCTGCAATTGCGCCAAGCCCTCGAGCCTTGGCATGTGCTGGGGGAGGAGGGCGCGGTGGGCGGCACCGTGCGTTACGTGGATTCCTCCCTGGAGCGTTTGCAGGTCAAGCTCAGCGGCCTGGCGCCGCAACGCTACCTGCTGACCTGCAATGGCGTGCCGGTACCGTTGCAACCGACTGGTCGGGTCGGTGAATTTGTCGCTGGGGTGCGTTTCCGAGCGTGGCAACCGGCCAACTGCCTGCAACCGACCATCCCGGTGCATGCGCCGCTGGTTTTCGACTTGCTCGACACCTGGATGCAACGTTCCGTGGGCGGTTGCCAGTATCACGTGGCCCATCCGGGCGGGCGCAACTATGACAGCTTGCCGGTGAATGCCAACGAGGCCGAGAGCCGGCGCATGGCGCGCTTCTTCCGTCTCGGACACACGCCGGGGAAACTGCCGATACCCAGCCTGGCAGTGGATGACGAGTTTCCACTCACGCTCGATCTGCGACGTTTTCAAGGGGCACCCAAGGTCTAAGTGAACCCCGTGGCGAGGGAGCTTGCTCCCTCGCCACGATGATTGCAGTCCGAAAGCCAGGCCGGATCCAACATAAAACACACCTATCCGGGCGTCATGCGCTTGCGCTAGTCTCACCTTTCATTGCCGTCTGCCGAGCTTTCCATGCCTGACCTGCTTGACCGTTACCCGCTGACGACGGGCACCTATCACGAATTAATGGACGACAGCGGTGCGGTACGTACGCACTGGCGGCGGCTGTTCGACCAGTTGCAGCGCAGCACGCCGGCCCAGTTGCTCCAGCGCCAGGCCCTGCTAGCCCGGCAGATCCAGGAAAACGGCGTGACCTACAACGTCTACGCCGATCCGAAAGGCGCCGACCGGCCGTGGGAACTGGACCTGCTGCCCCATGTGATCGACCCGCAGGAATGGCAGCATCTGTCCGCCGGAATCGCCCAGCGTGCGCGATTGCTCAATGCGGTGCTGGCCGACCTGTACGGGCCGCAGCGGCTGATCAGCGAAGGGCTGTTGCCGGCAGAGCTGGTGTTTGGGCACAACAATTTCCTCTGGCCCTGCCAGGGCATCGCGCCGCCGGACGGCAGTTTCCTGCACCTGTATGCAGTGGATCTGGCGCGCACGCCCGACGGCCGCTGGTGGGTCACGGCAGACCGGACCCAGGCGCCTTCAGGGGCCGGGTACGCGCTGGAAAATCGCATGATCGTTTCCCGCGCCTTCCCCGACTTGTATCGCGACTTGAAGGTGCGGCACCTGTCCGGATTTTTCCGCACCCTGCAGGAAACCCTGGCGCGACAGGCACCCAGCGACGGCGAGTCACCGCTGGTGGTGCTGTTGACGCCGGGGCGGTTCAACGAAAGCTATTTCGAACACCTTTACCTGGCGCGCCAGCTGGGCTATCCGCTGGTGGAGGGCGGCGACCTGACGGTTCGCGATGCTACGGTCTACCTCAAGACCCTCAGCGGCCTGCGCCGGGTCCACGCCATCATGCGTCGGCTCGACGACGATTTCTGCGACCCCCTGGAGCTGCGCACCGATTCGGCCCTCGGCGTGCCGGGGTTGCTGGAAGCCGTGCGCCAGGGCCGGGTGCTGGTGGCCAATGCCTTGGGCAGTGGCGTGCTGGAGTCGCCGGGCCTCCTGGGCTTTCTGCCGAAGATCAACCAGTACCTGTTCGGCGAAGAACTGCTGCTGCCGTCCATCGCCACCTGGTGGTGCGGTGAGCCGCCGGTGTTGGCCCAGGCCCTGGAAAAATTGCCGCAACTGTTGATCAAGCCGGCGTTTCCTTCCCAGAGTTTCAGTCCGGTGTTCGGTCGTGACCTGAGCGAGGCGCAGCGCGGCCAACTGGCGGCGCGCATGCAGGCGCGGCCTTATGCCTATGTCGCCCAGGAACTGGCGCAACTGTCCCAGGCACCGGTCTGGCAGGCCGAAGATGGGCAAATCCAGCCCCGGGCGATCGGCATGCGCATGTATGCCGTGTCCGGCAAGGATGATTATCGGGTGCTGCCGGGTGGCCTGACCCGGGTGGCCGCCGAGGCCGATGCCGAAGTGGTGTCGATGCAGCGCGGTGGCGCCAGCAAGGACACCTGGGTCTTGGGAGAGCAGGCGCCCGGTGGTGAACAATGGAAGGCCCAGCGAACCGTGGGGGTCCATGACCTGGTTCGACGGGATCCGTACCTGCCTTCGCGGGTGGTGGAAAACCTGTTCTGGTTCGGCCGCTACTGCGAGCGTTGCGATGGCAGCGCGCGGTTGTTGCGGATCATGCTGGCGCGTTATGTCGATGGCGACGATCCGCAGGCCCTGCAATCGGCGGTGGCGCTGGGCGAGAGCCTGATGCTGCTGCCCGAAGAGGGCGAACTGCCCGAGCGTTTGCTGGCGGCACTGCTGGGGGATGACTGGTCGTTCAGCCTGCGCTCCAACCTGCAGCGTTTGCAATGGGCCGCCTCGCAGGTGCGCGGCAAGCTGTCCCGGGAGAACTGGCAGGCGCTGGTGGAGTTGCAGCGCGAAGCCATGGAACTGGAAACCGAGGAAGCGGATTTCGGCGAGTTGCTGGATTTCCTCAATCGGCTGGTGATGTCCCTCGCGGCGTTGTCCGGATTCGCCCTGGACGACATGACCCGCGACGAAGGCTGGCGCTTCCTGATGATCGGCCGGCGCCTGGAGCGCCTGCAATTTCTCAGCAGCAGCCTGGCGGCGTTCCTGCGCAGCGATGCGGTATTCGATCAGGCTGGGCTGGAGTGGTTGCTGGAACTGGGCAACAGCAGCATCACCTACCGCTCGCGTTATTTGGCGGTGGCCCAGCTGATCCCGGTGCTGGACTTGCTGCTGCTGGACGAACAGAACCCCCACGCGGTGCTCTTCCAGTTGAAGCTGGTGACCCGCACGCTCAAGCGCTTGAACGATGATTTTGCCGCCCCCAGGGAAACCGCCTTGCCGGACCTGGTCGCACGCCTGTCACGCTTTGACCTGCGTTGCCTGGAAAACCCATTGTTCGGTGAAGCCAGCCTGCGCGCCGCACTCGATGGGCTGGCCGACCTGTTGCAGGAAGTGGCCGATGCCAGCGGCCAGGTGTCCGATCGCCTGGCCTTGCGTCATTTCGCCCACGTCGATGACGTCAGCCAACGCACGGTGTCCGTCTGATGAACGCTCGTTACCAGATCCTCCACGACACCCATTACCACTATGACAGCCCGGTGTCCCTGGCCCAGCAGCTCGCTCATCTGTGGCCACGGGCCTGTGACTGGCAGCGTTGCACCGAACAGCAACTGTTGATCAGCCCGGAACCAACGACCCGGCGCGATGAACAGGACGTGTTCGGCAACCCGCTGACCCGGCTGGCCTTTGAGCGGCCCCATGATGAGCTGCTGGTCAATGCCCGCCTGAGCGTCGAGGTGCTGGCCCGTCCCGAGCTGGATTTCAACCTGTCCCCGGCCTGGGAGTCGACCCGCAACGCGCTGACCTACAGTGGCCGGCCACTGGCGGCACCGTTGCTGGAGGCGTGTCGCTATCGTTTCGAATCACCGTATGTGCACCTCAAGCGCAGCTTCGTCGAGTTTTCCGAAAGCTGCTTCCCGCCGGGACGACCGTTGATGGTCGGTGTTCGAGCGCTGATGGAGAAGATTTTCGAGGAATTCACCTTCGATGCCGAGGCGACCCAAGTGGCGACGCCGCTGGTGGAGGTGCTGGAACGGCGGCGGGGCGTATGCCAGGACTTCGCCCACCTGATGCTGGCTTGCGTGCGCTCTCGCGGCTTGGCGGCGCGTTACGTCAGCGGCTACCTGCTGACCCAGCCGCCGCCCGGCCAGCCCCGGCTGATTGGCGCGGATGCGTCCCATGCCTGGGTCTCGGTGTATTGCCCGGTGTTGGGGTGGGTGGACTTCGACCCGACCAACAACGTCCAACCGGCCCTGGAACACATCACCCTGGCCTGGGGCCGGGATTTTTCCGATGTGTCACCGTTGCGGGGGGTGATCCTGGGGGGCGGTGCCCATGATCCTGAGGTGCGGGTGACGGTGATGCCGTTGGAGTCGTAAGGAGATCCCTTTGTGGGAGCGGGCTTGCTCGCGAAGGCGGCCTGTCATTCAACATAGATGTCGACTGAACCACCGCTTTCGCGGGCAAGCCCGCTCCCACAGGTTGTGTGTCCTACGGATGATGAGGTTTGCCCATGTTCCCGGTGTCCATCAAAGGTGTGCTGCAATCCCCCGAAGGCCTGGTTGTGCTGATGCTCAACGAGCGCGATGAATGGGAGCTGCCCGGCGGTCGGATCGAGCTGGGCGAAACGGCGCCGCAATGCCTGGCGCGGGAAATCGCCGAGGAGCTGGCGGTTGAGGTGAGCGTGGGGGCGCCGCTGGATTCGTACCTGTTCGAGGTCATTCCCGGCAAGCACGTCTTCATCTCCACGTACCGCTGCCAGTTGCTGGGCGGTTTTGTGCCGACCATCAGTCATGAGCACAAGGAGATCGGGCTGTTCGCGCCGGACCAACTGCCGGTGAACCTGCCTGCGGGGTATCGCCAGTCGATTATCAAGGCGCTGGGATTGTAAGGGTCGGCAGCGGGGCTGCCGGCCCTGGATACAGAACCGGGGGGCCGGATCGGATCATCGGGCCCTGGGGGAATCAGGCGTCGGGAGCCTGATCTTTCGGTGCATCGACATCATCTTCTGCTGCTACTTCGCCTTCGGTATCCGGGCTCAGTGCGGCTTCTTCTTCAGCTGTGGCTTTCTTGCGCTGCAGCTTTTCCTCTTTCTTCTGCTCCTTGGCCAAGTCTCTCTGACGTTTGGCGAAGGAATAATTGGGTTTGGCCATGGGCGATCCTCTGGGGTCGAAGGTGAGGTTGAGCGGCGCATATTCTGCCCTGTATCGGGGCCGAGCCGTTAGCTGGGTTTTTGTTCGGCCCATTTCGGCTGTACGGACGGTTGCCATTCGTCCAGGGCATCGAGCAGGTTCTGCGCGGATTCGCTCACTTGCAGCATGTCACGATGGGGCGCGCGGACGAAGCCTTCGCCGACGATATGATCGAGAAAAGCGGTGAGCTTGCTGTAGAAACCGTTCACTTCCAACAGCCCCAGCGGTTTGCCGTGGTAGCCGAGCTGGCCCCAGGTCCAGACTTCGAACAACTCCTCCAGCGTGCCGAGGCCGCCGGGCAGGGCGATGAAGGCATCACTGAGTTCAGCCATGCGCGCCTTGCGAGCATGCATGCCGTCCACCACTTCCAGGCGGGTCAGGCCGCCGTGGCCGATTTCCTTGTCCTTCAGGCTTTGCGGGATGATGCCGATGACTTCGCCGCCAGCCGCCAGGGCCGCGTCGGCGACGACACCCATCAGGCCGACGGCCCCGCCGCCGTAGACCAGGGTCAATTTTCGTTCCGCCAACGCCCGACCGAGGGCCTGCGCCGCTTCACGATACGCTGGGTCGGTGCCAGTGCTGGCGCCGCAAAATACACAAACAGACGCGATGGACATGCTTTACTCCGTGGTCAGTCACCGCACCAGAGTAAAGCCTGGCCTATGCTGCGCAAAGGACTAAACCTCGCGCAGGGGTTTTTCATAGGTGCCACTGGCGCCACAGGCGTAGGCGGCGAGCAAGCTGCATAACAGGCTATTGAAGTTCATGGCGATCGCTCCAGAGGTTGATGGGGCTGATCATAAAGGCGCGTCATACTGATGGCTGGTTGATTATGTCCATCAGGCTGATAGCCTTAAGTTGTATACAATCTTTGACTCAGGTCATAGGAACTTGCCGGAAAATCAGGCAGTCTTTCCCTTTGACGGATTTTTGTTAACCATGCCTTGGAGATTCACGATGTTTGCCAAACTTGTTGCAGTATCCCTGTTGACGCTGGCCAGCAGCCAACTGATGGCAGCGGAGTGCAAGACCACCATCGACTCGACCGACCAGATGTCCTTCAACACCAAGGCCATCGAGATCGACAAGAGCTGCAAGACGTTCACCGTCGAGCTGACGCACTCGGGCAACTTGCCGAAAAACGTCATGGGCCATAACTGGGTGCTGAGCAAAGAGGCCGACATGCAGCCGATCGCCACCGATGGCCTCGCTGCCGGTATCGACAAGAACTACCTCAAGGAAGGTGATGCGCGCATCATCGCCCACACCAAGCTCATCGGGGCCAAGGAAACCGACTCGGTGACCTTCGACGTGTCGAAACTTGATGCCGCTGAAAAATACGGCTTCTTCTGCTCGTTCCCGGGCCATATCTCGATGATGAAAGGCACCGTTACGCTGAAGTGATCAATTTCAGGTACAAAAAAAGCGCCCCATGCAGGGCGCTTTTTTATGCCAGGCAACCGCTCCTTGTGGGAGCGAGCTCGCTCGCGATGGCGGCAGCACATCCAACATCAATGCAAACTGACCCACCGCTATCGCGAGCAAGCTCGCTCCCACAGAGATTGCCGGTCACGGGGCGTAAGGCATCACCCGCTTGTGCTCGGTCTTGCGATAGGTGTCGCAAATGATCCTGGCCGCCTCTTCGCGAATCGGTTGGCCATGCAGGAACGCATCGATCTCGGCGTAGGTCACGCCGTGGGAGGCTTCATCCGGCTTGCCTGGCGACAGGTCTTCAAGATCGGCGGTGGGGACTTTTTCCACCAGCGATTCCGGCGCGCCAAAGTCACGGGCGATGGCCCGGACCTGGTTTTTCACCAGGCCGCTCAACGGCGCCAGGTCGCAGGCGCCGTCACCGAACTTGGTGAAGAACCCCATGACCGCTTCGGCCGCATGGTCAGTGCCGATCACCAGGCCCTGCTCGGCCCCGGCGATGGTGTATTGCGCCACCATGCGCATCCGCGCCTTGGTGTTGCCCAGCACGAAGTCCCGCGAGACCGCCGCCTTGCCTTCGAACGCGGCGACTTGCTCGGCCAAGGCCTTGACCGCCGGGCCAATATTGACGGTATGGCGCTCGTCGGGATCGATGAAGTCCACGCAGGCCTGTGCTTCATGCTCGTCGAACTGGGTGTCGTACGGCAGGCGCACGGCGATGAACTTATAGGCCGCGTTGCCGGTTTTCTCCCGCAGTTCGCGCATGGCACGTTGGGCCAGCAGCCCGGCGGTCAGTGAGTCGACGCCACCGCTGATGCCCAGCACGAGGGACTTGAGCCCGGAATTGACCAGGCAATCCTGGATAAAGCTCACTCGCCGGGCGATTTCGGCCTTGAGGTCGGCGTCATGGGCGAACGGTGGCTGGACCTTGAGCTGTTCAGCAATCTCACGCTGTACGGCTTGCATGAATTCACTCCTTGCTTGATGTATCAAAGGGCGGCAGGTACTTGGAAAACGTGTCGCATGTAGGCGACGAAATTCGGGTCCTTGCAGTGGGTCTTGCCGGGCTCGTCTGAAATCTTGGCCACGGGTTGCCCGTCACAGCTGATCATTTTAAGCACGATGCTCATGGGCTCGACACCCGGAATGTCGCAGGTCAGGTTGGTGCCAATACCGAAGCTGACATTAATGCGACCACGCAACGCCCGAAAAATCTCCAGGCATTTGGGCAGTGTCAGGCTATCGGAGAACACCAGGGTCTTGCTCATCGGGTCGATGCCGAGCTTGTGGTAGTGGGCAATGGCTTTTTCGGCCCAGATCACCGGGTCGCCGGAGTCATGGCGCAAACCGTCGAACAGCTTGGCGAAGAACAGATCGAAATCCTTGAGGAACGCGTCCATGGTGATGCAGTCGGTCAGGGCGATCCCCAGCAGGCCCCGGTACTCGCGCACCCAGCAATCGAGGGCGGCGATCTGGCTGTCGATCAGTCGTGGGCCCAATTGCTGGTGGGCCATGATCCACTCATGGGCCATGGTGCCCAGGGGTTTCATGTCCAGCTCCCGGGACAGGTGCACGTTACTGGTGCCGACGAAACGCCCGGGGAAATCATGCTTGAGCACGTTGACCACTTCTTCCTGGACGCGGAAGGAAAACCGCCGCCGGGTGCCGAAATCCGCGACTTGCAGTTCGGACAGCTCCTCGGCGCTGGCGTTGGCGCTCAGCCAGTCGAACTTGCGATACAGCTGCTCGCGGGCCTGCTCCAGGACGATTTCACGGTAGCGATAGCGATTGCGCACTTCGCTGACAATGGCCAGCAGCGGCACTTCGAACAGAATCACGTGCAACCAGGGGCCGCGCAGGCGGATGAACAGCTCGCCGTTGTCGATGCCGGTGTGGACGTAGCGCAGGTTGAAGCGAAACAGGCCCAGGAACCGCAGGAAGTCCGGCTTGAGAAAGCTGATACGTTCCAGGAAACCCAACTGGTCGGCGCTCAGGCTCAGCTCCGCCAGGCGCTCGATCTGGAAGCGGATCTCCGCCAGGTACGGACGCAGGTCTTCGCTGTTGCGGCAACGAAACTCCCACTCGACTTCGACGTTGGGGTAGTTGTGCAGCACCGCCTGCATCATCGTCAGTTTGTAGAAGTCGGTGTCGAGCAGGTTCTGCACGATACGATCGGCAAATACGCTCTCGCTCATAGGGTTCTCCTGACAGGCCGCTGCGGCGGGCAGCGGGGTGCGGCGGTTTGGGATGAGGGGGTTAGTGGCGCATAACCTGGGTGGGGATTGCCAGTGATTTTTGGTCACCGGTTCTTCTCTGGCAAGGTATCTTTCTGTGGCGAGGGAGCTTACTCCCGCTCGGGTGCGCAGCGCCCGCATGGAAAAGGGCCGCTTCGCGCCCCAGCGGGAGCAAGCTCCCTCGCCACAGGGTTTGGTGCTGGCTGCTGCTATTGCGGCACATCAGGGCTATCGAGCTGTTCCAGCATCCACTCCACGAAAAGCCGCACCTTGGGCACTTCCGCCGAATGTTCCGGGTAGGCCAAGTAGTAAGCATCGGTGCTCGGCATCGCATGCTGCCAGGGAATGACCAGTTTGCCGTCGGCCAGTTCTTCTTCCACCAGAAACCGCGGCAGCAGGGCGACGCCGCAGCCGACCTGGGCGGCCCGGATGCACATGTAGAAGGTTTCGAAACGCGGCCCGTGGTAGCTGTGTTCGGTGTGGTAGCCCTGGCTGTCGAACCAGTCATGCCAGGCCTGGGGGCGCGAGGCGTTTTGCAGCAGCACCAGCTCGGCCAGTTGGGTCGGGTCGGTGAAGGCCTGCTCAGGCAGGCTGCCGGGCGCACAGACCGGCACCAGCTCTTCGTCGAACAGTCTCCGGGATTCGGTGCCAGGGCGTGAACCCTGGCCGAAGTAGAACGCCAGGTCGCTGCGCCCCTGCTGCAAGTCGTCGGCTTCCTGCTCGCTGCGCAGGTCCAGATGAATTTTCGGATGACGCAACCGCCAGCCCTTCAGGCGGGGCACCAGCCAGCGGGCACCGAAGGTCGGAGGCGTGGAAACACGCAGCACTTCGGTATCGCCACCGTAGGAGCGCAGGTAGTGGGTGGACATCTCCACCTGGGTAAGGATTTTTCGCACTTCCCCCAAGTACAACTCCCCGGCCGGTGTCAGTTGCAAGCGGCGGCGCACACGCCGAAACAGCAGGTGCTGCAACAGTTCCTCGAGCTGGGCGACCTGTTTGCTGACGGCGCTCTGGGTCAGATGGAGTTCTTCGGCGGCACGGGTAAAGCTCAGGTGGCGAGTCACGGCTTCGAAGCACTGGAGTGCGGTAATCGACGGTAAATAGCGCTTATTGAGCATGACGAGGGCCTTTTTTCTTGTTGCTCTATAAATCGAGTCAGGGGCAGCATGAATAAACGGAATGATATCTCGCTTAATGGTCGTTTGTTGGCAAGACTCGGGCCAGCTAAAACTAGAGGCCTGAGCGTACGGTGATGGTCCGTCCGCCAATCTTTTATCGCTCGTTTAGAGGAGTTACCCCATGGTTGCTGCATTGCTTGATCGTCTGGGCGTCAATCCGGCCTTGTACCAGGGCGGCGCACAGCCGGTGCATTCGCCTATCGATGGCAGCCGCATCGGCGCCGTGAACTGGGAAGGCGCCGCTGAAGTCGAGCAGCAGGTCAGCCGTGCCGAACACGCCTTCGACCTGTGGCGCCAGGTGCCGGCCCCGCGTCGCGGCGAGCTGGTGCGTCAATTCGGCGACCTGTTGCGTGAATACAAGGCCGACCTCGGCGAGCTGGTGTCGTGGGAAGCCGGCAAGATCACCCAGGAAGGCCTGGGTGAAGTGCAAGAGATGATCGACATCTGCGACTTCGCCGTCGGCCTGTCCCGCCAGCTGTACGGCCTGACCATCGCCTCCGAGCGTCCGGGCCACCACATGCGTGAATCCTGGCATCCGCTGGGCGTGGTCGGGGTGATCAGTGCCTTCAACTTCCCCGTCGCGGTCTGGGCCTGGAACACCACGCTGGCCCTGGTCTGTGGCAACTCGGTGATCTGGAAACCCTCGGAAAAGACCCCGCTCACCGCCCTGGCGTGCCAGGCGCTGTTCGAACGCGTGCTGAAGAACTTCAGCGACGCACCACCGTACCTGAGCCAGGTGATCATCGGCGGTCGCGATGCCGGTGAAGCCCTGGTGGACGACCCGCGCGTGGCCTTGATCAGCGCCACCGGCAGCACCCGCATGGGCCGTGAAGTGGCGCCGAAAGTCGCCGCGCGTTTCGCCCGCAGCATCCTCGAACTGGGCGGTAACAACGCCATGATCCTGGCGCCGAGCGCCGACCTGGACATGGCCGTGCGCGCCATCCTGTTCAGCGCCGTCGGCACCGCCGGCCAGCGTTGCACCACCCTGCGCCGGCTGATCGCCCACGAGTCGGTGAAGGAAGAAATCGTCACCCGCCTCAAGGCCGCCTACTCGAAAGTGCGCATCGGTCATCCGCTGGAAGGCAACCTGGTCGGGCCACTGATCGACAAGCACAGCTTCGACGGCATGCAGGACGCGCTGGAGCAGGCCCTGAGCGAAGGCGGGCGCGTGTTTGGTGGCAAGCGCCAGCTCGAAGACCAGTTCCCGAATGCCTATTACGTCTCGCCGGCCATCGTCGAGATGCCCGAGCAGAGTGATGTGGTACGCCACGAAACCTTCGCACCGATCCTGTACGTGGTCGGCTACAAGGACTTCGCTGAAGCCCTGCACCTGAACAATGCCGTGCCCCAGGGCCTGTCGTCCTGCATCTTCACCACCGACGTGCGTGAGGCCGAGCAGTTCATGTCGGCCGTGGGCAGCGACTGCGGCATCGCCAACGTCAACATCGGCCCGAGCGGCGCGGAAATCGGCGGTGCATTCGGTGGCGAAAAAGAAACCGGCGGCGGTCGCGAGTCCGGTTCCGATGCGTGGCGCGGCTACATGCGTCGCCAGACCAACACCGTGAACTACTCGCTGGAGTTGCCGTTGGCCCAGGGGATTACCTTCGACTGAGGCTTGAGCCAAGCAGTGATCCTATGTGGGAGCGGGCTTGCTCGCGAAGGCGGTGTATCAGTCGACATCAATGTTGGATGACCGTCCGCTTTCGCGAGCAAGCCCGCTCCCACAATTGAATGTGTAGTGGTTGGGTTTCTTTTTCGGAGTCTGGCAATGCCGTTACGCGAAGAATGTCTGTGGGAAAAACTGACGCCGCAAAGGCCTGAAAACACTGCCCTCACCGGCGAAATCACGGTGGATGTCTGTGTGATCGGCGCAGGGTTCACCGGGCTGTCGGCGGCGGTGCACTTGCTCGAACAAGGCAAGCGCGTGGCCGTGCTGGAAGCCCATCGGGCCGGGCATGGCGGATCGGGGCGTAATGTCGGCCTGGTGAACGCCGGGCTGTGGATCCCGCCGGATGACATCGAGGCCGGATTCGGCGAGGCGGTGGGCAGCCAGCTCAACCGCATGCTGGGGGGCGCGCCGGCCCTGGTGTTCAGCCTCATCGATAAATACAACATCGATTGCCAGTTGCGCCGCGAAGGCACCTTGCACATGGCCCATAACGCCCGGGGCGAGGCTGACCTGCGCAGTCGCGAAGCTCAATGGAAGCGCCGTGGCGCCCCGGTGGAATTGCTCACCGGCCAGGCCTGTGCCGAGGCCACCGGCACCTCGAAAATCGCTGCGGCATTGCTCGACCGCCGCGCCGGCACGCTCAATCCGATGGCCTACACCAGCGGGCTGGCCAAGGCCGCCACGGACCTGGGTGGCCAGTTGTTCGACCATTCGCCGGTGACGCGCCTGGAACGTCAAGGCCAGCGCTGGTCGGTGCAGACCGCCCAGGGTTCGGTACTGGCCGAGCAGGTGGTGATTGCCTCCAATGCCTATACCGAGGGTGACTGGACCGAACTGCGGCGCAATTTCTTCCCGGGTTATTACTATCAGGTCGCGTCCGTCCCGCTGACCGACGAGGCCGCCCAACGCATTCTTCCGGGCGGGCAGGGCTCGTGGGATACCCGCCAGGTGCTGAGCAGCATCCGCCGGGACAAGGACGGTCGTTTGCTGCTGGGCAGCCTGGGCAACGGCAACCGCAAGCCGACCTGGTTCCTCAAGGCCTGGGCCGACCGGGTGCAGCAACACTACTTTCCTTATCTCAAGCCGGTGGAGTGGGAGTGCACCTGGACCGGTTGCATCGCCTTCACTCCCGATCACTTGATGCGCCTGTTCGAACCCGCTCCCGGGCTGGTGGCCGTGACCGGCTACAACGGCCGAGGCGTGACCACCGGTACGGTGGTCGGCAAGGCGTTTGCCGATTACCTGTGTCACGGTAATGCCCAGGCCCTGCCGATCCCGTTCGCCCCCATGCAGCCACTGGCCGGGGTGGGGTTGCGCAGTTGCCTGTATGAGGCGGGCTTTTCGCTGTATCACGCGGGCCAGTGCCTGCGGATCGTCATTTGAGTGTTGAAAATTGTTGCTGGAAGCCGCGTTTTCCGGCGTAGCGTCTAGCCTGTTATGGTGCGGGTTGTAGCAGTCGCGCACCGACAGTGTGCAGTTCGGTGACGTGGGTTGTTACACAGTGGTTGCACGCCGTTTCGCGCCATGGTTGCAATGATGGCTCATGGAGGGTTTTACCCGTTTGGATAAAAGGTTGCACCTTGTGCGGTTTAGACGGTTGCACGCCCCATGAAAAAGGGCCCGAAACAGTCGAAATAACAATAAAGCAGCGACTTTTTTCAGAATAAAAAACCGATGGCACGGCCCTTGCTCTGAGCTTTTCAGTGAAATGAAGTCGCAGTGCCAACTAAAAAAAACCTTGGAGCACCACCTCATGTCCCAGACGTTTTACAAGAAAGGTTTCCTGGCCCTCGCAGTGGCAGCTGCGCTGGGTGTTTCTGCGTTTGCCCAAGCTGATGTGAAATTCGGTGTGGCGGGGCCGATGACCGGCGCCAACGCCGCATTCGGCGAGCAGTACATGAAGGGTGCCCAGGCGGCAGCCGATGCCATCAACAAGGCCGGCGGCGTCAACGGCGAGAAAATCGTACTGGTCGCGGGTGATGATGCCTGCGAACCCAAGCAGGCCGTGGCAGTGGCCAACCGCTTGGTCGACCAGGACAAGGTGATCGGCGTGGTCGGGCACTTCTGCTCGTCCAATACCATCCCGGCCTCCGAGGTCTACGACGAAGCCGGCATCATCGCCATCACCCCGGGCTCCACCAACCCACAGGTCACCGAGCGCGGCCTGAGCGCAATGTTCCGCATGTGCGGTCGTGACGACCAGCAGGGCATCGTGGCAGGTGACTACATCGTCGACGTGCTCAAGGGCAAGAAAGTGGCTGTGCTGCACGACAAGGACACCTACGGCCAAGGCCTGGCGGATGCCACCAAGGCACAACTGGCCAAGCGCGGTGTGAAGGAGGTGCTGTACGAAGGCCTGACCCGCGGCGAGAAAGACTTCAGTGCCGTGGTCACCAAGATCCGTTCGACCGGTGCCGACGTGGTCTATTTCGGTGGCCTGCACCCGGAAGCCGGCCCACTGGTTCGCCAGTTGCGTGAGCAGGGTCTCAAGGACGTGAAGTTCATGTCCGACGATGGCATCGTGACCGACGAACTGGTCACCACCGCCGGCGGCGCGCAATACGTCGATGGTGTGTACATGACCTTCGGTGCCGACCCGCGCCTGCTGCCAGACAGCAAGGCCGTGGTTGAAGAGTTCCGCAAGAATGGTACCGAGCCTGAAGGCTACACCCTGTACGCCTACGCTTCGGTCCAGGCCCTGGCCGCCGGGTTCAATGGCGCCAAGTCCAATAAAGGCGAAGACGCGGCCAAGTGGCTCAAGGCCAACCCCGTCCAGACCGTGATGGGCAAGAAGGAATGGGACACCAAGGGCGACTTGAAAGTCTCCGACTACGTGGTCTATCAGTGGGACAAGGACGGCAAGTACCACCAGTTGGAAAAACAGAAGTAAGGGCTGACGCGACCGTCAACGCCTCCTTTGGGGGCCGGGCAAACCCCGGTTTCCAAAGGGCGCGTGCAGGTCGTGCCTGACATTGCTCCGACGTTAATCTGTATTTTCCTTAGAAGAACCGCGCACCCGAAGGTGTGCAGGTTCTCACTGCGTGAGATTGCGTTATGGATGGTATTTTCCTGCAGCAACTGATCAATGGCCTGACCCTCGGGTCGGTCTATGGTCTGATCGCCATCGGCTACACAATGGTCTACGGCATCATCGGCATGATCAACTTCGCCCACGGCGAGGTTTACATGATTTCCGCTTACCTCGCGGCAATCAGTCTGGCTCTGCTGGCTTACTTCGGTATTGAATCCTTTCCGCTCATGATCCTTGGCACGCTCGTGTTCACGGTGGTGGTCACCGGGGTCTACGGCTGGGTCATCGAACGCGTCGCCTATAAACCCCTGCGCAACTCGACCCGGCTGGCACCGCTGATCAGTGCCATCGGTATTTCGCTGATCCTGCAGAACTACGCACAGATCAGCCAGGGTGCCCGTCAACAGGGTGTCCCGACGCTGCTCGAAGGCGCCATGCGCGTCGACATCGGCAGCGGTTTCGTCCAGCTCACCTACACCAAGATCTTCATCCTGATCGCCGCATTCGCCGGGATGGCGTTGCTGACCTACATCATCAAGTACACCAAGCTCGGACGCATGTGCCGCGCCACCCAGCAAGACCGCAAGATGGCCTCGATCCTGGGGATCAACACCGACCGGGTGATTTCCTACGTATTCATCATCGGTGCGGCCATGGCGGCCCTGGCCGGCGTGCTGATCACCATGAACTACGGCACATTCGACTTCTATGCCGGCTTCATCATCGGCATCAAGGCGTTCACCGCGGCGGTACTCGGCGGCATCGGTTCCCTGCCTGGGGCCATGCTCGGCGGGATCATCCTCGGGATTTCCGAGTCGCTGTTCTCCGGTCTGATCAACTCCGACTACAAAGACGTGTTCAGTTTCTCGCTGCTGGTGCTGATTCTGATTTTCCGTCCCCAAGGCCTGTTGGGTCGCCCACTCGTGGCGAAGGTATAAGTATGTCTGCTGCCAATAAACCGCTTGATATCAAACAGAGCGTCATCGACGCGATCCTGGCTGGCTTGATCTCGCTGATCGTGTTCGGGCCAATTGTCGGCGTGGTGCTCGACGGCTACAGCTTCAACCTGCAACCGGCCCGCGTCGGCTGGCTGGTGGCGATCGTGATGATCGGGCGCTTCGCCTTGAGCCTGTTCCTGCAAACCCCCAAGGGACTGAAGATTCTCCAGGGTTTCGAAAGCACCGGCTCCGGCGTGCACGTGTTGCCGCCGGACTACAAATCGCGGCTGCGCTGGATCATCCCGGCACTGATCGTGATTGCCATCGTGTTTCCGTTCTTCGCCAACAAATACGTGCTCACGGTGGTCATTCTCGGGCTGATCTATGTGCTGTTGGGCCTGGGCCTGAACATCGTGGTCGGCCTGGCGGGGCTGCTCGACCTGGGTTACGTGGCGTTCTACGCCATCGGCGCCTATGGCCTGGCGCTGGGCTACCAATACCTGGGGCTGGGCTTCTGGACGGTGCTGCCGCTGGCGGCCATCGCGGCGGCGATGGCGGGGTGCATATTGGGATTCCCGGTGTTGCGAATGCACGGTGACTACCTGGCCATCGTGACCCTGGGCTTTGGCGAGATCATTCGCCTGGTGCTCAACAACTGGCTGTCGTTCACCGGTGGACCGAATGGCATGCCGGTTCCTTCACCGACTTTCCTGGGCCTGGAATTCGGCAGGCGGGCGAAGGATGGCGGGGTGCCGTTCCATGAGTTCTTCGGCATCGACTACAACCCCAACATCAAATTCCTGTTCATCTACATCGTGTTGTTCATCACTGTGCTGCTGGTGCTCTACGTCAAGCATCGCCTGACCCGCATGCCGGTCGGTCGTGCCTGGGAAGCCCTGCGCGAGGATGAAATCGCCTGCCGCTCCATGGGCCTGAACCATGTACTGGTCAAGCTCTCGGCGTTCACTATCGGTGCGTCCACGGCTGGCCTGGCCGGGGTGTTCTTCGCCAGTTACCAAGGCTTCGTCAACCCGTCGTCGTTCACCTTCTTCGAATCGGCGCTGATCCTGGCGATCGTCGTGCTCGGCGGCATGGGCTCGACGGTCGGCGTGGTGATCGCGGCATTCGTGCTCACCGTGGCGCCGGAGCTGCTGCGCAGCTTCTCCGAATACCGGGTGCTGCTGTTCGGCGTACTGATGGTGTTGATGATGATCTGGCGTCCACGCGGCCTGATCCGTATCAGCCGTACCGGCGTGACGCCGCGCAAGGGGGTAGCGCCATGAGCGAAGTCGTACTCTCAGTCGAAAACCTGATGATGCAGTTCGGTGGGATCAAGGCCCTCAGCGATGTCAGCCTGCAAGTCAAACGCAACTCGATCTTTGCCCTGATCGGCCCCAACGGCGCGGGCAAGACCACGGTGTTCAACTGCCTGACCGGTTTCTACAAGGCCACGGGCGGCAAGATCGAGCTCAATGTGCGTGGCGAGCAAACCAACGTCATCAAGCTGTTGGGAGAAGCGTTTCGCCCGACGGACTTCGTCTCGCCGAAGTCCTTCGCCAGCCGGCTGTACTACAAGATGTTCGGTGGCACCCACCTGGTGAACCGCGCTGGTTTGGCCCGTACTTTCCAGAACATTCGCCTGTTCAAGGAAATGTCGGTGCTGGAAAACCTGCTGGTGGCCCAGCACATGTGGGTCAACCGCAGCATGCTGGCGGGTATCCTCAACACCAAGGGCTACCGCAAGGCCGAAAGCGATGCGCTGGACCATGCCTTCTACTGGCTGGAAGTGGTGGACCTGGTGGATTGCGCCAACCGCCTAGCCGGGGAGCTTTCCTACGGCCAGCAACGGCGCCTGGAAATCGCCCGGGCCATGTGCACCCGCCCGCAGATCATCTGCCTCGACGAACCGGCCGCCGGCCTCAACCCTCAGGAAACCGAAGCGCTGAGCGCGATGATCCGGCTGCTGCGCGACGAGCATGATCTGACCGTGGTGCTGATCGAACACGACATGGGCATGGTAATGAGCATTTCCGATCACATCGTGGTGCTGGACCACGGCAACGTGATCGCCGAGGGCGGTCCCGAGGCGATTCGCAACGATCCGAAGGTGATCGCGGCCTACCTGGGTGCCGACGAAGAGGAACTGGTATGAGTGGACCTATCCTCGAACTCAAGGAATTGGACGTGTTCTACGGGCCGATCCAGGCCCTGAAAAAGGTCTCGATGCACATTGGCGAAGGTGAAACCGTGAGCCTGATCGGCTCCAACGGTGCCGGCAAGTCCACGTTGCTGATGTCCATCTTCGGCCAACCCCGTGCGGCGGGCGGGCAGATCATCTACCAGGGCGTGGACATCACCCACAAGTCGTCGCACTACATTGCCTCCAACGGCATCGCGCAGTCGCCGGAAGGGCGACGGGTATTCCCGGACATGACCGTCGAGGAAAACCTGCTGATGGGCACCATTCCCATCGGTGACAAATACGCCAGCGAAGACATGCAGCGCATGTTCGAGCTGTTTCCACGGCTCAAGGAGCGTCGCAACCAGCGGGCCATGACCATGTCCGGTGGTGAGCAGCAAATGCTCGCCATCGCCCGGGCATTGATGAGCCGGCCCAAGTTGTTGCTGCTCGATGAGCCGAGCCTGGGGCTGGCGCCGATCGTGGTGAAACAGATCTTCGCCACCCTGCGTGAACTGGCGTCCACCGGGATGACCATCTTCCTGGTGGAACAGAACGCCAACCACGCCCTCAAGTTGTCGGACCGGGCCTATGTGATGGTCAACGGTGAAATCCGCCTGACCGGCACTGGCAAGGAACTGCTCGCCAACGAGGAGGTGCGCAACGCGTACCTGGGCGGGCATTGAGGCGGCTGCTGTAATGTAAAAAACCGGCGAGAGATCGCCGGTTTTTTTATCTCTTCAAACCACCACCCATTCCCACAAGGGACTTTGGTCGCTTGGGAGAATTGTGGACAACAATCCTGAGCCCCTGTGAAACCGCGACATAAAGTCGCCGCAAACAGTTGTTTTGTCACGGTTTTGACTTGTCCCCGTTTGCTGTGGAGCTGGCTGTGGGTAACGTGGGAGTAGCTGGCTGAAAGCCTTTGAATCCGTGGCTTGCAAGGCTGTGATCGTTTTTTGATCAGGCGTTTTTGGTCAGGCGGGAGCGGCTGTTGTCAACACTTTTATGAGCGCCGGAATGGACTCCAAAGACAGTGGGCAAGCCTGTGGATAAGTCTGTGACTAAACTCTGGAAAGACCGCGCTGAGGGCCGTCGTTACTGGCTTGGAGCCATCGCCTATTTCGCAGTGGCTTATAGCAGATAACTTGCGCTGCACAACCTCACTTGCAGGGTCAAGCGAAAAAAAATTCCAAATACCCCGAAAAGCCTTATGCACAGCGGCCTGCGAGATTTGCACTTGCCCCCGATTACTGTGGACGTGCCTGTGGATAAGGTGCGAGCAACCGGCTGCGGGCCTTGTTGGGCGAGGCCTGGCGTGGATTGGTTGTTTTATGAGCAGCCGTGGGCCAAAAGCTCATGCGAAGCCTTGCCCCTGGCGTGCCAGGCCGGGCATGCTGTGGGCCGATTTCCATTCAATGGCTTTTGCAGTTCAAACAAGGAGAACACGATGTCTGACACCCTGTTTATCACCGGCGCGACGTCCGGTTTTGGTGAAGCCTGTGCCCGTCGGTTTGCCGAGGCCGGTTGGAAACTGGTGCTGACTGGTCGTCGTGAAGAACGCCTCAATGCCCTGTGTGCCGAATTGTCGAAGCAGACCGAAGTCCATGGCCTGGTCCTGGATGTGCGTGATCGCAAGGCCATGGAAGAGGCCATCGCCAACCTGCCGCCATCCTTCGCCAAGCTGCGCGGGCTGATCAACAATGCCGGCCTGGCCCTGGGCGTCGACCCGGCCCCCAAGTGCGACCTCGATGATTGGGACACCATGGTCGACACCAATGTCAAAGGGCTGATCTACAGCACGCGCCTGCTGTTGCCGCGCCTGATCGCCCACGGCCGTGGCGCCGGGATCGTCAACCTGGGTTCCATCGCCGGCAACTACCCGTATCCGGGCAGCCACGTGTATGGCGCGAGCAAGGCGTTCGTCAAACAGTTCTCCCTGAACCTGCGTTGCGACCTGCAAGGCACGGGCGTGCGGGTGAGCAACATCGAGCCGGGCCTGTGCGAGAGCGAGTTCTCCCTGGTGCGCTTCGGTGGCGACCAGGAGCGCTACAACGCGACGTATGCCGGCGCCGAGCCGATCCAGCCACAGGACATCGCCGATACGATTTTCTGGGTGCTCAACGCCCCGGCACACATCAACATCAACAGCCTTGAGCTGATGCCGGTGAGCCAGACCTGGGCCGGGTTTGCCATCGAGCGCAACAAAACATAAGACTGCGTTATCGTTCATCGCGGGCAAGCCTTGCTCCCACAGGCTTGATTCATTCCTGGGAAGTAGGGCTGCTCAAATCCCTGTGGGAGCAAGGCTTGCCCGCGATAGCGGTTTGCCAATCAGCCTAGATAATCGGCCAGCCCGCGATAGCAGGTCAGCAGGTGATAGGGCGTGGTGGACGGCATGTCCCGGCGGCTGACGATGCCGTTGGCGTCCAGGCATTCATTCCAGCCCTTGGCATGCAGGAAGTGATGCTGCAAAGCCTGCAATTGACGCAGTAACACTCCCTGGTTGCCAGGGCGTAATGTCAGTGCCCGCAGGTACTCGGCCTGAGCCCAGATGCGTTGGGTGGCATCGCGCGGGTTTGCTTGTGGTTCCTGGTCCAGCATCGCGCACACCGCGCCGGATTCCGGATCGACGCCGCGTTGTTCGGTATGGTCGAAGCTGCGCTCCAGGGCGGTGTGCAGCTTGCCGTTACGCAACAACGGCGATGAGGCCAGCAAGTAATACCATTCGAACTGGTGCCCCGGCTCGAACCAGTTATCCACAGCCTTGAGCGGTTTTTCCATCATGACCCGTTGCTGCGGCTCGATGAAATGCTTGGCCATTCCGTCGCACAAGCTCAGCAATGCTTGACGGACGTTGGCGTCTTCGCGGACCGAAAGCGTGGCGAGGAAAGCTTCGGCCAGGTGCATCAAGGGGTTTTGCAGCGGGCCGGAGCCGGTCGTTGACCAATCGCGCGCGAGGCTGGCTTCGTAGAGACCGTCTGCGCTGGCAAAGCGTTGGGCGATGACCTCCAGGCTGGCGTTGAGCACCGATTCCACCAGCGGTTCGCGGACCTTGTCCCAGTAATGGGCGCAGGCGAACAGGATGAAGGCGTGGGTATAGAGGTCTTTGCCGGTGTCCAGCGGCGCGCCTTGGGGGTCGATGCTGTAGAACCAGCCGCCGTGTTCGGCATCATGGAAATGTCGTTGCAGCGAGCGGAACAGGGCACTGGCCCGCTCCTCGGCCTGGGGGACTTCGCCAATCAGGCTGGCGAACACATACAACTGCCGCGCACAGGCCATGGCGCGGTAGCGCTGGGGCGGCAGCGGCGCATGTCCGGCATCCAGGGATTCATAGGGCAGCGCCAGTTCGGCATTCCAACCCGGGCCTTGCCACATCGGCACGATCACGTCGTGAAAATGCTGACGCACTGTTGCGAACAGGGCGATCAATTCAGGCTGGGGGACGGGGCGGGAAACGTCAGGCATCGGCGGAAGTCGTCACGGCTGGGGGAGGCGATTGCGCGACATGGTAGCAGAGTGACCGACTCCAGAGAGATGGCGCTTGTAAGTCCGTCATCGCGAGCAAGCTCGCTCCCACAAGGGCCACCGATCAAAGTGTGGAAGCCCGAACAAACTGTGGGAGCGAGCTTGCTCGCGATGGCGGCCAGGCAGGCGCTAAAGAATCAGCTGGCCAACAACCAAACCCCAGCCCCCGCCGAAGCCGCCCCGGCCAACCTGACCAACGGCGCCGCCGCTTGCGGCAACACCCGCACCAGCGCAAAACCTGCGCCATGCAGCGCCGCCGTGGCCGCGACGAAGCCTGCCGCATAGGCCCATGGGCTCGACATGTCCGGCAGTTCCAAGCCATGGGCCACGCCATGGAACAGCGCAAACAGGGCGGTTGCACCGACCGCCAGGCTCAACGGCGGACGCACCGCCAGTGCCACCGCCAGGCCCAGGGCGAGCACCGAGGCGGCGATGCCGCTTTCCAGCGCTGGCAGGTCCAGGCCTTCAAAGCCCAGCAGGCCGCCAAGCAGCATCGTACCGACGAAGGTACATGGCAGTGCCCAGCGCGCGGCGCCTTGTTGTTGTGCAGCCCACAGACCGACCGCCAGCATCGCCAGCAAATGGTCGAGCCCGCCGATGGGATGGCCGAGGCCGGCGATCAGCCCGTTGTCGCCGTGGCCGGGGTGAGCGAAGGCCAGGGCCGGGGTCAGCAGCAGGGCGAGGGCGCCGAGAATGCGTTTGAACGTCATGGATAAGCTTCCTTGTTGTCAGTCGAAAAATCAGGCGGCGCTCAGCAGGCCCTGGCGCTCGATGAAGGCGATGATGTCGTCCAGGCCTTGGCCGGTCTTCTGGTTGCTGAACACGAAAGGCTTGCCGTTGCGCATCCGCCGGGTGTCGCTGTCCATCATCTCCAGGGACGCGCCCACCAGGGGGGCCAGGTCGATTTTGTTGATGACCAGCAGGTCGGATTTGCAGATGCCCGGCCCGCCCTTGCGCGGCAGCTTGTCGCCGGCCGAGACGTCGATCACATAGATCGTCAGGTCCGACAGCTCGGGGCTGAAGGTCGCCGACAGGTTGTCGCCGCCCGATTCCACCAGGATCAGGTCCAGGCCCGGGAAGCGCCGGTTCAACTGGTCCACCGCTTCAAGGTTGATCGACGCATCTTCGCGAATCGCCGTGTGCGGGCAGCCGCCGGTTTCCACGCCGATGATCCGCTCCGGCGCCAGGGCCTCGTTGCGCACCAGGAAGTCGGCGTCTTCGCGGGTGTAGATGTCATTGGTGACCACCGCCAGGTTGTAGCGTTCACGTAGAGCCAGGCACAGGGCCAGGGTCAGGGCGGTCTTGCCGGAGCCCACCGGGCCGCCGATACCGACGCGCAGAGGTTGTGTATTCATGTGTGTCTCCTAGGAACGGAACAGGCGGCTGTACTGGCGCTCATGGGCCATGCACGCCAGGGACAGGCCAAATGCGGCGCTGCCGTAATGATCGGGGTCGATGTTCGAGGCGTCGTGCTGGGCCTGTTGCAACAGCGGCAGCAGTTCGCTGGTCAGGCGCTGGGCCGCTTGTTGGCCCAGGGGCAGGGTTTTCATCAGCACCGCCAGTTGGTTTTCCAGCCAACTCCACAGCCAGGCGGCGAGAGCGTCCTGGGGGGCGATCTGCCAGGCGCGGGCGGCCAGGGCCCAGCCCAGTGCCAGATGCGGCTCGCTGCGCTGTTCGAGAAAGCCTCGCGCGGCGTGGTCGAGTTCCGGCAGGCCTGCGAGCAATTGCTGCAACGAGTAGCCCATCTGCCGGCTCTCCTGATACAGCTCGCGGGTTTCCCGGCTGGCGCGGTGCTCTTCGCAATGTTGCAGCAGCGCGTCCCAATCGTCAGCGGCGGCTGCGGTGCAGTGCGCCAGCAGCAAGGGCGCTTCGAAGCGTGCCAGGTTCAACAGCAATTGATCGCTGATCCAGCGCCGCGCGTCGTCGGGGTTTTTCACCTGGCCATTGTCCACCGCCATCTCCAGCCCCTGGGAATAGCTGTAGCCGCCAATCGGCAGCTGCGGGCTGGCCAGACGCAGCAGCGCCCAGGCCGGGTTCATGTGCGCACGCCAAACTGATGCAGGCGCGGCGCGTAGTTGAAGTCTTCGTCGCCGTGCCGGGAATGATGATGGCCGCCGCCATAGGCACCGTGTTCTGGCTGGAACGGGGCTTCGATGGATTCGACGCTGGCGCCCAGTTGCTCGAGCATTGCCTTGAGCACGTAGTCGTCCAGCAGGCGCAGCCAGCCGTCGCCCACTTGCAGGGCCACGTGGCGATTGCCCAGATGATAGGCGGCGCGGGTCAGTTCGAAGGCGTTGGCGCAGGTGACGTGCAGCAATTGTTCGGCGCGGGCGCAGACGCGCACGATGCGCCCGTCTTCGGCCTGCAGGCATTCGCCGTCGTACAGCGGCGGCTGGCCTCGTTCCAGGAACAATCCCACGTCTTCACCTTCGGCACTGAAACAGCGCAGGCGGCTTTTGCTACGGGCGTCGAAGGTCAGGTGCAGCTCGGCGTCCCAGCGCGGTTGAGTGTCGATTCTGCGGTGGATCACCAGCATCGGAGTGCTTCCAGCAATGAACGGTGCTGTGTTTAGAGCAAGGGGCTTGCCAATCGAAGAAGGTGTAGGAAATAGCTGGGATGGCGTTTCAGGATGGGGCGGATTGCGTGCCATGTTGGTGCGTGTCGGGATGTCGCGCACCATTTTGCGGCTTGCACAAAAAATCTGTGGGAGCGAGCTTGCTCGCGATAGCGGTGGGTCAGTCAGCATTGATGTCGCTGACAGACCGCAATCGCGAGCAAGCTCGCTCCCACAGTGGATACATTCGGGGTTATTCGGTACTGCCCAACCCTTGCCAATGCTTGAGGCCAATGAAGATGAACCGCAGTTGCTGGGTAATCTTCGCCTGGGGCGTGAGGTGTTCGGGGAGGGCTTGGGCCGGTGGGTCGATGATGTCTGGCAGGGTGGCGAACACGCTCTTGACGATGAGGTCGGCCATCACGCCCAGGGCGGCCAGGTCCAGGTGCTGCAGCTTGGGCATCAAGGCCAGGTCGGCGGCCAGGTCCGAGCTGATGCCTTCGCGCAATTGGGCGATGGCCTGGCGCACCGGCAGGGAGCCGCCGTATTGCTCGCGGGCCAGGAACAGGAATTGGGATCGGTTGGCTTGCACCACATCGAGAAAGATCCGCACCGACGCATCGATAATGCCGCCCATGACGAACTCGTTGTGGCGTACCAGGCGGATGGTCTCGCGAAAGGTCTGGCCGACTTCGCTGACCAATGCCAGGCCCAGTCGGTCCATGTCCTCGAAGTGCCGGTAGAATCCGGTGGGCACGATGCCTGCCGTCCTGGCGACTTCCCGCAGGCTCAGGCTGCCGAAGCCCCGGCCGCACTCCATCAAATGGCGGGCTGCGTCCATCAGGGCAATTCGGGTCTGTTGTTTCTGTTCGGCGCGGGGCAGCATCGCAAGGCTGACTTCTGATTCACGGGAGCGACGCACTCTAGCAAATCGGCTTTGCCGACGTCGAACGGTAGAGAGGGATCGGGCGGGGAAAACGAGGGGTTTGAAAAGTCAAAAGCCCGATTGCAGGAATCGGGCTTTTTTCTGGGCCACCATGGGCTCAGCTCACTGCACTGTTGCGTTCGATCACGCGGTCACCACCGTCAGCTGCCAAGGTCTGGCCTTGTGGAGTGCGGTCGGAACCGTCAGCTGCCAAGGTCTGGCCTTGTGGAGTGCGGTCGGAACCGTCAGCTGCGAGGGTCTGGCCTTGTGGAGTGCGGTCGGAACCGTCGGCTGCCAAGGTCTGGCCTTGTGGAGTGCGATCGGAACCGTCAGCTGCCAAGGTCTGGCCTTGTGGAGTGCGGTCGGAACCGTCAGCTGCCAAGGTCTGGCCTTGTGGGGTGCGCTCGGAACCATCTGCTGCCAGGCCTTTTTCCTTCAGGCGATCACTTCCGCCTTCAGCGACGGTCTGGCTGTAGACAGAATGGCTGTCCTTGACCTGTGGCGTGGCTTGTTCGGAAGCTGGCAGTGCGAAGGCGGTAGAGGCCAGCAGAGAAAGTGAAAGACTCATCAGTAATTGGCGTTTCATGATCGTTGCTCCTTGGGAGGGCGATAAAGTGGGTACGAGGGCAATGCTACTCTCGATAAGTCGATATAAAAGTTCATAAAGACAATGGTAATAATCAACGGAATTGATTGTTCTGGGGGAAGGCTCTAGATCGGGCGTTTCCGGGGTTCGGTTTTGCACTGCGGTGGGTATTTTGTACCCATTGGCGCCTCGTAAATGTGCGGGTGCGGTAACAGTTTGTTGGCTGATTGGTCAGGATCCAGGCATTTTTTTGTGCCGTTCATCGGCACCTGTTGGTCGTTTCATCAGTCCAACCTTTCATGACGAACCGACTGCGGGTTCGTATTTCCAACAGCGCCGTGGTTGCGGACGCTGACTTGTCATCAGGAGCCTTGTGCATGACGCGCACCTCGAAAATCCTCGCCTGGAGCTTTGCCAGCCTTGTTGTCCTGCTGGCGGTGCTGGTCCTGGTCATCGCGTTCTTCGACTGGAACCGCATCAAGCCCCCGCTCAATGCCAAGGTTTCCGAGGAGTTGCATCGCCCCTTCGCCATCAACGGCAACCTGGCGGTGGTCTGGCAGCGCGAACCGGGAGAAGGTGGCTGGCGCGCCTGGTTGCCGTGGCCCCATGTGGTGGCCGAAGACTTGAGCCTGGGTAACCCGGACTGGTCGAAAAACCCGCAAATGGTCACGCTCAAGCGTGTCGAGCTACGCGTTTCGCCCTTGGCCTTGCTGGCCCGGCGAGTGGCGATTCCGCGCATCGACCTGACGGAGCCCAACGCCAACCTGCAACGCCTGGCGGACGGTCGCGCCAACTGGACCTTCCAGTTCGACCCGAAGGACCCGGACGCCGAGCCGTCCAGCTGGGTGGTGGACATTGGCGCCATCGGCTTCGACAAGGGCCACGTCACTCTGGACGACCAGACGCTCAAGACCCGGCTCGACCTGTTGATCGATCCGTTGGGCAAACCCATTCCGTTCAGCGACATTGTTGGCGACAAGGCCGCCAAAAAAGCCCAGGACCAAGGCGCGACGCCGCAGGACTATGCGTTCGCCTTCAAGGTCAACGGGCAGTATCACGGGCAAAACCTGACCGGCTCCGGCAAGGTCGGTGGCTTGCTGGCGTTGCAGGATGCGTCACAACCCTTTCCGCTCCAGGCCCAGGCGAAGATCGGCGACACTCGCATCGAACTGGCTGGCACCCTCACCGACCCGCTGAACCTCGGGGCCCTGGACTTGCGCCTGAAGCTGGCCGGCAAAAGCCTCGCTCATCTTTACCCGCTGACCGGCGTGACCTTGCCGGATTCGCCGCCTTACGCCACCGATGGCCGCTTGATTGCCAAGCTGCATGAGCCGGGTGGGGCGCTGTTCCGCTACGAGGCGTTCAACGGCAAGATCGGCGACAGCGATATCCATGGCGACCTAGCCTATGTCGCCAGCCAGCCGCGGCCGAAACTCAGTGGTGCGCTGGTCTCCAATCAACTGCTGTTCAGCGACCTGGCGCCGCTGATCGGTGCGGACTCCAATGCCGAGCAAAAGGCCCGGGGCGGCGCCAGCAAACAGCCGACCGACAAGGTCTTGCCCGTGGAAGAGTTTCGCACCGAGCGCTGGAGCGTGATGGACGCCGATGTGGAGTTCACCGGCAAGCGCATCGTTCACAGCGAGCAGTTGCCGTTCAGCGATCTTTATACCCACCTGGTGCTCAATGATGGGCAGTTGAGCCTGGAACCCCTGCGCTTCGGTGTGGCCGGTGGCCGCCTCGATGCGCAGATCCGCCTCAACGGGCACACCCAGCCCCTTGAAGGCCAGGCGAAGCTGACGGCGCGAGGGTTCAAGCTCAAGCAACTGTTCCCGGGTTTTGAACCGATGAAAACCAGTTTCGGCGAATTGAACGGCGATGCCGACATCGCCGGGCGCGGCAATTCGGTGGCGGCACTGCTGGGCACGGCCAATGGCACGCTGAAAATGCTCATCAACGATGGCGCCATCAGTCGGGAATTGATGGAGCTGGCGGGACTGAACGTCGGCAACTACGTGGTGGGAAAAATCTTTGGCGACAAAGAAGTGAAGATCAACTGCGCGGCGGCGGACTTCGACATCAAGACGGGCCTGGCGACCACGCGGCTGTTCGTGTTCGACACGGAGAACGCGATCATCTACATCGACGGCACGGCGAACATGGCGAGTGAACAACTGGACCTGACCATCACTCCCGAGTCCAAGGGCTGGCGTCTGATTTCCCTGCGCTCGCCGTTGTACGTGCGCGGCCCGTTCGCCAAGCCCGCCGCTGGCGTCAAGGCCGTGCCCCTGATGCTGCGCGGTGCCGGAATGGTGGCGTTGGGCGTGATCGCCGCGCCGGCGGCCGGGTTGCTGGCGCTGGTGGCGCCCAGTGGGGGTGAGCCGAACCAGTGCGCGCCGCTGCTGGAGCAGATGAAGGCGGGCAAGGCGCCGGTGACGGTCAAGCCTACCCGGTAGCCCGGTTGTGCGGTGAGGTGGCTGGCCTCATCGCGAGCAAGCTCGCTCCCACATTTTGACCGCATTCTTTCAGACAGAATGCAGTCCCCTGTGGGAGCGAGCTTGCTCGCGATTGGGCCCTGAAGGCTATTACAGATCGGCCAGGATATCGGCCATGTCATCGGCATGCTCTTCTTCCTGGGCCAGGATGTCTTCGAAGATGCGCCGGGTGGTCGGGTCTTTTTCGCCGATGTACTGGATGATTTCCCGGTAGCTGTCGATGGCGATCCGTTCGGCCACCAGATCCTCGTACACCATTTCCTTGAGGGTGTTGCCCGCAACGTACTGGGCGTGGGAATTGCGGGTCAACAGGTCAGGGTTGAACTCCGGCTCGCCGCCCAACTGCACGATGCGCTCGGCGAGTTTGTCGGCGTGTTCGGCTTCCTGGTTCGCGTGTTCGAGGAACTCACTGGCCGCCACGCTGGCCTTGAGGCCGGAGGCCATGAAGTAGTGACGCTTGTAGCGCAGCACGCAGACCAGTTCGGTGGCCAGCGCTTCGTTGAGCAGGCGGATGACTTCCTGTCGGTCGGCGCCATAGCCTTCGGTCACTGCGCCGTTCTGCACGTTCTGCCGCGCACGTTCGCGCAGGGTGGTTACATCGGATAAGTGCATGTCGCTCATCTCGTTCTCCTGGAGGCTGATCCGGTTGGAGCGTCACGCTCTGCTGGCGCGATCACTTCTTAGGTGGAGTGAGGAACGAGGCAAAAAGTTTAATGAAATGTGTCAGTGCAATTCCCATTCGGCATCACCGATGTGACGGTGGTGGCGGCCGAAGGCGAAGAGTCAGCCGAGCGCAGCTTCGCGTTGTCTTGTGCCGAGGCCGAGGAGCGCTTGCTGGCCTTGGCGCGATCTTTCTGAGAGGGGGCTGCGGCGCAGCCCAGCGGGAGCAAGCTCCCTCGCCACGGATTCATCTGGGTGTCATAGACTGGTCATCATCGGTATTGATGCTGATCCCTTCTTGATCACAAGGATGTCGCCATGTCGCAACGCTGCGCCACTCGTTATCCGCTGGTACTGGTCCCGGGCATGTTCGGGTTCATACGCCTGGTGCTGTACCCGTACTGGTATGGGATCGTCTCGGCGTTGCGTCGCGGTGGGGCCGTGGTGGTGGCGGTGAAGGTTTCGCCGTTGCACTCGTCCGAGGTGCGCGGCGAGCAGTTGCTGGCATTGATCGACGACATCCTGCGGCAAACCGGTGCGCAGAAGGTCAACCTGATCGGCCACAGCCAGGGCAGCCTCACCGCCCGTTATGCCGCCGCCAAACGCCCGGACCTGGTGGCGTCGGTCACGTCGGTGGCCGGCCCCAACCATGGCTCCGAACTGGCCGATTACCTGCAGGCCCACTACCCGGCCGACAGTGCCAAGGGGCGTGTGCTCAGTGCCGTGCTGAGCCTGATCAACGCCCTGATGAGCCTGCTGGACACCGGCTATCGGGGGCCGAAGCTGCCAGTGGACATCCATGCTTCCCACGCCTCCCTGACCGCCGCCGGGGTGGCGCTGTTCAATCAAGGTTATCCACAGGGCCTGCCGGTTACCTGGGGTGGGCACGGGCCGGAAGAAGTCAATGGCGTGCGCTATTACTCTTGGTCCGGCACCTTGCAGCCGGGCAAGACCGATAAAGGGCGCAATCTGTTCGACGGCACCAACCGCACTTGCCGTTTATTTGCCCGCACCTTTGTCAGGGAAGCGGGACAGTGCGACGGTTTGGTCGGACGCTACAGCTCACACCTGGGCACGGTCATCGGCGATGACTATCCGCTGGACCACTTCGACATCGTCAACCAGTCGCTGGGGCTGGTGGGCAAGGGGGCCGAGCCGGTCCGGTTGTTTGTCGAGCATGCGCAGCGGTTGAAGGCGGCCGGGGTGTAGGGTTTCGAATCGAGTTGTCCGCCATCGCGAGCAAGCTCGCTCCCACAATGGGCCGAGCGCTGCAAACCCCCTGTGGGAGATTCTATGGTTGAGGGGAAGCCCTCAAGCCGCTTTGGGTTGGTATTTGCTTTGCTCTTTCAGCAGAGCGAATACGATCCGAGCAAGCTTGCGAGCCAGCATTACCAACGCCTGAGTGGTAGTGAAACCACGAGCTCTTTGCTTTTCATAGAAGCCTCTCCAGGCAGATGTGCGGCTAGCCGACATGGCGGCATTGTGTAACAGCCGACGAACTTCCGGGTCGCCTCGTTTACTCAAGCTGCGGCGCCCGTCTTTTTGTCCTGATTTCGACACTCGCAAGTCCATCCCCAAGAAGGCAATGAAGGCGTCTGCGCTTCTGAAATCCCCTCGCTGAAATGCCGTAAGCAAGCGGGCTCCGGTCAGAAAGCCAATGCCCTCAACCTTCAAGCAACGGTTCAGCTGACCCAGCAAACCAGCATCCCTCAGATGATCCTTGATCGTTTTCTCGATCAATGTCTCAAGCCTCTGCATGGCTG
>NZ_JACVAH010000011.1:0-248999 GCF_014851795.1 Pseudomonas sp. Pdm06
GCATTGATGCAAGCAGACCCACCGCCATCGCGAGCAAGCTCGGCTCCCACAGGGCTCGGCGGTGGACGCTGATCTTGTAAAGGACCAAAAACCTATGTGGGAGCGGGCTTGCTCGCGAAGACGGCGGGTCAGCTAAATAAAATGCCGGGATGTGCCCCGCTCTTGCTCTTGCTCTTGCTCTTGCTCTTGCTCTTGCTCTTGCTCTTGCTCTTGCTCTTGCTCTTGCTCTTGCTCTTGCTCTTGCTCTTGCTTTGGCTTTTGATCTTGGGCGCCCCGTTAAACCACGCTGGCCGAACGCAGGCATTGCGTAGTGGGCACCTCGGCATGGATGCCGAGGTAGCCGCGCTGGGCCATGGATGGCCCTTCGCGGCGGCCCACGGAGCAATGCCGGAGTGAGGGCATGCCGAGCTCTAGCGAGGCACCGAGTGGTGGGGCAAGAGCGTTTTGCTTACTTTTGCGCTTCTCAAAAGTGAGCCGCCGTAAGGGCGGAACCGCCAGTAGCCGTTACCGCAGAAACGGATATACACCCCCTCCAAAAGCAAGGTCCTAGGAGATTTCCTTCAAGTTGTAGCGAATTTGGTGAACTTGTCCGGCACCGGACTCGTGGCTAGTCTGGGTTTGTCACCGAAAAAACGGTGACACGGACGTGCAAGTCCGAAATATCTGTTTAGGGCGAAACGGCCCATGCCATTCAGCGATCTCATTTGGACTCGCTGTGTAGCAAAGGCTCCTTACTAGTCGTTTAGGAGTTCTCCAATGACAACAGCGGAAACGAAACACACTTCACACAGTCCCAACACACTCGACGAAGCTGCCCAGCGCGCCCTCGACTACTACCTCAATCCAAAACCTACCGATGAAGCCTCGGGAAAAGCCCCAACCGCCCAGCTCTTCATCGTAGCCCCAGACATCGACACCGAAACCCTCCTGGCCAATGCCTCCGAAGACTTGCTGTCCATCAGCGCCATCGCCGCCGACCTGGCTGATGACGTCGACGGCTCACGCCGCAGCGTGATCCTGGCGATCAGCCGGATGGCCGATGGGGTGCAGTTGTTGGTGGAGCGGGCGATGGATCGGCTGGAGGTTCAAGCAACGGGCTGACAGGCCTGCGGTGAATTGAGGACTGTCATCGCGAGCAAGCTCGCTCCCACACTGGATTTGTGTCGAGCCGAAATATCGAGATCAACACCGATCAACTGTGGGAGCTTGCTCGCGATAGCGTCAGCCCAGACAACACGACCCCCTGTGGCGAGGGAGCTTGCTCCCGCTGGCCTGCGAAGCAGGCCCCCAGCAGCTCTTCAGGCAGACCGCGTTACCTCGTTTTGCGACTGCTGCGCAGCCGAGCGGGAGCAAGCTCCCTCGCCACAGGGATCGGGTTGTGTCATTTGAGGCTAGATCAACCCCTTCTCATCATCATCGATCAACCGGCTCAACCCGCCCAGTGCTTCCCGGGCCTGGGTGCGGTCCATCAGCTTGGCCTGGGCCGCAGCAGGCAGGTCGGTGACGCGGATGACGCCTTTGCTGGTCAGCACCTGGATCAAGTCATCGAGTACCCGGATCATTTCCAGGTCGCTCTGCTTGAGCTGCTTGAGGCTGTTTTCCACCGCCTGGTTGGCGAACCAGTCCTGGATCTCGTGGCTGTCGGCCGGCAAGGTCTCGGTGGCTTCGGCATAAGCGGTGGCTTCTACGCGCACCAGCAGGCCTTGTGCATCGCGTTGCACATAAAACATCGGGCATCCCTCATGTATGAAGCGGCGTCATGCTGGGCAGCATAGGCCAACTGTGGGGGAGTATGAACACTTATCCCGTGGCGAGGGAGCTTGCTCCCTCGCCACGGGTTTTGTGTCAGGTTCAGCTGTTGTTGTGATCGACCTTGATGGTCGGGTCACTGCCGGCGATCAACGAGTTCAGGTTCACGTTCGACCAGTTGTTGCCTTCGAGCTTGATCGTCACGTCCGGCGCCGCCGCGGCACCGTTGGCCCCATTGAACTGGCCAGAGGTACTGACCTGCAGCGACGACACGCCATCGACCGTGCTGATCTTCAGGAAGTGGTCGATGGTGCTGCCGGTTTCGCCCTGCAACAGATCCCGCAGGTCGATCCGGTCGCCTTCGCCGGCGTTGAAGTTCTTGATCACGTCGGTGCCGGTGTCGCCGGACTTCCAGACAAAGGTATCGCCCCCCAGGCCGCCGATCAGGGTGTCATTGCCCTGGCCGCCGATCAGTGTGTCGTTGCCCGTGCCACCCAGCAGGATGTCATTGCCCTTGCCACCGTTGAGCGTGTCGTTGCCGCCCTGGCCGAAAATGATGTCGTTGCCGGCGCCGCCCAGCAGGGTGTCGTTGCCATCGTGGGCACCGGACACATCGAACGCGGTGTAGTGCTCGGTGATGTACTGGTGCACGTTGCTGGTGGTGACCTTGCTGACGTCCACGCCGTTCTGCTGGGCGACGAAAGCCTGGATGGCCTGATAGCCCTCGCCGGCAACGCCGTTGAAGCTCACCAGGTCGCCGAACAGGATGTCATTGCCGTCGCCACCGTTGACCGTATCGGCGCCCGGCAGGGTCGCTTCGGTGTGGCCGATGATCGAGTTGGCCAGGTTGTTCGGGTCGATGTTGGTCTGTGGTGTCGAGTCCGAATCGTAAGGCTTGAGGTCGTTCAGGGTCACATCACTGTTCAGGCCAATGGCTTCCACGCTGCTCAAGCCTTTGAGCAGCGTGAAGCTGTCGGTCGAGCCCGCTGCTGAATCGACATAGTTCCAGTAGTCGCCATAGCCGGTGCCGCCCTGGTTCGACAGTTCAAAGGTGCCATTGCCCTCGGCATGCACCGTGCCCACATAACTGTCGGTCCATTTCTTGCCGCTTTTGGTCGACAGGTACATCTCGCCGTTTTCGTAGATGGTGTACTTGTGTGTGCTGTCGATCGTCTGGGTGTAGTACTTGCCGACGCTGTAATTGGCTGCGCTCAAGACATCATCGAGCTTGACGGTGCCGTAAAGCGTCGGATTGGTCTGTTCGCCGGTCTGGTAGTAAGTCGGCTTGCCGTCGGTAATGAAATACGTCAGGTTCTTCGCCCCGGTATTGTTCAGGGCGTCGGTGCTCTTGAAGAAGTTCGCCGTGGTCTTGAACACGTCTTCATAGTTGGTACCGCCGCCGGACACCATCGAGTCGAGTACGCCCTTGAGCAGGGTCAAGGCGTTCGGGTTGTTGAGGTTGACCGAGACCGTGTTGTTCACCTGGCTGTCGAAGTCCGCCAGGAAGATGTTCACCGTGCCGGAGTTGCTGCCCAAGCTTTGCTTGAGGGTGTTGAACACCGAAGTCAGCGAGGCCTTGGCCGCTGCGATGGACGAGTCGCTCATGCTGCCAGAGCTGTCGACCATGAAGGCGATGTTGTAGTTGACCCCCGGCACCACGGTCAGCCCGCCGATGTCGGCGACCACGATGTCGTTGCCGTCGGTGCCGGTGACGTTGTCGCTGCCAGACGTGGCGGTGACCGCGTTGTAGGTCGCCGGGTAGACGGTGACCGGGATCTGCGCCGTACTGACCGCCGAGCCGCCGAGGGCTTCGGTAGAGGTCGACGTCACGGTCAGGTTGAACTGGCCGTTGTAGTAGGTCGGTGGCGTCAGGGTCAGGCTGCCCAGGTTCCAGCCGGTGACCGAGGCCTCGCCGTTGCTGCCCACGGTCGCGGTATGGCCCGCGCCGTCACTCAGCACGCTGCCTTCCGGAATGCCGCCGATCTTCACGCTCAGGCTTTCGGAGCCGTCGGTGTCGGTCAGGGCGGTGGTGATCTTCGACAGGTGCACGCTGGTGCCTTCGGCGCCTTCGTTGAGCTTGAAGCCGTCGTAGTAGCCTTCGCCGTTGCTGCCGTGCAGGTCGGAGACGGTCACGCCAGCGTTCGCCAGGTCGGTCACGCCGGTGTAGAGCGGCACGCCGGCACTGCTCAGGTCCACGGGTGTGCTGCCGTTGACCGATAGGTTCACGTCGTAGCTGCCCGGGCCGGTCTGGTTGTGGTGGTAGATGTCCAGGGTGTAGTAGCCGCTGGTGGTCGGCGTGAACGAACCGTTCAGCTTGCCGCCCGCGCCCCAGGTAATGCCCGCCACATCCTTGCCGCCAATGGTCACCAGCAGGCTGTCATCGCCCGTGCCGCTGAAGGTGTAGGTCTTGCCGGCTTCGAGGAAGATCAGGCCCGAGGTTTTCGACGCGGTGCCCGGGTTGACGTTGCTGTCGGACTGCACGTTGGTCACGTTGGTGCTGCTGTTTGGTGTGCCGGCGGCATCGATCACCGACTTGAGCGTGCCGGACGGTGCGCCGCTGCCATCGGTGCCCAGGCCCGACAGGCCGGTCCAGACTTCCTTGATCAGACCGGTGGAGGTCACGCTGTTGCCAGCCACGTTGAGGCTCGGTGCGTCGGCGACCGGCGTGATATCGATCTTCACGGTGCTGGTGTTGCCCAGCGCCTGGCCGTCGGTTGGTTGGAAGCTGATTTGCGCGTAATCGGCCTTTTGATCGCCCACGCCGGTCGGGTTGCCATTGGCGCCGGATTCGTTGGCATCGGGGGTAAAGCGCAGTTTGCCGGCGTCGATGTCGGCCTTGGTGAACGTCTGGTTGTTGGCCACGTCCTTCCAGGTTGCGCCGTCCAGGTACTGCAGCTTGCCGTCACCCGGCAGCCCGGTGATTTTCACACCCTGGCTGGCGGCGGCGCTGTCCACGTCACTGATACCGAACGTCGACCAGCCGAGCACCAGCGAAGTGTCTTCGGTACCGGTCACCGCGCCACCGGTGGCTACTGGTGCGTCGTTAACCCCGACCACGTTCACGGTAGTGGTAGCGGTGTTCGAGTAGTTGCTGCCGTCGGTCACCGTCACGGTGATGATGCGCGGTACGGTGCTCGGATCTTCGCTGTTGTTGATGAAGCTGATGTTCTTGATCTGCTGCATGTAGTCGGCCAGCGTCGCATTGCCCGACAGCGTCAGCACGACCTTGCCGTCGGTGCTGTTGGCGTTGATGCTGATGCCGTTGACGCTGTTGCCCAGGTTCAGCGCATCGCCAGGCTGACGGTTGGTCAGCACGATGGTGGCGCCGGTCAGCATGGTGCTGTCCGGGTCGGTGATCTTCAGGTCGGTGTCGGCGATGGACACGCCCGGGCCAGTGGTGCCTTCGGTGAAGGTCACCTGGTAATCGGCACCCGTCTTGCCGCTGGAGTTGTTGGCGTCCAGGTCGAGTACCGGCGGCGCATCGTTGTCGATGATCGAGGTGCTGACGCTGCCGTTGGTGCCGCTGACGCCCAGGTGTTCGAAACTGCCCCCGGTGGCCGAGTCGATCTTGACCACGAAGTTTTCGGTGCCTTCGGTGATCTTGTCGTCCAGCGTCGCCACGTTGAAGGTAGCGCTGGTGGCGTTGGCCGGGATCTTCACGGTGTAGACACCGGTGAAGTCCGTGCCGTCGGCGGCGGTGCCGCTGTAGACGATCTTGACGGTCACTTCCGTCTGCGCCGGGTTGGTCAGGCTGACGGTGTACGTCGCGGTCTGGCCTTCGGTGACGGACGTGCTGCCGCTGATGCTGACGGTGGTGTTGTCGACGGTATCGCCCACCGCCGTTGACGCGCCGGTCTTGTCGACAGCGATGGCTTCGAGGTTGCCGCCGGAAGCCGATTTGATCGTTTCGGTGATGGACGGAGCACCGGTGTAGACATCGTTGCCAGCAGCCACATCCAATACGCCCGAGCTTGCGCCGGCGGCGATGGTGATGGTTTTGCCGCTTTCCAAGGTCACAGTGACCGGACCGTTTTGTGCGGTGACGGGTTTGCCGTCGGCGCCGGTCAGGGTGGCGGTGTAGGTGATGGTGCCGTTTTCGTTCACGGTTGGTGTGGCGGTCAAGGTCACCGTGGTGGTGTCGTTGACGTCGCTGACCACAGTGCTGACAGGCGCGGTGTTTGGTGCGATGGCTTCGAGGTTGCCACCGGATGCATCTTTGATCGACTCGGTGACGGTGGTCGGGCCTTGATAGACGTCGTTGCCGACGGCTACGTCCAAGACGCCCGAGCTTGCGCCGGCAGCGATGGTGATGGTTTTGCCGCTTTCCAAGGTCACAGTGACCGGGCCGTTTTGTGCGGTGACGGGTTTGCCGTCGGCGCCGGTCAGGGTGGCGGTGTAGGTGATGGTGCCGTTTTCGTTCACGGTTGGTGTGGCGGTCAAGGTCACCGTGGTGGTGTCGTTGACGTCGCTGACGATGGTGCTGACTGGAGCGGTGTTTGGCGCGATGGCTTCCAGGTTACCGCCCGTGGCGGTACTGATGCTTTCGGTGACGGTAGTCGGGCCTTGATAAACATCATTGCCAACCGCTACGTCCAACACACCCGAACTCGCGCCCGCTGCGATGGTGATGGTTTTGCCGCTGTCCAACGTCACGGTCACAGGACCGTTCTGCGCGGTGACGGGCTTGCCATCGGCACCGGTCAGGGTGGCGGTGTAGGTGATGGTGCCGTTTTCATTCACGGTTGGTGTGGCGGTCAAGGTCACCGTGGTGGTGTCGTTGACGTCACTGACCACAGTGCTGACAGGCGCGGTGTTCGGAGCGATGGCTTCGAGGTTGCCGCCGGATGCCGAGGCAATCGATTCAGTAACCGTCGTTGGACCTTGGTAAACGTCATTGCCAACTGCTACGTCCAACACTCCCGAGCTGGCACCAGCGGCGATGGTGATCGTCTTACCGCTGTCGAGAGTAACGGTCACTGGACCATTTTGCGCGGTGACGGGTTTGCCGTCGGCACCGGTCAGGGTGGCGGTGTAAGTGATGGTGCCGTTTTCGTTCACGGTCGGTGTAGCAGTCAAGGTCACGGTGGTGGTGTCATTGACGTCGCTGACGATGGTGCTGACTGGAGCGGTGTTCGGTGCGATGGCTTCCAGGTTACCGCCCGTGGCGGTACTGATGCTTTCGGTGACGGTGGTTGGGCCCTGGTAGACGTCGTTGCCAACGGCTACATCCAGCACGCCCGAGCTTGCGCCCGCTGCGATGGTAATGGTCTTGCCGCTGTCGAGCGTCACGGTCACAGGACCGTTCTGCGCAGTGACGGGCTTGCCATCGGCACCGGTCAGCGTGGCGGTGTAAGTGATCGTGCCGTTTTCGTTCACGGTTGGTGTGGCGGTCAATGTCACCGTGGTGGTGTCGTTGACGTCACTGACCACAGTGCTGACTGGAGCGGTGTTCGGAGCGATGGCCTCAAGGTTGCCACCGGATGCATCTTTGATCGACTCGGTGACGGTGGTTGGGCCTTGATAGACGTCGTTGCTGACGGCTACGTCCAATACACCCGAGCTTGCGCCGGCTGCGATGGTAATGGTCTTGCCGCTTTCCAAGGTCACAGTGACCGGGCCGTTTTGCGCGGTGACAGGTTTGCCGTCGGCACCGGTCAATGTGGCGGTGTAGGTGATGGTGCCGTTTTCGTTCACGGTTGGTGTGGCGGTCAGCGTCACCGTGGTGGTGTCGTTGACATCGCTAACGATGGTGCTGACCGGAGCGGTGTTCGGTGCGATGGCTTCCAGGTTGCCACCGGAGGCGGAAGCAATCGACTCAGTCACCGTCGTTGGACCTTGGTAAACATCGTTGCCGACAGCCACATCCAAGACGCCCGAGCTTGCGCCCGCGGCGATGGTGATGGTCTTGCCGCTTTCCAAGGTCACAGTGACCGGACCGTTCTGCGCGGTGACGGGCTTGCCGTCGGCACCGGTCAGAGTGGCGGTGTAAGTGATGGTGCCGTTTTCGTTCACGGTCGGCGTAGCAGTCAACGTCACGGTAGTGGTGTCGTTGACATCACTCACCACGGTGCTGACAGGCGCGGTGTTCGGAGCGATGGCTTCGAGGTTGCCGCCGGATGCGGAAGCAATCGATTCAGTTACCGTCGTCGGGCCTTGGTAGACGTCGTTGCCAACCGCTACGTCCAATACGCCTGAGCTTGCGCCAGCGGCGATGGTGATCGTCTTACCGCTTTCCAACGTCACGGTGACCGGGCCGTTTTGTGCGGTGACGGGTTTGCCATCGGCACCGGTCAGGGTGGCGGTGTAGGTGATGGTGCCGTTTTCGTTCACGGTTGGTGTGGCGGTCAATGTCACGGTGGTGGTGTCATTGACATCGCTGACGACGGTGCTGACTGGAGCCGTGTTCGGAGCGATGGCTTCGAGGTTGCCGCCCGATGCGGAGGCAATCGACTCCGTCACCGTCGTTGGACCTTGGTAGACGTCGTTGCCTACCGCCACGTCCAACACACCCGAGCTTGCGCCCGCTGCGATGGTAATGGTCTTGCCGCTTTCCAACGTCACGGTCACAGGACCGTTCTGCGCGGTGACGGGCTTACCATCGGCACCGGTCAGGGTGGCGGTGTAAGTGATGGTGCCGTTTTCGTTCACGGTTGGTGTCGCGGTCAACGTCACGGTGGTGGTGTCGTTGACGTCGCTGACCACGGTGCTGACCGGCGCGGTGTTCGGAGCGATGGCTTCGAGGTTGCCGCCCGATGCCGAAGCAATCGACTCCGTCACCGTCGTTGGACCTTGGTAAACATCGTTACCCACAGCGACATCGAGCACGCCGGAGCTTGCGCCCGCGGCGATGGTGATGGTTTTGCCACTGTCGAGGGTGACGGTGACCGGACCATTTTGCGCGGTGACCGGTTTACCGTCAGCACCGGTCAGGGTGGCGGTGTAAGTGATGGTGCCGTTTTCGTTCACGGTCGGCGTGGCGGTCAACGTTACCGTGGTGGTGTCATTGACGTCGCTGACGATGGTGCTGACTGGAGCGGTGTTCGGAGCGATGGCCTCAAGGTTGCCACCGGATGCATCTTTGATCGACTCGGTGACGGTGGTCGGACCTTGGTAGACGTCGTTGCCGACGGCTACGTCCAAGACGCCCGAGCTTGCGCCCGCTGCGATGGTGATGGTTTTGCCGCTGTCCAAGGTCACAGTGACCGGGCCGTTCTGCGCAGTGACCGGTTTTCCATCGGCACCGGTCAGGGTGGCGGTGTAGGTAATCGTGCCGTTTTCGTTCACGGTTGGTGTGGCGGTCAAGGTCACCGTGGTGGTGTCGTTGACATCGCTAACGATGGTGCTGACCGGAGCGGTGTTCGGTGCGATGGCTTCCAGGTTGCCACCGGAGGCGGAAGCAATCGACTCAGTCACCGTCGTTGGACCTTGGTAAACATCGTTACCCACAGCGACATCGAGCACGCCGGAGCTTGCGCCGGCTGCGATGGTGATGGTCTTGCCGCTGTCGAGGGTGACGGTGACCGGACCGTTCTGCGCGGTGACGGGCTTGCCATCGGCACCGGTCAGCGTGGCGGTGTAAGTGATCGTGCCGTTTTCGTTCACGGTCGGCGTAGCAGTCAAGGTCACGGTGGTGGTGTCATTGACGTCGCTGACGATGGTGTTGACTGGAGCCGTGTTCGGTGCGATGGCTTCGAGGTTGCCGCCGGATGCGGAGGCAATCGATTCAGTCACCGTCGTTGGACCTTGGTAAACATCGTTGCCCACAGCGACATCAAGCACACCCGAGCTCGCGCCTGCCGCGATGGTGATGGTTTTGCCGCTGTCCAGCGTCACGGTCACAGGACCGTTTTGCGCGGTGACAGGTTTACCGTCAGCACCGGTCAGGGTGGCGGTGTAGGTGATTGTGCCGTTTTCGTTCACGGTTGGTGTCGCGGTCAACGTCACGGTGGTGGTGTCGTTGACGTCGCTGACCACGGTGCTGACCGGCGCGGTGTTCGGAGCGATGGCTTCCAAGTTACCGCCCGTGGCGGTACTGATGCTTTCGGTGACGGTGGTCGGGCCTTGGTAGAAGTCGTTGCCGACAGCCACATCCAACACGCCCGAGCTTGCGCCGGCAGCGATGGTGATGGTTTTGCCGCTTTCCAACGTCACAGTGACCGGACCGTTTTGCGCAGTGACGGGCTTGCCATCGGCACCGGTCAGCGTGGCGGTGTAGGTAATCGTGCCGTTTTCGTTCACGGTCGGCGTAGCGGTCAACGTTACCGTGGTGGTGTCATTGACGTCGCTGACGATGGTGCTGACTGGAGCGGTGTTCGGAGCGATGGCCTCAAGGTTGCCACCGGATGCATCTTTGATCGACTCGGTGACGGTGGTCGGACCTTGGTAGACGTCGTTGCCGACGGCTACGTCCAAGACGCCCGAGCTTGCGCCGGCAGCGATGGTGATGGTTTTGCCGCTTTCCAATGTCACGGTCACCGGACCGTTCTGCGCAGTGACCGGTTTGCCATCGGCGCCGGTCAAGGTGGCGGTGTAGGTAATCGTGCCGTTTTCGTTCACGGTCGGCGTGGCGGTCAAGGTCACCGTGGTGGTGTCGTTGACATCGCTGACCACGGTGCTGACTGGAGCCGTGTTCGGTGCAATGGCTTCCAGGTTACCGCCTGTGGCGGTACTGATGCTTTCGGTGACGGTGGTTGGGCCTTGGTAAACATCGTTGCCTACCGCTACGTCCAACACACCCGAGCTTGCGCCCGCAGCGATGGTGATCGTTTTGCCGCTGTCGAGGGTGACGGTCACAGGACCGTTCTGCGCGGTGACGGGCTTGCCATCGGCACCGGTCAGCGTGGCGGTGTAAGTGATCGTGCCGTTTTCGTTCACGGTCGGCGTAGCAGTCAACGTCACGGTAGTGGTGTCATTGACGTCGCTGACGATGGTGCTGACTGGCGCGGTATTTGGCGCGATGGCTTCCAGGTTACCGCCCGTGGCGGTACTGATGCTTTCGGTGACGGTAGTCGGGCCTTGATAAACATCGTTGCCTACCGCTACGTCCAACACACCCGAGCTTGCGCCGGCGGCGATGGTGATGGTTTTGCCGCTGTCGAGGGTGACAGTGACCGGACCGTTCTGCGCGGTGACGGGCTTGCCGTCGGCACCGGTCAGGGTGGCGGTGTAGGTGATGGTGCCGTTTTCGTTCACGGTTGGTGTGGCGGTCAACGTTACCGTGGTGGTGTCATTGACATCGCTGACGATGGTGCTGACTGGAGCGGTGTTTGGCGCGATGGCTTCGAGGTTGCCGCCGGATGCCGAGGCAATCGATTCAGTAACCGTCGTTGGACCTTGGTAAACGTCATTGCCAACCGCTACGTCCAAGACGCCCGAGCTTGCGCCTGCGGCGATGGTGATCGTTTTGCCGCTGTCGAGGGTGACGGTGACCGGGCCGTTTTGCGCGGTGACGGGCTTGCCGTCGGCACCGGTCAAGGTGGCGGTGTAAGTGATGGTGCCGTTTTCGTTCACGGTTGGTGTGGCGGTCAGCGTCACGGTGGTCGTGTCGTTGACATCACTCACCACGGTGCTGACTGGAGCGGTGTTCGGTGCAATGGCTTCCAGGTTGCCACCGGATGCCGAAGCAATCGACTCAGTCACCGTCGTTGGACCTTGGTAAACATCGTTACCCACAGCGACATCGAGCACGCCGGAGCTTGCGCCGGCTGCGATGGTGATGGTCTTGCCGCTGTCGAGGGTGACGGTGACCGGACCGTTCTGCGCGGTGACGGGCTTGCCATCGGCACCGGTCAGCGTGGCGGTGTAAGTGATCGTGCCGTTTTCGTTCACGGTCGGCGTAGCAGTCAACGTCACGGTAGTGGTGTCATTGACGTCGCTGACGATGGTGCTGACTGGAGCGGTGTTCGGTGCGATGGCTTCCAAGTTGCCGCCCGTGGCGGTACTGATGCTTTCAGTGACGGTGGTCGGGCCTTGGTAGACGTCGTTACCCACAGCGACATCGAGCACACCCGAGCTTGCGCCGGCGGCGATGGTAATGGTCTTGCCGCTTTCCAAAGTTACGGTGACCGGACCGTTCTGCGCAGTGACGGGTTTGCCATCGGCACCGGTCAGGGTCGCGGTGTAGGTGATGGTGCCGTTTTCGTTCACGGTCGGCGTAGCGGTCAAGGTCACGGTGGTGGTGTCATTGACGTCGCTGACCACAGTGCTGACTGGCGAAGTGTTCGGTGCAATGGCCTCAAGGTTGCCACCGGATGCGGAAGCAATCGACTCAGTCACCGTCGTTGGACCTTGGTAAACATCGTTACCCACAGCGACATCGAGCACGCCGGAGCTTGCGCCCGCGGCGATGGTGATGGTTTTGCCGCTGTCGAGCGTCACGGTGACCGGGCCGTTTTGCGCGGTGACGGGTTTGCCATCGGCGCCGGTCAGGGTGGCGGTGTAGGTGATGGTGCCGTTTTCGTTCACGGTTGGTGTGGCGGTCAAGGTCACCGTGGTGGTGTCGTTGACGTCGCTGACCACGGTGCTGACAGGCGCAGTGTTCGGTGCAATGGCTTCGAGGTTGCCGCCCGATGCGGAGGCAATCGATTCAGTCACCGTCGTTGGGCCCTGGTACACGTCATTGCCGACGGCTACGTCCAATACGCCCGAGCTTGCGCCAGCGGCGATGGTGATCGTTTTGCCGCTTTCCAACGTCACGGTCACAGGACCGTTCTGCGCAGTGACCGGTTTACCGTCAGCACCGGTCAGGGTGGCGGTGTAGGTAATCGTGCCGTTTTCGTTCACGGTTGGTGTCGCGGTCAACGTCACGGTGGTGGTGTCGTTGACGTCGCTGACCACAGTGCTGACTGGCGAAGTGTTCGGTGCAATGGCCTCAAGGTTGCCACCGGATGCCGAGGCAATCGACTCAGTAACCGTCGTTGGACCTTGGTAAACATCGTTGCCTACCGCTACGTCCAACACACCCGAGCTTGCGCCGGCAGCGATAGTGATGGTCTTGCCGCTTTCCAAGGTCACGGTGACCGGACCGTTTTGCGCGGTGACGGGTTTGCCATCGGCACCGGTCAGGGTAGCGGTGTAGGTAATCGTGCCGTTTTCGTTTACGGTCGGCGTAGCGGTCAACGTCACGGTAGTAGCGTCTATCGAATCGGTGATCGTAGTGACCGCAGGCGCAGTGCTCGGCACCAGATTCTCAAAGTTGCCACCTGTCGCACCGGTGATGGTGGTGCTGACAGTGCTGCCGTTGTTGTAGACGTCGTTGGCCGGGGTGTCCACGGCAATGGTGCCGGTAGTAGCACCGGCGGCGATATTGATCACCGCGCCATTGCTCAAGGTCACGGTCACTGGGGTTTGAGCGGCATTGGTCAAGGTGGCGGTGTAGGTAATCTGGCCGCCTTCGGTGATGGTGTTGCTGGCCGTCAGGGTCAGGCCAGTGGTATCGACCGAATCGGTAATGGTGGTAACGGCAGGCGTGGTGCTCGGCACCAGGCTCTCGAAGTTGCCACCGGTCGCACCGGTGATGGTGGTGCTGACAGTGCTGCCGTTGTTGTAGACGTCGTTGTCCGGGGTGTCCACGGCAACGGTGCCGGTAGTAGCACCGGCGGCGATATTGATCACCGCGCCATTGCTCAAGGTCACGGTCACTGGGGTTTGAGCGGCATTGGTCAAGGTGGCGGTGTAGGTAATCTGGCCGCCTTCGGTGATGGTGTTGCTGGCCGTCAAGGTCAGACCAGTGGTGTTCACCGAATCGGTAATCGTAGTCACCGCTGGTGCGGTGCTCGGTACCAGGTTCTCGAAGTTGCCACCCGTCGCACCGGTAATCGTGGTGCTGACAGTGCTGCCGTTGTTGTAGACGTCATTGGCCGGTGTATCGACGTTGACGGTGCCGGTGGTTTGGCCCGCAGCGATGGTGATGACTGAGCCATTGCTCAAGGTCACTGTCACTGGGGTTTGAGCGGCATTGGTCAGGGTTGCGGTGTAGGTGATCGAACCGCCTTCAGTGATGGTGTTGCTGGCGGACAGGGTCAGGCCAGTGGTGTCCACCGAATCGGTAATCGTAGTCACCGCTGGTGCGGTGCTTGGCACCAGATTCTCGAAGTTGCCACCTGTTGCACCGGTAATCGTGGTGCTGACGGTGCTGCCGTTGTTGTAGACGTCGTTGGCTGGCGTCTCAACGTTGACGGTGCCGGTGGTCTGGCCCGCAGCGATGGTGATGACCGAGCCATTGCTCAAGGTCACTGTCACTGGGGTTTGAGCGGCATTGGTCAGGGTTGCGGTGTAGGTGATCGAACCGCCTTCAGTGATGGTGTTGCTGGCGGACAGGGTCAGGCCAGTGGTGTCCACCGAATCGGTAATCGTAGTCACCGCTGGTGCGGTGCTCGGTACCAGGTTCTCGAAGTTGCCACCGGTCGCACCGGTGATGGTGGTGCTGACAGTGCTGCCGTTGTTGTAGACGTCGTTGGCCGGGGTCTCTACGGCAACGGTGCCAGTGGTAGCACCGGCTGCGATGTTGATCACCGCGCCGTTGCTCAAGGTCACGGTCACCGGAGTCTGGGCCGGGTTGGTCAACGTCGCGGTGTAAACAATCGAACCGCCTTCGGTGATGGTGTTGCTGGCCGTCAAGGTCAGGCCAGTGGTATCCGCCGAATCGGTGATCGTGGTGACCGCAGGCGCAGTGCTCGGAACCAGGTTCTCGAAGTTACCGCCGGTCGCGCCAGTAATCGTGGTGCTGACAGTGCTGCCGTTGTTATAGACGTCATTGGCTGGCGTCTCGACGTTAACGGTGCCGGTCGTCTGGCCAGCAGCAATGGTGATGACCGAGCCATTGCTCAAGGTCACGGTCACTGGCGTCTGGGCTGGGTTGGTCAGGGTCGCGGTGTAGGTGATCTGACCGCCTTCGGTAACGGTGTTGCTGGCCGAGAGGCTCAGGCCAGTGGTATCGACCGAATCGGTAATGGTGGTAACCGCAGGCGTGGTGCTCGGCACCAGGTTCTCGAAGTTGCCACCCGTCGCACCGGTAATCGTGGTGCTGACAGTGCTGCCGTTGTTGTAGACGTCATTGGTCGGTGTATCGACGTTGACGGTACCTGTGGTCTGGCCCGCAGCGATGGTGATGACCGAGCCGTTGCTCAAGGTCAAGGTCACTGGGGTCTGGGCCGGGTTGGTCAAGGTGGCGGTGTAGGTGATCTGACCGCCTTCGTTGACGGTATTACCTGCCGTCAAGCTGACGGTGGTGGTGTCGACGGTATCGGTGATCTGGGTCACGGCCGGCGTGGTGGGCACGGTCACGGCGATGCCGGTGCCGCCGGTGGTGCCAGTGACTGTCACGCTGATTTGGGTGGCGTCGTTATAGACGGTGTCGTTCGGCGCCAGCGGTACGTTGACGCTGCCGGTCGTTTGTCCGGCAGCAATGACGATCACCGAGCCGTTGGACAGTGTCACCGTCAGGTCGGTCTGAGGCGCCTGGGTGACTGTCGCGGTGTACACCAGCACGCCGCCGGCCTCGGTCAGGGTCGGTGTGGCGCTCAGGGTCATCGTCGCGTTGAGCACGGCGTTGGTGGTCGTATCCGTGGTATCGCCACCCAGGATGTTGTTATCGGTGGCGGCAGCCGCAGCGAGACCTTCCGTTGGGAAACCGACGGTAGGGTCGACGCTGCCGGCGGTGGCATCCAGCACCACAAAACTGTGGCCGCCACCGGCGGCACCACCCGTACCCGCGGCAGTGGCGCCGGCGGCGGTGGCTTCCAGGGCGGTCGTCGGGTCGGCGCCCGCGGCGATGGCTTGCTGCAGCTCTTCTACCGACGGCGCGGCCTGGGCAGTGGCTTGGGCCAGGTCGGTGGACGAGTCCGGGGCACTGGCGCTCCACTGGGTATCGCGACCCAGGTCCAGGGTGCGGCCATCGGCCAGTTCCAATGTGACGGCGCCGGCAGGGCCGGTGTCCAACTGGTCGCCTACGTTCAGGCGATCACCTTCAATGAGTACGCGCCGGATGCCCTCTGGGGATACGACGAAAACCTGACCAACAATGCTTTTGACGACGGCAATAACACTGCTCATTGAAGACTCTCCGGGTGCCACGTTCAGTAGACTTCCATGGACCCGGGGGCCTCTGGGCCTCGGCGGTCTGGACGTTCTCTTTAACTAAGTAAGGTTGTTTTGACGTTCCGCTATGTCAAAAATTTGGCTGATTAATTCCGATTTATTTGTTTATGCCAAACTATTGACCTTATGTCGGCCATCCTAAACAATCGCTTCAGTAATGTCACATTGATATTTAAGCGGCGACCTGTCCTTTCGGTGCTTGATCCAGTTCTTGTTTCGAACTTTCCGACATACGGTCATTCCGGTTGCCATCATCCGATGCAGCGCCACGTTTCGCTGTGATTCAAGACAAGAGTTTCAGGAAAAAACCACCATGCGTCCGCACTTGTTCATGGCTTTGCCCTTCGCCCTCGCCGCAAATTTCGTACAAGCACAAACCTTGCCGCAAGCCATGCAACAGGCCTTGGATGTCCATCCGGAAATCCAGGCCGGAGTGAACAGCCGGTTGGCGGCTGACTACCAACTCAAGGCGGCCAAGGGCGGCTACCTGCCTAGAGTGGACCTTGCAGCCGGGTATGGCCGTGAAGGCACCGACAGCGTCACCACTCGGTCGGGTAGCAACAACCATTGGGAAACCCTGAACCGCAGTGAATCGAGCCTGCGCCTGTCACAAATGGTTTTTGACGGTTTTGCCACGTCCAGCGAAGTGGGGCGTCAACAAGCCACCGTCAATGCCCGTGCCTACTCGTTGCTGGACGCCTCCGAGCGCACCGGTTTGACGGTGGCCCAGGTCTACCTGGACGTGCTGACCCGTCGTGAGTTCGTGCGCCTGGCCGAGGAAAACCTCAAGAGTCATGAACGCATCTTCGACCAGATCAAGCTGCGCACCTCCCGAGGCGTGGGCAGTGGCGCCGACCTGGACCAGGCCGAAGCGCGCATGGCCCAGGCCCGCAACAACCTGATCACCGAACAGACCAACCTGGCCGACGCCGAGACCAACTTCCTCAGCGCCGTGGGCCAAATGCCCGATCAACTGGAGCGTCCCGCCGACTTTCTGGCGCTGTTGCCGGCCAACCTGACCGAAGCCCGTGCCCAGATGCTGGAAAACAGCCCGGTGCTGCGTTCGGCCGAAGCCGACATCGCCGCCGCCGAGCAACAGTACGAAGCCGCCAAGTCGAGCTTCTACCCACGTTTCGACGCCGAGTTGGGTCGCACGGCCGACAACGACCTGGACGGTCAGAACGGCCACAACAACGAGTGGCAAGCCATGCTGCGCATGCGTTTCAACCTGTATGCCGGTGGCAGCAACAAGGCCGACCTGGAATCCAAGTCGTACCTGTCCAACCAGGCCCTGGACATCCGCAACAACGCGCTGCGCCAGTTGAACGAAGAGCTGGGCTTGGCCTGGAACGCCTTGAACAATGCTAACGCCCAGGTGCCGGTCGCCCAGCAATACGTGGATCGCAGCGCCAATGTGCGCACCGCCTACCAGAAGCAGTTCAGCCTCGGCGAGCGGACCCTGCTCGACTTGCTCGACAGCGAAAACGAGCTGTTCAGCGCTTCCCGTCGCCTGGCGGAAATCAAGAATGTGCAGCTGTTCACCCAGTACCGGATCAAGGCAACCATGGGCCAGCTGTTGAAAAGCCAGGGTGTGGTCGCACCGTTGGCATCGGTTGTGCAGAACGACATGAAGCCCAAGGTTCAATTGCCTGGGATGAATTGAGTCCTACCACCCGTTTTAATCAGTCAGAGTGCCGAGCGTGGAATCAGAAGTCAGTCCAGTCGAACTAGTTCATGACCCGCGCACGCTGCACGACGACCCGCTGCTGGACGGTCTGCTGGCGCTCTGCATGCTGCATCAGAAGCCGGCCAGCGCAGCGATGCTCACCACTGGCCTGCCGCTGCCCAAGCAACGGCTGAGCGTCGAATTATTGTCGCGCGCGGCGGCCCGTGCCGGCCTGCAAGGCCGGGTGCTGCAACGCAAGCTCGAGCAGATCCCGACCATCGCCATGCCGGCGCTGTTGCTGCTCAAAGACGGCCGCAGCGCCGTGCTGCTGGGCTGGGTCGGTGACGATCAGGCGCGGCTGCTGCTTAGCGAAAGCGACGGCGGTGAGGTGACCGTCAGCCGCGAACTGCTGGCCGATGACTACAGCGGCAAGGTGTTCTTCGCCCAACCGCAGCATAAATTTGACGTCAACCACGGCACGCTCATTCCCCGGGCGCGTTCGTGGTTTCGCGATACCCTCAAACGGTCCCGCTGGCTGTACGCCGATGCCATCGCCGCGAGCCTGCTGATCAACATCATCGCCATGGCCGCGCCATTGTTCGTGATGAACGTCTACGACCGCGTGGTGCCGAACCAGGCCGAGTCGACCCTGTGGGTGCTGGCTGTCGGTATCACCGGCGCCTATGTGTTCGACCTGATCCTCAAGATGCTGCGCAGCCTGTGCCTGGACCTGGCGGGCAAGAAAACCGACCTGATCATCTCGGCGACGCTGTTCGAACGCATCGTCGGCATGTCCATGAAGTACCGCCCGGCGCGGGTCGGCAGCTTTGCCCAGAACATCCATGAGTTCCAGAGCCTGCGGGACTTCCTCGCTTCGCTGACCCTCACCAGCCTGATCGACTTGCCGTTCACCCTGCTGATCTTCATGGTCATTGCGATTATCGGCGGGCACCTGGTGTGGATTCCGGTGCTGGCGTTCCCGATTGCCCTGCTGATCGGCTATGCGTTGCAGAAGCCCCTGGTGGCGACCATGGAGCGCACCATGGCCCTGGGCGCCGAGCGCCAGTCCAGTCTGATCGAGACCCTGGCCGGTCTGGACGCGGTGAAGGTCAACAACGCCGAGAGCGAGCGTCAATACCAGTGGGAACAGACCATCGGCACCCTCAGTCGCCTCGAATTGCGGGTGAAGATGCTGTCCGGGCTAGCAATGAACATCACCTTGCTGATCCAGCAATTGGCCGGGGTGATCATGATCGTCTTCGGCGTTTACCTGATCATCGCCGGCAACCTGAGCATGGGTGGGCTGGTTGCCTGCTACATGCTCAGCGGCCGTGCCCTCAGCCCACTGGCGTCGCTGTCGGGCCTGTTGACCCGCTATCAGCAGGCGCGGGTGACCATGACCTCGGTCGACCAGATGATGGAGCTGCCCCAGGAGCGCAATTTCGACGAGCGCCCCCTCAGCCGCAAGGTGTTGCAGGGCGCCATTGAATGCCGTCAGTTGAACTTCACCTACCCGAACCAGCAGAACGCCGCGCTGAAAAACATCAACCTGGTGATCAAGCCCGGCGAGAAAATCGGCATCATCGGTCGCAGCGGCTCGGGCAAAAGCTCGCTCGCCAAATTGCTGGTGGGCCTGTATCAGCCTGACGACGGTGCCTTGCTGGTGGACGGCGTGGACATCCGCCAGATCGACGTCAGCGAGCTGCGCTACAACATTGGCTACGTGCCCCAGGACATCCAGCTGCTGGCCGGCACCCTGCGGGACAACCTGACCTCCGGCGCCCGTTACGTCGAAGACGAACTGGTGCTCCAGGCCGCTGAGCTGGCGGGCGTGCATGAATTCGCCCGCCTGCATCCGCAAGGCTATGAACTGCAAGTCGGCGAGCGCGGGCAGAACCTGTCCGGCGGCCAGCGCCAGAACGTCGCCCTGGCCCGCGCGCTGTTGCTCAACCCGCCCATCCTGCTGCTGGACGAACCCACCAGCGCCATGGACAACACCGGTGAAGAACGCTTGAAGCAGCGCCTGGCCGCCGTGGTGGAAAACAAGACCGTGCTGTTGGTGACGCACCGGGCATCCTTGCTGTCGCTGGTGGATCGCCTGCTGGTGATCGACCGTGGACAGATCCTCGCCGATGGCCCGAAAGCCGCTGTCATGGAAGCGCTGAAGAAGGGGCAGATCAGTGTTGCTTAAGCCAGGTTTAAAGGGCGGGGTGGGCCGCTATTTCAAAGGTTCCGACTCGCTGCACGGCCAACCGCTGCCCGAGGTCAACAAAGCCCTGATCGAGGACGCTCCCCGGGTGGTGCGTTTGACGATCTGGGGCATCATCGGCTTCTTTGTATTCCTGATGCTGTGGGCCAACTTCGCCGAGATCGACGAAGTGACCAAGGGCGACGGCAAGGCGATCCCATCGTCCAAGATCCAGAAAATCCAGAACCTGGAAGGCGGCATCGTCGCTGAGCTGTTCGTCAAGGAAGGGCAGATCGTCGACGTCGGCGCGTCGTTGATTCGCCTGGACGACACACGGTTTGTCTCCAACGTCGGCGAAACCGAGGCTGATCGGCTGTCCATGTTGTTGCGGGTCGAGCGCCTGAGCGCCGAGGTCGATGACCGTCCGCTGAACTTCCCGGCCGATGTACTCAAGGCGGTGCCGGGCCAGGCGGCCAGCGAAGAGTCGCTGTACATCAGTCGCCGCCAGCAGCTGCACGATGAAATCGGCGGCTTGCAGGAGCAGTTGATCCAGCGCCAGCAGGAACTGCGCGAGTTCGTGTCCAAGCAGGCGCAGTACCGCTCCGGCCTGGCGCTGCAACGCCAGGAAATCAACATGTCCGAGCCGCTGGTGGCCCAGGGCGCGGTGTCGCCGGTAGAAGTGCTGCGGCTCAAGCGCGCCGAAGTCGAGACCCGTGGACAACTGGACGCCACGACGCTGGCGATCCCCCGCGCCGAATCGGCGATCAAGGAAGTGCAGCGCAAGATCGACGAGACCCGCGGCAAGTTCCGCAGCGAAGCCCTGACCCAGCTCAACGAAGCCCGCACCGACCTGAACAAGGCCCAGGCCACCGGTAAGGCCCTGGAAGACCGGGTGAGCCGGACCCTGGTGACGTCGCCGGTGCGCGGCATTGTCAATAAATTGCTGGTGAACACCATCGGCGGCGTGATCCAGCCCGGCAGCGACCTGGTGGAAATCGTGCCGCTGGACGACACCATTCTGGTGGAAGCGAAAATCCGTCCCCAGGACATCGCCTTCCTGCACCCCGGCCAGGACGCCACGGTGAAATTCACCGCGTACGACTACACCATCTACGGCGGGATGAAAGCCAAGCTGGAACAGATCGGTGCCGACACCATCACCGATGAAGACAAGAAAACCACCTACTACATCATCAAGCTGCGCACCGAACGCAGCCACCTGGGCACGCCTGAAAAACCCTTGCTGATCATCCCTGGGATGGTGGCGTCGGTGGACATCATCACCGGCAAGAAAACCGTGCTCAGCTACCTGCTCAAACCGATCATCAAGGCCCGGTCCGAGGCGTTGCACGAGCGCTAGTTTTCAAGCCTGTCCTCCACAGCCGCCAATCGGTGGCTGGATAGCTTTTGTGGTGCTAGATCTTCAGCGAACCCCCTTGTGGGAGCGAGCTTGCTCGCGATGGCGGTGTGTCAGCGACAGATAGGTGTCTGACCTGGTGCCATCGCGAGCAAGCTCGCTCCCACAGTTTCTGCCACCTGAGCTAAACGCCATATCGTTATTCATTAACGGTATTTAAATTTCAATTCTTATACCCTTAAAGTCATCCCCCTGCGTACCTGCCGACCAATCGGCACGCCGCACGACACAAACCAACACGGTGACCCCGTGAGTTTTGATCGATTGCGCGCCCATTGAAGCGCGCCGTGCGTGGGAGTGATGTATGCCAGCCGTCTCTTTTTCTCCAGATTCAAATGCCGCGACCATCGCGCCGCAGTCGTTCGGAATCTTCCCGTTTCGCGATGCCGTCGGCGCCGAGATCGTTGGGCTGGACCTGTCCCGGCCCATCAACGACCAGGATTTCGCCCGTATCCATCGCGCGCACCTGGACTATCACGTCGTGGTGTTCCGCGACCAGCGCATCACCCCCGAACAGCACATCGCCTTCAGCCGCCGTTTTGGCGTGCTGCAAATCCATGTGCTCAAGCAGTTCCTGCTGGCCGGGCATCCGGAAATCCTCATCGTTTCCAACATCATCGAAAACGGCCAATCCATCGGCCTGGGCGATGCAGGCAAGTTTTGGCATTCGGACCTTTCCTATAAGGAACTGCCCAGCCTCGGCTCGATGCTCCACGCCCAGGAACTGCCGAGCGAAGGCGGCGACACACTGTTTGCCGACATGCACAAGGCCTGGGACGGTTTGCCCGAAACGCTGCGTAAAGCGGTCGAGGGCCGTTCGGCGGCGCATTCCTACACCGCGCGTTACAGCGAAACCAAATTCGAAGGCAACTGGCGCCCGACGTTGACGCCGGAGCAACTGGCCCAGGTGGCCGAGGTCGTGCACCCCATCGTCCGCACTCACCCGGAAACCGGGCGCAAGGCGTTGTTCGTCAGCGAGGGGTTCACCACCCGCATCGTCGGCCTGCCGGAGGATGAAAGCAAAGCCATCCTGACGGAGCTGTATGCCCACAGCGTGTTGCCTCAAAACATCTATCGCCATCAATGGCAGCCCCATGACTTGGTGTTCTGGGACAACCGCTCGCTGATCCACCTGGCTGCCGGTTGCCCGAGCCATCTGCGCCGCAAGCTGTATCGCACCACCATCCAGGGCGACGCCCCTTTCTGATCGGCTGCGCCTCGCGCAAAGAGCCCGGAGAATCACCATGTCCAAACGCATTGCTTTTGCACCGCTGGCCGCCGCCATCGGCCTGGGCTTCAGTTTGCTGGCCGGCAGCCTGGTCGCGCCGGCCAGCGCCCACGCCGAAGGCGAGATTCGGATCGCCGAGCAGTTCGGCATCGTTTACCTGTTGCTGAACGTGGTCCGCGACCAGCAATTGATCGAGAAGCACGGCAAGGAAGAGGGTATCGACATCAAGGTCGATTGGACCCAACTGTCCGGCGGGGCGGCGGTCAACGATGCATTGCTGTCGGGTTCCATCGACATTGCCGGAGCCGGCGTCGGGCCGTTGTTGACCGTCTGGGACCGTACCCGTGGCAAGCAGAACGTCAAGGCCGTGGCCTCGTTGGGCAACTTTCCCTATTACCTGTTGAGCAACAACCCCAACGTCAAGACCATTGCCGACTTCACCGAGAAGGACCGCATCGCGGTGCCCGCGGTGGGAGTTTCGGTGCAGTCGCGTTTCCTGCAATACGCCGCCGCCAAGCAGTGGGGCGACAAGGACTTCAATCGCCTCGACAAGTACACCTTGGCTGTCCCGCACCCGGACGCCACGGCGGCGTTGATTGCCGGCGGCACCGAGTTGACCGGGCATTTTTCCAACCCGCCGTTCCAGGACCAGGCCCTGCAAAACCCCAACGTCCATGTGGTGCTCAACTCCTATGACGTGCTCGGGCCAAACTCGCCCACGGTGCTGTTCGCCACCGAGAAATTCCGCGAAGAGAATCCGAAGACCTACAAGGCGTTCGTCGAGGCGCTGACCGAAGCGGCCGAGTTCGCCCAGAAGGACAAAGGTGCGGCGGCGGACACCTACCTGCGGGTGACCAAGGCCAAGATCGACCGGGCGACCTTGTTGAAAATCATCGACAACCCGCAGATCGAATTCACCGTCACCCCGAAAAACACCTACCCGCTGGCGGAATTCCTCTACCGCGTCGGCGCCATCAAGAACAAGCCGGCGTCGTGGGAAGATTATTTCTTCCAGGACGCCAAACCGTTGCAGGGGAGCTGATTGTCATGAACGCGCTTTTGCAAGGCCACGCGGCCAGCAACCCCACCCGCACCGACACGGCATTGTTGTCGGTGGATAACGTCAGCCTGGAATACCGCACCCCGCAGCGGGTGGTGCGGGCCACCCACCAAGTGAGTTTCGAAGTCGACCCTGCGGACCGTTTTGTTTTGCTTGGCCCGTCCGGGTGCGGCAAGTCCACCTTGCTCAAGGCCATTGGTGGCTTCATCACGCCGTGCGAAGGCGAGATTCGCTTGCAAGGCCAAACCGTCAACGCGCCGGGACCGGACCGGATCGTGGTGTTCCAGGAGTTCGACCAACTGCCACCGTGGAAAACCGTCAAGCAGAACGTGATGTTCGCGTTGCTGGCGTCCGGCACCCTCAAGCGTCGCGAGGCCGAGGAGCGGGCGCTGCATTACCTCGACAAGGTGGGTCTGGCGGCGTTTGCCGATGCCTACCCTCACACGTTGTCCGGTGGCATGAAAGCTCGCGTCGCGATTGCCCGGGCGTTGGCGATGCAGCCGAAAATCCTCTTGATGGACGAGCCTTTCGCCGCCCTCGATGCCCTGACCCGACGCAAGATGCAGGAAGAACTGCTGCTGCTCTGGGAAGAGGTGCGTTTCACCCTGCTGTTCGTCACCCACTCGATTGAAGAAGCGCTGGTGGTGGGTAATCGCATCCTGCTGTTGTCACCACATCCGGGGCGGGTCCGGGCGGAAATCCACAGCCATCAATACGATCTGCACAGCCTCGGTGGCGTGGGGTTCCAGCACACGGCCCGGCGGATTCATGGGCTGCTGTTCAATGAAGGTCAGCCGCCTGAAACCGAGCATGAGCTGGATTTCACCGACATCCGTATTGCGTATTAAGGGGACCTTTCATGAGTCAGTTATCGCCTGCGCGCGAAGAATACGAAGTCGATCTGCAACCTTTGACCCACGTGCCCTTGGAGCGCGAGTTGCCCTTGGGCCAGCGCCTCTGGCAACAGGGTTGGCTGCGCAAAAGTTTGATCCTGTTATTGCTGGCGGTGGTGTGGGAGGGCGTGGCGCGTTACCAGAACAACGACCTGCTGCTGCCGAGCTTCTTGCAGACCGCCAGCGCCTTGTACGACGGTTTGCTCAGCGGCGAGCTGTTGGGCAAGGTGTGGATTTCCCTGGTGGTGCTGCTCAAGGGCTATCTACTGGGCATCATCCTGGCGTTTGGCTTGACCACCTTGGCAGTGTCGACGCAGTTGGGCCGCGACCTGCTCAGCACGTTGACGTCGATGTTCAATCCGCTGCCGGCCATCGCCCTGTTGCCGTTGGCGCTGCTGTGGTTTGGCCTGGGGCAGAACAGTCTGATTTTTGTGCTGGTGCATTCGGTGTTGTGGGCGCTGGCGTTGAACATGTATTCGGGGTTTCTCGGTGTGTCGGAAACGCTGCGCATGGCCGGGCGCAACTATGGGCTGCGGGGCCTGCGTTTTGTGCTGTTCATCCTGATCCCGGCGGCGCTGCCGTCGATTCTCGCCGGGCTGAAGATCGGCTGGGCCTTCGCCTGGCGTACCCTGATCGCCGCCGAACTGGTATTCGGCGCCACCAGCGGCAAGGGCGGCCTGGGCTGGTACATCTTCCAGAACCGCAACGAGCTGTACACCGACAAGGTGTTTGCCGGGTTGGCGGTGGTGATTTTGATCGGGTTGCTGGTGGAGAACCTGGTGTTCGACAGCCTGGAGCGGGTGACGGTGAAGCGTTGGGGGATGCAGCGCTGATCGGTGGAGTGAATGAACCCTGTGGCGAGGGAGCTTGCTCCCGCTGGCCTGCGAAGCAGGCCCCTGGGTTTCTTCAGCCTGACCGCGTTGTCTGGTTTTGCGACTGCTGCGCAGTCGAGCGGGAGCAAGCTCCCTCGCCACGGATTCTGGGTTGTCTGGGCTGGCGTCATCGCGAGCAAGCTCGCTCCCACACTGGATTTGTGTAGAACCGAAAAATTGAGGTCAACACTGTTTAACTGTGGGAGCGAGCTTGCTCGCGATGGCGGTTTTCAATCCACCACGGGAACGTCAGCCCGACGCCTGGACCTCAAGCCGATCCATCGCCCGCTCCACCAATAAATGCACGCCATCAGCCATGCGGCTGATCGCCAGGATGACACTGCGACGACTGCCTTCAACGTCATCCGCCAGGTCGGCGGTGATGGCGCTGATGGACAGCAGGTCTTCGGAGGCATTGGCCAGCAGGGTTTCGGTGTCGATGTCCGGGGCGACCATGAAGAGGTGGGCGGTTTGGGTTTTGCCCGAGGTTTCATCGGCCGGTTTGGGATTGAGGTAATAGTCGAGAACGCGCTCGGCGGTTTCGTCGAGTTTTTTGGTTTTCGAGGATGTGCCAGAGCTGTTGCCAGGATCGCCTGGCGGATTTGGTGTCACTTTGAACATGTCATGTAGCTCCATCTGTAGTGTTGGAACTGACACTCTTTGCTTGCACGCAAATGAGGTGGCAGTTGTACGCAGGTGTGCAAGACCGGGCAGACGGAACCCCGGCAGACTCTTCCTTACGGAAAAATCTCCCACGCACAACTGCCATAAAGAGAGCCTTAGTCAGGGCTGATAGCAGTGTGCGACGTCTTTTACCCGGACTTGCACGTCCGTGTCACCGTTTTTTCAGTGACAAACCCAGACTAGCGGCGGGCCCGAAGCCGGACAAGTTCACCAACATCGCTACAACTTGAAGGAAATCTCCTAGGACCCAACTGTACGAGTGCACCCAATCCAAATAGCCAGATAAAGCCTCCTCCTTTTCCATTAGACTTGCGACCCTCCAGCAAGCCTTCAGGACACGGAATGCCAGTCCCTCAAAGCCCCCTTCGCAAAGCCTTGGTCAATTGGCTTTATGCCGCCGCCCTGATGCATCTGCTTGCCGGCATCACCCTGAGCTGGGCAGGCCATTCGGGCTTGTTCGATGGCTACCTGCAAAACATCGAACAGACCTTCTGGGGCGCTGCCGCAGTGCCCGTTACGGCCCGCGCACAGCAGGTCTGGTGGCTGGCCTTGTTCGGCGCCACGTTGCAAAGCTACGCGCTGTACATGCTCGCCCTCGTGCACATAGGCAATCGACTGAAAAGCGCCATGCCTTGGGCCTGGATAATCGCCGGCATCCTGCTCTGGGCGCCCCAGGACATGTTGATTTCCGCCCAGGCGCGCGTCTGGTCGCACTTGTGGCTCGACAGTCTCGCGCTGCTGCTGTTACTGCCGCCGCTGTTCTGGCTCTACCGCCACGACCGCCGCACCTCCCTGACTGACCACGCGCCGAGTGATGCAAACCATGCCTGACTTTTCCCTGCTGGACTGGGCCATCACGCTGTTGATCGCCCAGGCGATCCTGGGCGCGCTGGATACCCTGTATCACCACGAACTTACCGTCGCCTTGCCCTATCGCCACAGTGCTCGCCTGGAGCTTTCCATCCATGCCCTGCGTTCGTGTTTCTACGGGATTCTGTTCCTGGGCATGGCGCACCTGGCCTTCCAGGGGACGTGGGCGATTGTCATTGGCTTGCTGTTCGCGCTGGAGATCGGCCTGACGCTCTGGGATTTCGTGGTCGAGGACCGGACCCGCAAGTTGCCCGCCATCGAGCGCATCATGCACACGGTGCTGGCGGTCAACGGCGGGGCGTTTTTCGCGCTGTACGGTGTGCAACTGGCGCAGTGGGCGAGTCTGCCGACCGGCCTGGTTGCGATCGATTTCGGCTGGCGCGGTTGGCTGCTGACCTTGTTCGCCATCGGCGTCACGGCCTCGGGGATTCGTGATGGATTAGCGGCATTGCGCATGCAGCGTCAAGGCCGACCGGCCAATCCATTCGCGGGCGGTGCCTATAAGCGCGTGCTGGTGACGGGGGGCACCGGGTTTATCGGCGAGGCCCTGGTCAACCAATTGCTCGACGCCGGGCACACGGTCAGCGTGCTGGCCCGCGATCCCTTGAAAGCGGCCTATCTGTTCGACGGCCGTGCCCGGTGCCTGCGTTCGTTGGGCAAACTGGGCCATGACGAAACCTTCGACGTCGTGATCAACCTGGCGGGCGCGCCGGTGGCCGGGCCGCGCTGGAGCCCGACACGTCAGGCACAACTCATTGCGAGTCGGGTCAACACCACCGAAGCCTTGATGACCTGGTTGAAAAACGCCCGACACAAACCGGCCTTGTGGATACAGGCCTCGGCCGTCGGTTTTTATGGCGTGCGCGACGCCAGCGAAAGCCTCGATGAAAGCGCCACCCGGGGCGAGGGCTTCATGGCTGAACTCTGCGCGCGTTGGGAGGCTTCAGCGCTGCCCGCCACTGAGCTGGGCGTGCGCCAGGTGGTGATGCGCCTGGGCGTGGTGTTCGGCCCGGGTGGTGCATTACTGCCGCTGCTGATTCCGTTTCGCCTGGGGTTCGGCGGGCGGATGGGCGACGGTCGGCAAATCATGAGTTGGGTGCACCGCGACGATGTCATCCAAGTGATCGCCCGTGCGTTCGATGACGAAAGCCTGAGCGGCACCTACAACCTGGTGGCGCCAGAAACCGTCAGTCAGGCGCTGTTCGCCGAGCGCGTGGGCAAGGTACTCAAGCGTCCGGTGTGGTTCCACATCCCAGCCGCGCCAGTGCGTGCCCTGGCGGGTGAGATGGCCCAGTTGTTTTTCGACGGCCAGCGCGTGGTGCCCAATCGTCTCGTCGAGGCCGGTTACACGTTCCGTTACCCGACCCTCGACGCTGCCCTGCGCGACCTGGCCTGAGGACCGTCCATGAGCAAGCCCCGGATGTACCTGCTGGCCGGCAACGGTAGCGCCGCCGATTGGTGGGACGACGCGTTGCCGCATTTTCAACACCACGACGTGGTGCCGCTGGAACTGCCCGGCTTCGGCAACAACCCCCAAGCCCCTGGCGAGGACCTGACGGCCTACGCCCAGGCGTTGCTGGCGGCGACGGTCAAGGGCAGCGCGATCATGGCGGTGGGGATGAGTGCGTTGTTGGTGCTGCATGCGCTGCAACGTCAGCCGGGACACTTTTGCCGCAGCGTGTTGCTGGCGCCGGTGGGCGCTTTTTTGTGGCAGCGACGACTGCCGGCGTTGATGTCGCCGTTGCCGATTCGCAAGACCATTCACTGGTTGCTCTCGAATAAGCCGACGCTGTTTGCCCACAAATTCTCCCGCCAGACCTGGACGTCTGCGCAATACCAGCGCATGGGCGCCGGGTATGCCCGCTGCCGCGCCTTTGTGCCGCTCTGGGATCAACTGCGTGCGGATACCGCGTTGCCACTGCTGGAATGGATCACCGACCCGGTCGAACTGGTCTGGGGCGATCAGGACAAGGTGCTGGGCGTTGCCCAAGCGGCCGCCTGGTCCGCCATTTTGGCCCGTGCCGATCTGACCATCAGCCTGAAACCCGGCTGGGGTCACTACCCGTGGATCGACTCCCCGGCCGAGTTCGCCGCATGGCTGGAGTCCGGCGAGCGTGGGTTCGTTGCGCACACCAAGGGTGGGCGCTTGTGCCTGGCGGAGCTGGCCGGGCAAGCGGTGCCTGCGGCGCTGTCGCTCAACGACTGTCATGATCCGCGCTTACCAGGTTTTTTGAAGAGCCAGGCGGAAGCTATCTGGGCCGTGCGTTCCTCCAGTTATGGCGAAGATCAGGCCGATGCGGCCAATGCCGGCCTGAGCACCACGTTCTTGCGTGAACCGACGCACAACGTGCCAGTGCGCATTGCCGAGTTGACGGCGGCGGGTGTCGAGGAAGTGGTGGTCCAGCGTTTCATCACGCCGCGGTTGTCGGGGATTGCCTTCGTGCGCCACCTATCCGTCGAGCTGGAGTGGGTCGAAGATCACCTGGAGTCGTTGGCCGATGGTCAGGTGAGCCCCGAACGCGCGATCATTTCCCGCCTCGGCGAGTCATGGAACAGCGGCACATTCAAGCCCGCCCATGGCCTGACCGAAGACGTGCTGTGGCGTTTCCTGCAAGGCGTGCTGCGGGTCTTCCACTACGTGCCCGGCGACGTCGAATGGGCTTGGGACGGCACCCAGCTGTGGCTGCTGCAATACCGGCCGATCAGCGACTACGGCTGGCGTCGCCACCTGACCGCTGCCAACATCGCCGAGATCCTGCCGCCGCAACCCAGCGTGTTGGTGGAGTACGCCCAGCGCCGCGCGGCGGCGAGCATTCCGGCGATCATGGCGCGCTGGGACTCGCGGGTGTTGCAGGACAACGAGCCGTTCACGGCGGTGTTTGGCGGTGCGTCGTACATCAACAATGATTTGTTTCTCGCCCGACTGGCTGACTGGGGCATCAGCGCCAGCAGCTACGCGGGCGAGGTCGGCGGCGCGACACCGCACCTGCCTTGGCGGCCACTGCGCCTGCTGCGCTCGCTGCCGTTGTTCCTGCGGATGCAACGCATCGCCCGCGGGCATTTGCTGACGTTGGAAAACGGCTTGCGACGTTTTGACCGAGAGCTGCACGAACTGACCACACAAGGCGCCGACGGCCAGCAATTGGCCGACTGGTTCACCCGCTTCTATGTGTTTGTGGTGCAGGGCAACCTGTGCATCGCCAGCGCCTTGGCCAGCAGTGGCGGCGACCTGTTGGGGCGACCGCCGACCGCCTATGACGACCTTGAACACAGCCCCCATCGCCTGCCCTGGGAAACCGACCCGGCAACGCCACGCCCAGCACCAACCGAGTTGCCCTTGCAGGCCTTTCCAGAATGGCCCCTGGCGATTCGTGTTGCTCATTCGACCGGCTTGCCGGGCTTGCGTGGTTACTACCTGCAAGTGCGCGAATGGTATCGCGACAACCTGATGCGCATGTTCTTCCGCCTGCACCACGCCATGCCGACGGCTGACCGAGCACATTGGTTCGCGCCGCACCCGGACATCCGCACCCGCGATGGCAGCTTCTGGCAGGACGGTCGTGAAGGCACCGAGCAGGCCAGCGGCTTCATGATTTATCCGGGGCAGGCCCAGGGGATTCTGGGCGAGGACATTTTGTTGGAAGACACCCTGGACCCTGGTCGCCATGCACACTATCAAAGCGCCCGGGCCGTGATTGCGCGAATGGGTGGGCGTTTGTCCCACGGCTCGACGCTGCTGCGTGAGCTGCGCAAACCCTCGGCGGTGCTGCCGCAGGTGGATGTGACGTGGCTGGGGCGTGAGGTTGTGTATCGGGATGGTGAGTTGCGGTTGGTGACGTAGCCAGCCGCGACACCCGTCAGGCATGGAACCGTTTGGATCGGGGCATGGTTAACCTGTGGCGAGGGGATAAATCCCCTCGCCACAGGGAGCGCGTTCAACTCAGGGGTTGTTCTCAACCCCTAAAAACGAAAAAACCGGCCGAAGCCGGTGTTTTCACCCCAACGGCCAGAGAATTTAATCTCTGCGTACGAGGTTGAGCAGTGAGCGAATCCTAGGCTGAAGGGGCCGAGAGGTCAACGCTATAAGTGCTGATGTTACTTGACCTGTGGCGAGGGGATTTATCCCCGCTGGGCTGCGTAGCAGACCCAAATGGCTGAAGAACAGCAGCCAGACACACCGAGATGACTGCTTTCAGGGCCGCTTCGCGTCCCAGCGGGGATAAATCCCCTCGCCACAGGGCGTGTATGACCACCAAATTTCTCGCCTCCCTTGACGCCCCCCACCGCTGTCGTAGACTCCGCCCATCCGTCAGGGAGTAACGGCATGGGACGTTTGAGTAGTTGGGTTGTGGGATTGACCTTTGTAACGTGCGGCGTGCAGGCGCAAACGCCTGTCGCGGACGATCCTCTGCTGGAAAGCGGCGTCACGGCCAGTGCGCCGAGTGGCGACGAGGCACGTGGGGTGCTTCGGGCGCGAGACCAGGCGGTGCTGGCCAGCGAGTTGGCCGGGCGCATCGTCGAGTTGCCGTTTAGCGAGGGCGAGTCGTTCAAGAAGGGCGATACCCTGGCGCGGTTCGATTGCTCGGCCTATCAGGCCCAGCTCAACGCGGCCCAGGCGGCAAGCCGGGGGGCCAGTGAAGAGCTGGCGCATAACCGGCAACTGGCGGCGCTGAAGTCGGTCGGACGTTTTGAAGTGTCACGGGCCGAAGCCCGGCTCAATGAAACCCAGGCTCAATCCCAGGTGTACCAGGTTCAGGTCAAGCGTTGCAGCGTCGTTGCACCCTTCGACGGGCAAGTGGTGGCGCGCAAGGTCCAGCGCTATGAAAGCGTGGCGGCCGGCGCGCCGTTGCTCGATGTGGTCGACAACCGCACCCTGGAGATCCACCTGCTGGTGCCGTCGCGCTGGATGGACCGGCTCAAGCCTGGCCAGCCCTTTACCTTCGTCCCCGATGAAACCGGCAAGCCGTTGCAAGCGACGGTCAAGCGCCTGGGCGCGCGCATCGACGAGGGCAGCCAGACCCTGTTGCTGGTGGCGAGCGTGCCGGATGCCAGCGGCCTGCTGTCCGGCATGAGCGGCACGGCGCGTTTCGCGGAGCCCAAGTGAACGCGCCGGTATCGGGCAGCGCCGAGCAGGTGTTTGCCCGCTTCCTTGACCTTGAACGCCAGACCCGGGCCGCACGAACGCCGGCACAATTGAGCTACAGCCTGGTCAACGACGGCCAGGCCCTGTTCGGCTTTCGTCATGCCGCGTTGTTGATCGCCGGCAAGGTCCAGGCGGTGACCGGCGTCAGTACCGTGGAGCCGAATGCGCCATTCGTGGCATTTGTCGAGCAGGCGGTGGCGCAGCTATTCAAACAGGGCCTGTTGAATCAGGCTCGGGTGATCGCCGCCGATGGGGTGAGCGAATCCATCCGGGCGGACTGGCAAAGCCTGTCCGCCGGGCAAGTGTTCTGGCTGCCGTTGGTCGATCATCAGGGCCAGGTATTCGGCGGTTTGTGGCTGGCCCGGGACCTGCCCTGGACCCCACCCGAACAAGTGCTGCTGTCGCAACTGGGGGACACCTACAGCCATGCGTGGCTGGCGCTGCAACCGCGCAAGCCGTGGCGCCTGCGTTGGACGCGCAAGCGCCAGGTCGCCCTGGTGGCGGTGTTGCTGCTGGGCTTGCTGATCCCGGTGCGCCAGTCCGTGTTGGCCCCCGCCGAAGTGGTGCCGCTGGGCGGGCAGGTGGTGGCGGCGCCGTTGGATGGGGTGATCGCCGAGTTCCTGGTCAAGCCCAACCAGACCGTCAAGAACGGCGACCTGTTGCTGCGTTTCGAAAGCACCAGCCTCAAGGCCCAGGCCGATGTGGCCGAGCGTGCGTTGGGCGTGGCTGAGGCCGAACTCAAGGCCAATTCCCAGCGCTCGTTTGCCGACGCTGAATCCAGTTCGAAGATTGACTTGCTGGCCGCCCGCGTCGAACAGAAACGCGCCGAGCGCAACTACGCGCTTGAACTGCTCAAGCGCAGCGAAGTACGCGCCGAGCGCGACGGCATCGCGGTGTTCGCCGACGCCGAGCGCTGGCTCGGCAAGCCTGTGCAGACCGGCGAGCGACTGATGGAAATCGCCGATCCGAACCAGGCCGAGTTGCGTATTGAATTGGCGGTGGGCGACGCGATCGCCCTGGAGCCCGGTGCGCAAGTGGCGTTGTTTCTCGACAGCGACCCGTTGCAGCGGCACCTGGCCTGGCTCGAGCGCTCGGCCTATGAAGCGCAGCCTACCGCCGCCGGGCAACTGGCGTATCGGTTGGACGCGCGTTTCGATGCCACGGCGCCTCGCATCGGCCTGCGGGGCACGGCGAAGGTCTTTGGCGACCGCGCGCCGCTGGCGTTGTACCTGTTGCGGCGGCCATTGGCCGGCCTGCGCCAGAGCGTAGGCCTGTAGCATGGACTTGCCGAGCCTGCGGCCGGACCTGCAATTGTCCGCGGCGGCGCCGGACCCGGACGGTTCGCCGCAGTGGACCTTGGCCGATCCGGTGCGCGGGCGCTATTTCAAGCTTGGCGCGGCGGCAATGCGCATGTTGCGGCATTGGTCCCTGGGCGATCCGGAACAGGTGCTGCAAGCCGCAAACCGCGAGCCGGGCCTGCCGCTCAATGGCGAGTCGCTGGAGCAACTGCTGGGTTTCCTGCGTGGCCATGACCTGATTAGCGCGATGGACCCACAACAGCGCGACAGTTACCTCTTCAAGACCGCCGCACAACGCCAGAGCCTGTGGCAGATCCTGCTGCATCAATACCTGTTTTTTCGCATACCGCTGTGGCGCCCGGACGCCTTTCTCAACCGGGCCTGGCCCTGGTTGGCGCGGTTCGGCCCCGGGATCCTGCGCTATGGCCTGCCGCTGACCCTGGGCCTCGGCATCTTCCTGGTGTCGCGGGACTGGCAGCGCTTCATCGCGACGTTTCCGCACCTGTTCAGCCTGGGCGGTGCGCTGGCCTTCGGGACGGCGTTGCTCTTCGCCAAGCTGTGCCATGAGTTCGGCCATGCCTTCATGGCCAAGCGCGCCGGTTGTCGTGTGCAAAGCATGGGCGTGGCGTTCATGGTGCTGTTGCCGATGTTCTATACCGACGTCAGCGACGCCTGGCGGATCAACGATCGTCGCGCACGGCTGCTGATCGGTGCCGGCGGAGTCCTGGCCGAGCTGCTGCTGGCGTGCATCGCGCTGCTGGCCTGGTCGCTGCTGCCTGACGGGCCGGCACGCACCGCGGCGTTCATGCTGGCCAGCGCCACCTGGATCACCACGCTGATCATCAATTTGAACCCTTTCATGCGTTTTGACGGGTATTTCCTGCTCAGTGATTTCTGGGCGGTGGATAACCTTCAGGGGCGTGCGTTCGCCCTGTGCCGCTGGCGCCTGCGCGAAGCCTTGTTCGGTTATGGCGCGGCGGCGCCGGAACCCTGGTCGCCGAAGATGCGCCGGCGTTTGCTGGTCTGGGGATACGGCTCCTGGCTGTGGCGGGCGTTGTTGTTTTTCGGGATTGCCCTGGCGGTCTATCACCTGTTCTTCAAGGTGCTGGGCATTTTTCTGATGATGGTGGAATTGGTGTGGTTCATTTTTATGCCCATCGTGAGTGAGTGGCGGCAATGGTGGAGTCGCCGTGAGCAAGCCCGCGGTGGGCGGATGCTCCTGAGCGGCCTGGTGTTGCTGGCGTTGCTGTTGGCGTTGCTGTTGCCCTGGCGCAGCGCGGTGGAAGTGCCTGCCATGCTCGAGGCCGGGCGGGCCAGTGCCTTGCATGCGCCGGTGGCGGCACGGGTCAAGCAGGTGAACGTGCACGACGGCCAGACCGTGGCCCAGGGCGATGTATTGATTGAACTGGAATCGCCGGACATGACCTCGCGCCTGGCCATCGTGCGCCGGGAAATCCAGATCCAGCAGTTGCAGATGCGCCGTCAGGCCGGGCGCAGCGAAACCGCGGCCGATGCCGGCATCATCGAACAGCAACTGGCCGAAGCGGTGGCCGAGTACCGGGGCCTGGTGGCCCAGCGTGAACGCCTGTTGTTGCGTGCGCCCCATGCCGGCCAGGTGCGCGACGTGTTGCCGCAACTGTCGGTAGGGCGCTGGCTGTCACCGACGCAGGTGCTGGCGCGGGTGGTGCAGACCGATTCGCGGTTGCGCGGGTACCTCACCGAAGCCGAGCTTTGGCGGGTCGGGCCGGGCGCCACGGGACGGTTCATCGCGGACGATCCGATGCACACGTCGATTGCCGTGCAGTTGAATGAAATCGACACCAATGGCGTGGCCTGGGTCGAACAACAAGCGTTGACGTCCGACCACCATGGGCCGATTGCGGTGCGCCGCGATTCGCAGCAACGGGCCGAGCCGGTGCAGGCTCAGTACGGTGTGCGGCTGAGTGCAGTGGACGACGCGTCCGCTCCGGCGCAGCCGCTGCGTGGCGTGGCGGTGTTGCAGGGCAAGGGCGAGTCGGTGTTGGGAGCGGCCTGGCGACGGTTGGCGGCGTTGGGTGTAAGGGAAAGCGGGTTCTAGTCCTAGGGAGCGAGCATGGATTCAGTGGCGGCAGAGGGATTGGTGGTGCGTCCATCGCGGGTCAGCGATGGTCCGTTCCTGCAGGGCCTGTACCAGGCGGCGCGGCCGGACCTGCAATGGATCGACGGTGACCCCGAACAGGTGCAGCAGGTGATTGCCCAGCAGTTCCAGGTGCAGGAGCAAGGGTTGGGCGAGAACTTCCCCGACGCCATGCATTACGTCGTGGAAAAACTCGGCACCGCGATCGGTGCCTTGAGCACGGATTTCGGCCCCAATGAAATTCGCGTGCTGTACCTGGCGTTCATCCCCCAGGCGCGCGGGCAGGGGTATGGCCGGGCGGTGTTGCAAGGGGTGCAGAAAGCCGCGCAACAGATCCGTTGCCCGGTGGCGACCGTGGTCTGGACCAGCAACCCCCATGCGCGCCGGCACTACCTGGCGCTGGGCTTCGAAGTGCAAGAGCGCAACCCGGCGGCGGAGCGGTTGGTCTGGTATCCGAAAGGCAACTGAACAGTGCCTGACTTGCCACCTGTTCAATGTGGGAGCGAGCTTGCTCGCGATGAGGGCGGTAAATCCAACATGGATGCAAGCTGACCGTCCGCCATCGCGAGCAAGCTCGCTCCCACAAGGGATCATCAGTCTTTAGTTAAACGCGATGTAGAAATATCCCAACGCCGGATCCCGTCCCATGGGCGGTATCCGTGACACGAACACCCCCTCGATCTTGCCCAGTTCCGGCACCTCCAGCCCGCAGAGGCCGTCCACGAACGCGGTGCTCTCCAGGCTGTTGAACTCGACGCTGAAGGGCATGCGCTCGGTGCTCGGCATCTTCGCCCGAGGTGTTTCTTCAAGGGTTTCGAAGCGCACCGGCAGGCAACTGCCGTCGGGCAGGATCAGGTTGCCGGTCTGGCCCAGCAGCGGTTGGAAATGGCGGCTATGAACCTGTTGCAGCATGTCGACACTCCAAAAGGCCGGAGGACCGCAGCCCTCCGGCGGTTCATCAGTTACGAGACGGGAAGTAGCCTTGAAGGGCGATGCTGAAGTTGATGGCCAGGAAGGGGTTCATGACGGCCAATGGCATTCCGTTGCCCGCAGGGGAAATCGTGCCGCTGACGGTGGTGCTGACACCTTGCAGCGGTACTGGCGAGGCACCGATCTGGTCGGAGTAGATCGCCGCCGAGCCTGGTCCGGTGCCCGAGGTGCCGATGAATGAGTTGGTGGCCGTGGGTGTGTTCACTGGATTGCTGGCCGGGTTCGCCAGTTGCAGGGTGGTCGAGGCGGTGACGCCCGTGAGGGTGTGGGTGTGGATGGGCAGGTTGTTCAGCGTCGGGGTGACGTTTTCGGTGCCGGAGATCTCGCCGATGACGCGTGGGGTCAGGCCCAGGCCGTTGCCTTGGCCCAAGGGCAGGCGACCTTGCAGGTTGGGTAGCATGAAGGTGGTCTGGCCATTGCCTCCGTACGTCACGCCGATCAAGGCGAACAAGGTCTGGTATTGAGAAAGGGAAAGCGTCTGTCCGTTGCACAGGGCCCAGTCCCTGGGGGCAAAGTTAAAGGCGAATGACTGGATAGTGCCGATGAATACTTCCATAGATTCCTCATCCTTCAGGTGATTGGGTTTCGCAATGCCCGGCGCGTCAAAGGACAAGAGTGCGATCAGCCCGACTCCTTTATTCCCTGGCCTGGTCACGCACGGCTGAGCGTAGACCGGGATGTTTGATTTTGCCGAGCGAAGCGGGCGGAAAAATCTCGCGAAACGGCTTAATCGATTCAGGTTCACGAGGATTTCTACCGTCCATCTTTATTTTTAGCCTAGGCGAATCTGATATCAAAGTACTACTAGGCGAAGATTATTTCATCGGCTACGCTTGGCGCTACAAAAGGACTACAAAACAGGTGAAGGGATTGCCGCAGTTTCACTTTATTTCCGGTTTACCGCGCTCAGGCTCGACCCTGCTTTCTGCCATTTTGCTGCAGAATCCGCGCTTTCATGCCGGCATGACCAGTCCCGTCGGTTCGCTGTTCAGCACCGTCCTGCAGCAATGCAGCGCCGGCAGCGAGTTCGGTTCGGTGATCGACACCGACCTGCGCCGCCGTCTGTTGCGTGGCCTCTTCGATTCCTACTACGCCGACAAAGCCGATAAACCGGTCATCTTCGACACCAATCGCCAATGGTGTGCCCGCCTGCCTGCCCTGCAGGATCTGTTCCCCCAGGCCAAGACCATCGCTTGCGTGCGCAACGTCGCCTGGATCCTCGACAGCCTGGAGCGCCTTTATCGCGCCAATCCGTTCGAGAACACCAAGCTGTTCAACGACGATGACGAGCGCAATACCGTCTACAGCCGCTGCGAAACCTTGGCCCAGCGCAATCGCCTGGTGGGGCTTGCCTGGACGGCGCTCAAAGAGGCCTATTACGGCGAGAATGCCGAGTCGCTGCTGATCGTTGACTACGATCTACTGAGCCAGGCCCCCGAGCGGGTCATGCGCCTGGTGTACGAGTTCATCGGCGAGCCCTGGTTCGAGCACGATTTCAATCACTTGACCTACGACGCACCGGCCTTCGACCAGGCCCTGGGCGTTGCCGGCCTGCACAAGGTCAAGCCCAAGGTCGCGCCGCAAGCCCGGCGGACCTTGTTGCCGCCGGATCTGTTTGAAAAGTATGCCGAGTTGTCGTTCTGGCGCGATGGGTCCGCAAGCGCCGCCAATGTCATTCGTATGAAATCCGACGCCGCTGTCAGCTGACAGCGGTTTTTTTCATTTGCGTTCAAGAAGTTCGAGTCCAGGTGATCGTCATGTGGTGGAGCAAAGGCAAATCGCGGGTAACCGAGGGCGCACAGGCCCTGGCATCGCCAATGATCATGTCCCTGGAGCCGCGAATGCTGTTCGACGGCGCGGTGGCGGCAACCGTGGCCGATGCCGCGCAAGCAGACGCGCAACCCAATGCCGAGGCAGCCAAGACGCCCACGGCGGACCAGCCGGCCGACACTCATGCGCCCCAAGGCCAGGTCGATGCCACCCAGGCTGCCGTTCCGGGCAAATCCGTGGTGTTTGTCGATTCCCGGGTCAAGGATTCCGCCAACCTGCTCGAAGGCGTGGCGCCCGGGACCCAGGTGGTGCAACTGGATGCCACCAAGGATGGCCTGCAACAGATCGCCGATTACCTGGACACCCACCAGGGCATCAGCTCGGTGCAGATCATCGCCCACGGCAACGCCGGTGATTTGTGGCTGGGCAACAGCTACCTGTCGGCGGACAACGTCCAGGCCCGCAGCGAAGTACTGGCGCAGATCGGCCAGGACATGAACGCCGGCGGCGATATCCTGATCTACGGCTGCTACACCGCCGAAGGCGAGCGTGGCCTGAGCCTGGTGGATTCATTGGCGCAGTTGACCGGTCGTGACGTGGCTGCATCGAACGACCGCACGGGCCTGGGCGGTGACTGGGACCTGGAAATCGCCACCGGCAACATCGAAAGCGCCAACGTGCTGTCGGCCAATGCCATGAGTGAATACCAGTGGGGCCTGGCCACCTGGACCGCCACCAACAATGCCAATTCCGGCGTGGGCTCCCTGCGCGCCGCCCTGGCTTCCGCCCAGAACGGCGATATCGTTACCTTCAACAGCAGCATGACCGTCGCCTTGACCCAGGTGCTGGTGGTGAACAAGAACGTCACGATCGACGGTGACCTCAACAACGACAATGTCGCCGATGTCACCCTGGACGGGCAGTTCCGCACCCAGGTGATCAACGTGACGGCCGGCACCACGGCCACCCTCGATGGCTTGGTGATTACCCGCGGCGTTGTGTCGGGCAACGGCGGTAACGGTGGTGACGATGCGCTGGTGGCCAAGGGCGGCGGGATCAACAACGCGGGTACCTTGACCCTGCGTAACGTCACGGTCACGGCTAACGTGGCGGCGGGCGGTGGCGGCGGCGGTGGTGTGACGCCGGAATACGCAGGTGGTGGCGGCGGCGGTGGTGGCGCGCTCGGTGGCGGGATCGGCGGGCGTGGCGGCGATACGCTCAACTCCTCAGGTTCCAACGGCTCGGCCAACCAGGGCGGTGCCGGGGGCGGCTTCTTCAACATCGGTGGCCGTGGCGGCTCCGCGACCGGCGGTACCGGCGGCGCTGTCTATGCCGGCTACAGCACCGGTTCCTCTGGTGGCACGGCCAGCAGCGGTGGGTTGTCCATCGGCGGCGGCGGTGGTGGCGACGGCTATAACGACATCGGTGGTGCCGGCGGTGGCGCGGTTGGCGGTATCTACAACGACACGGGCGCAACCCTGCGGATCATCGGTAACTCGGTCATCTCCAACAACATCGGGGCGGGCGGTGGTGGCGGTGGCGGCGGCGCCGGTGGTGGCTACACCCAGGCGGGCGGCGCCGGTGGCGTGGGTGTCGGTGCTATCTGGAACAAGGGTTCGATCCTGATTACCGCGGCCAACTTCGCGGCCCTGGCCGGCAACGTCGGCGGCAGCGGCACTGGTGGAACGAGTGCCGGCACGGCAGGTGTCTCGCCGAGTTCGGTGGCCAACGTCTATGGCGATGGCGGCACCATCAACACCAACTACACGCCGGACGAAACGCCGCCCACCGCGACTGTTGTCGTAGCCAACACCAACCTGAATTCCGGCGCTACGTCGCTGGTGACCATCACATTCTCCGAGGCGGTGACGGGACTGACCGCGGCGGACCTGACCGTGCAGAATGGCACCATCGGCACGCTGACCAGCGGCGACGGCGGCATCACCTGGACCGGTACGTTGACGGCGGCAAGCAACATCGCCGATACCACCAACATCGTCACCTTGAACAACACCGGTGTGGCGGACCTGGCCGGTAACGCCGGGGTAGGCACCACCGATTCGAACAATTACGTCGTCAACGACACCGTGGCACCGACGGCGTCCATCGTGGTATCTGACACGGCCCTCAGGAGCGGCGAAACCTCACTGGTGACCATCACCTTCTCCGAGGCGGTCAGCGGGTTGACCACGGCTGACCTGACGGTGGCCAATGGCACCCTCAGCGGCCTGAGCAGCAGTGACGGCGGTATCACCTGGACAGCAACCCTGACACCCGACGCCGCTGTCACCGACACCACCAATCTGGTGGTGCTGAACAATACCGGTGTCGCGGACCTGAGTGGCAATGCCGGTGTCGGCACCACCAACTCCAACAACTACGCTATCGACACCCTGCGCCCGACGGCCACTATCGTGGTCGCCGACACGGCGCTGAGCGCCGGCGAAACGTCCTTGGTGACCATTACCTTCAACGAGGCGGTGAGCGGTTTCACCGTCGCAGACCTGACGGTGGCCAACGGTATAGTTACCGGGCTGAGCACCAGCGACGGTGGTATCACCTGGACCGCAACCCTGACACCCGACGCCGCTATCACCGACACCACCAATCTGGTGGTGCTGAACAACAGCGGCGTTGCCGACCTGTCCGGCAACGTCGGTACCGGCACCACCGCCTCGAACAACTACGCCATCGATACGCTGCGCCCGACCGCGACGATCGTGGTGGCCGACAACGCCCTGAATATCGGTGAAACCTCCCTGGTGACGATTACCTTCAGCGAGGCGGTGACGGGTTTCACCCTGGCCGACCTGACCGTTGCCAACGGTTCTCTGAGCGGACTAAGCAGCAGCGACGGTGGCATCACCTGGACCGCGACGCTCACCCCAAGTGCTAGCACCACGGACGCCACCAACCTGATTGTCCTGGCCAATACCGGCGTACTGGACGCGGCCGGTAACGCTGGCACCGGCACCACCAGTTCCAACAACTATGCCGTCGATACCGCTCGCCCGACCGCGACGATTGTGGTCGCTGACAACGCCTTGAGAATCGGCGAAACCTCGCTGGTTACCATCACCTTCAACGAAGCAGTGACCGGTTTAACCACCGCCGACCTGACGGTCGCCAACGGCACCCTGACCGGGCTGAGCACCAGCGACGGCGGTATCACCTGGACCGCGACACTGACCCCGAGCGCCAGCACCAGCGACGCCACCAACCTGATCACCCTGGATAACACCGGCGTGGCGGACGCTGCCGGCAACGCCGGCAGCGGTACCACCGACTCCAACAACTACGCCATCGACACGGCGCGCCCTACCGCCACCATCGTCGTCGCCGATACCGCCGTCGCCCTGGGCGAAACCTCGGTGGTGACCATCACCTTCAACGAGGCGGTGACCGGCTTCACCCTGGCTGACCTGACGGTCGCCAACGGCAGCCTGAGCGGGCTGAGCACCAGCGACAACATCACCTACACCGCCACCTTCACCCCGAGCGTTGGCACCAGCGATGCCACCAACCTGATCACGCTGAACAACACGGGCGTCGTGGATGGGGCGGGCAACGCTGGCAGCGGCACCACCGACTCCAACAACTACGTCGTCGACACGCTGCGCCCCACCGCGACCATCGTGGTGGCCGACAACGCGCTGAGCGTCGGTGAAACGTCACTGGTGACCATTACGTTCTCCGAGGCGATCAGTGGTTTCGACAATTCGGACCTGAGCGTGGCCAATGGCACCCTGAGCGCGGTCAGCAGCAGCGATGGCGGCATCACCTGGACTGCCACGTTCACCCCGGCCCTCGGGGTCAGCGACACTTCCAACGTCATCACCCTGAACAACACCGGCGTCAGCGATGCCGCGGGCAATACCGGCACCGGCACGACCAACTCCAACAACTACCAGGTCGACACCAATGTGCCGACAGCAACTATCGTGATTGCCGATACCAGCTTGAGCATCGGCGAGACTTCAGTGGTTACCGTGACCTTCAACTCGGCGGTCAGTGGGTTCGACAATGCGGACCTGACCGTCAGCAACGGTACCCTGAGCACCATGATCAGCACCGACGGCGGCGTCACCTGGACGGCCACGTTCACGCCGAGTGCGAGCATTTCCGATACCAGCAACGTGATCACGCTGGACAATACCGGCTTGATCAACGGCGCGGGCAACGCGGGCGTCGGCACCACCGATTCGAACAACTACGCGGTCGACACCGTGCGCCCCACCGCGACCATCGTCGTGGCCGACACGGCCGTTGCCATTGGCGAAACCTCGCTGGTGACCATTACCTTCAGCGAGGCCGTGACGAGCTTCACCCTGGCTGACCTGACCGTGAGCAATGGTTCCCTGAGCGGGCTGAGCACCAGCGACAACATTACCTTCACCGCGACTTTCACCCCGAGTGCGGGTGTCAGCGACAGTACCAACCTGATCAGCCTCAACAGTGGTTCGATCGCCGATGTGGCGGGCAACATCAACACCGGCACGGCGGATTCGAACAACTACGCTGTCGATACCCTGCGTCCGACTGCGACCATCGTGATGGCCGATAGCAACCTCAGCGTCGGCGAGACTTCATTGGTGACCATCACCTTCAGCGAGGCGGTCAGCGGTTTCGACAACTCGGACCTGAGCGTGGCCAACGGCACCCTGAGCGCCGTGAGCAGCAGCGATGGCGGCATCACCTGGACGGCGATCTTCACCCCGGCCACCGGCACGCGGGACGCCACCAACCTGATCGTCCTGAACAACAGCGGCGTGAGCGACGCGGCCGGCAACGCCGGTACCGGCACCAGCAACTCCGCCAACTACACCGTCGATACCCAGGTGCCGACGGCGACCATCGTGGTGGCCGATACGTCCCTGAGCATCGGTGAAACCAGCCAGGTGACGATCACCTTCAACGAAGCGGTGAGCGGTTTCGACAACAGCGACCTGACCGTCAGCAACGGCACGCTGAGCAACGTGTCGTCCTCCGACGGCGGCGTCACGTGGACGGCCACGTTCACACCGAGTGCGAGCATTGCCGATACCAGCAACCTGATCACCCTGGACAATACCGGTGTCGTCAACGTCTCAGGCAACGCTGGCGTCGGCACCACCGATTCGAACAACTACGCGATCGACACCGTGCGCCCGACCGCGACCATCGTCGTCGCCGACACCGCCATCGCCGCGGGCGAGACCTCGCTGGTGACCATCACCTTCAGCGAGGCCGTGACGGGCTTCACCACTGCCGACCTGACCGTCGCCAACGGGACCCTCAGTGGGCTGAGCAGCAGTGACGGCGGCATTACCTGGACCGCGACCTTCACGCCTGCCGCTGGCATCACGGACACCAGCAACCTCATCACCCTCGCCAATGGCGGCGTCGCCGATCTGGCGGGCAACGTCGGCAGCGGCACCACCGATTCGAACAACTACAGCGTCGACAGCCAGCGTCCGACCGCCACCATCGTGCTGAGCGATTCGGTGCTGAAGCCGGGTGAAACCGCCCAGGTGACCATCACCTTCAGCGAGGCGGTAACCGGCTTCAGCAACGCTGACCTGAGCGTGGCCAACGGCACCCTGAGCGCCGTCAGCAGCAGCGATGGCGGCCTGACCTGGACCGCGACGTTCACACCAACCCTGGGCGTGACCGACGCCACCAACCTGATCAGCCTGGATAACACCGGCGTAAGCGATGCGGCTGGCAACACCGGGACCGGTACCACCGATTCGGCCAACTATGCGGTCGAGACGCAGGTACCGACTGCCACGATCGTGGTGGCTGACAGTGCCCTGCAAATAGGGGAAACCTCACAGGTCACCATAACCTTCTCGGAAGCGGTCAGCGGTTTCGACAACACTGACCTGAGCGTGAGCAACGGCACGCTGAGCAACGTCTCGTCCTCCGATGGCGGCGTGACCTGGACGGCGACGTTCACCCCGAGCGCGAGCATTACCGACACCAGTAACCTGATCACCCTGGACACCAGCGGCGTGGTCAACGCCTCAGGCAACAGCGGTGTCGGCGTGGTGAACTCCAACAACTACGCGATCGACACGGCCCGTCCTGGCGCGACCATCTCCCTGGGCGATACCACCCTGGGCATCGGCCAGAGCACCACCGTGACCATCACCTTCACCGAGGCGGTGTCCGGTTTCGACTTGTCGGACCTGAGCGTGGCCAATGGCGTGCTGTCCAACCTCGCCAGCAGCGACGGCGGCCTGACCTGGACGGCGACCCTGACGCCCACCGCAGGCGTCAGCGATGCCACCAACCTGATCCTGCTGGACACCGGCAACGTACAGGACCTCGCCGGCAACGTCGGGGCAGGCATTGCGATCTCCAGCAACTACGCGCTCGATGCCTCCCGGCCGACCGCGACCATCGTGGTGGCCGATCCGAACCTGACCGTGGGCGAGACGACCCAGGTCACCATCACCTTCAGCGAGGCGGTGAGCAATTTCGATCTGTCGGACCTCAGCGTCACCAACGGCGAGCTGACCAACCTGACCAGCAGCGACGGCGGCAGGACCTGGACCGCGACGTTCACACCCACGGTGAACCTCACTGACCCGAGCAATTTCATTGCCCTGGACACCAGCAACGTCAACGACCTGACCGGCAACACCGGGGCCAGCGTGGCGGTGTCCAACAACTATGCGATCAACACCGTGGTACCCAACGATGTGAAGCCGCCGCCGGAGTTCCTGACGTCCGACCCGGTCACGGTTACCCCGCCGTCCGAGGTGCCGCTGCAACCGATCGTCTTTACCCCGCCGACCGGCAACCTCGGTTCGCCGCTGGGCTTCCCGCCGCTGTTCGAGCAGCGGGACGTTGGCGGTGGCCTCAAGCCGATTGGGGATATTTTCATCAACCGGGGCCAACTGGCGCCTAGCTATATCGCCCAGGTGTTCGGCAACGATGCCGGGGGCGATGGTTCTGGCCAGGGGTTCCTGGGCTTTGGTGGGGGCGATGGCGGGGTGTTCGGCAGCAGCACGCTTTCGACCCTGTTCACCCAGGACTCCGCTTCCGAGGGCGACTCGATGGATGCCTTCGGTAGCCAGTCGATGCAGGGCGGCGATGTGTCCCAAGGGCTGCGCGGGATGTTCGGCGCACCGACCTTGGGCCAGCAACTGCAACAGCTCAAGGACACTGAACAGCGTCAGGTCGATAGCCTGGCAACGGCGTTACGACAGGTCGGCATCAGCCAGGCGCAGGCCTGAATTCTAAAAAATATTGGGGCAGCCAGGGGCAATCCAGGGAATGAATAGAAGTCAGAAGTTATTCGGTATGAGTTTGCTGGCGTTGGTGGTCAGCGGGTGTGCGGTCACCAGCGAGCCGATCGATCGCAGCGTCAGCGAAGAGCGCGCTCGAACCGACCTGCAGAACATGTACAAGGATCAGGAGCCGCTGAGCGGCCCCCTGACCCTGCACCAGGCCATGGCCCGGGCGGTGAAGTACAACCTCGAAGGTCGCTTGAAGATCATGGAGGAGGCCCTGGCCAAGCGTCAGCTGGACCTGGCCAGTTTCGACATGCTGCCACGCATGGCCCTGGACGCCGGGTATGTGGGCCGTAACAACGTCAACGCCTCCAGCAGCCAGAGCGTGGAAACCGGTACCCAGTCCCTGGAACCGTCGACCTCCCAGGACCGTGACCGTGAAGTGGCGGACCTGACCATGGTCTGGAACGTGCTCGATTTCGGTGTGAGCTACATCAGTGCCAAGCAGGCCGGGGACCAGCGCCTGATTGTGCAGGAGCGCCGGCGCAAGGTAATCAACACCATCGTCCAGGACGTGCGTTCGGCCTACTGGCGCGCCATGGCCGCCGAGCGCCTGCTCAAGCAGATCGACAGTCTGATGGTCCGGGTCGACGCGGCGCGTGGCAACAGCCAGAGCATGAGCGAACAGCGCATCGGCGACCCGGTGCAGGCCCTGGGTTACCAGCGCTCGCTGATCCAGGCCACCCGCCAGCTTGAAGAACAACGCCGGGCGTTGTCCCTGGCCAAGACCGAACTGGCGACCCTGATCAACTTGCCTCTGGGCACCGAGCTGACCCTGGCGACCCAGGATGAATACACCATTCCGGAACTCAAGGTCGACCTGGCCCGTCTCGAACAGGAAGCCCTGGCCAGCCGCCCGGAACTGCGCGAGCAGGATTACCAGACCCGCATCACCGCCGCCGAAACCCGCAAGGCCATGTTGCGTCTGCTGCCGGGGCTGGAGTTTTCCGCTGGCGGCCACTACGACAGCAACTCGTTCCTGGTGGAGCAGGGCTGGGCTGACTATGGTGTGAAAGTCACCTGGAACCTGTTCAACGTGATCTCCGCTCCGGCGGCCATCGACGTGGCCAAGGCCGGTGAAGAAGTCGCGTCGGCGCGGCGCCAGGCGATGTCGATTGCCGTGCTGGCGCAGCTGTACGTCGCCAATGCCAACTATCGCGAAGCCCTGCGCCAGTTCAAGACCAGCCAGCAACTGTCGGACATCGACGGGCAGATCGTTGGCCAGTTGCGCAGCCGTCACCAGGCTGCCGGCATTGGCGAGCTGGACCTGATCCAGGGTGAACTGAACACCTTGCAGGCTGATCTGCGCCGGGACTTGGCCTATGCCGACCTGCGCAACGCCTACGGTCAGATCTTCGCCAGCGCCGGCCTCGATCCAATGCCGAACGAAGTGCAATCGACCGCAGTGCAATCGATCGCGACGGCGCTGGCGAACCGCGAAGCGGCCTGGGCCCAAGGGAACATCAACGTGCCAACGGCCGCCGTGCCCCAGTAACGGGCCTTGGGCATGATGCGCCCGGCGTTTTCCCGGCTGCCAGTGGCGGTGAACCTGCCGTTGCTGTTGCAGGCACTGGCGGCCATTGAAGACGCGCGCTGGCAAGGGCATTTCAACAGTGCCTACTACAGCGGCGACTGGAGCGGGGTGGCGCTGATTTCGGCGGCGGATGCCGTCACCGAGCTGTCGCCCGGGCGCGGTCAGCCAAGTCAGCGTGCGCCTTGGCTGGCGGACGGTCGCTGGCATGAGGCGTTGCGCGACTGGCCCCTGGAGATCGTCTCGGCCCGGCTGCTGCGGCTGGGTCCCGGTGGGTGCATCCACGAGCATCGCGACTATGATCTGGGCGGGCCGGACGCCGACCTGCGCCTGCACGTTCCGCTGCTCAGCCCACCTGACGTGGACTTTTTCCTGGATGGACAAATCATTCCGCTGACGGCCGGCGAGTGCTGGTTTCTCGACCTGGCGCGGCCTCACCGGGTGGTTAACCGAAGTGCTCATTCGCGGGTTCATCTGGTGCTCGATTGTCGCCCCGGGCCGTGGCTGGCCCAGCAGATTGCCGATGGGCTGCCCACCACCCCCGCCGCTGGCGTAAGGCCAAGCGACTTCGCCCGTTTTCAGCAGCGCGTGGGAAGCGATCCTGAACTCGCCCGTACCTTGCAGAGCCTGCACGACCTCGACGCTTTCATTGAGTCCAGCCTGGCGCTGGGGGCCGAACGAGGGCTTCATTTCACCCGGGAAGAATTGCGGGCCGCCATGCGCAACGGTCGCCAGCAGTGGAGAAGCCCGTGGAAGACCTGAACCTGCACGGTTGGTTGCCGATCCGCCTCTGGCAAGAGGCCGGGCAGTGGTGGGTCGATTGGTGCTGGTTCGGCGACGCGCGACTGTCACAGCCGTTCTTTGGCGATGCGGTGGAAGACGCCCTGCGCCTGCCCTTCAACCAGGCGTTCCGCCGCCGGACGCCCTTGGGCACACTCGGTCAATGGCAACGACAAACCCCGGGACTTGAGCCCAGCGCATTCATTTTCCATGCCTCCCGTTGCGGTTCGACATTGATCAGCCAGATGCTCGCCCAGTTGGACGACCATATCGTTATCTCGGAACCGCCACCTCTGGATACGCTGCTGCGCAGTGATTTGCCACCGGCCGAGCGGTGTGTGGCACTCAAGGGCTTGATGTCGGCCTACGGGCAGCGCCGCCGAGGTGTGGAGCAACGCCTGGTGGTCAAGCTCGACGCCTGGAACATCGGTGAACTGCCGCTGCTGCGTGAGTGCTTTCCCGACACACCCTGGCTGTTCGTGTACCGCGACCCCTTGGAAATTTCGGTCTCCCACCTGCGGCGTCCCGGCATGCACATGGTGCCGGGGATGATCGGGGCGACGGTCCTGGACGATGGATTGGCGTTTGGCAGCCAGGAAGATTTCATCCCGCGGCGGGTGGGGCGGCTGTTGGGAACAGGCTTGGAACACTGCCGGGCATTGGCTGGGATGGCGGTCAACTACACCGAACTGCCCGAGGCGATGACGGGCAGGCTGGCGGCGTTTTTCGGGCTCGATGATCGGCAATGTGAGCAAGTGTTCGCCACGGTTGGGCAGCATGCCAAGCAGCCGGCGCAGGCGTTTGTCGGTGACAGCGAGGGCAAGCGCCGGGAGGCTTCGGCGCTGTTGCGGGAGCGGGTCCTGCACTGGGCGCAGGGGCCCTATGACGCACTCGAAACATTGCGCTATGGCGAGGGGTTCTAGCGAAACGCCGCACGCTCCCGTTGTGGGAGCAAAGCTTGCTCGCGAAACAGGCGCCTCGATTTCTGAAAGACCGCATCGCCGCCATCGCGGGCAAGCCTTGCTCCCACAGTGGGCAGTGCGTGCATTGTCGGTAACGCATCGAGCCTTGTTAGGTGACAACTCCGCCATCCCCTTGAGCAATTCAATCGGCAAGGGGAAGACGATGGTGGGTAAGCATCCGGGGAAGGCACATTGCGATGGGCTAAGCTGTGATCCTTCTGGATTGAGGTCTTAGCATGGAATGTCATGTTCGTCCCGCCACGAGCAAAGATGCAGCAGCGATTAGCCGTGTAGTTCTGGCTTCCCTGCGTGAGTCAAATTCACAGGACTACCCGCCTGATGTGATCGCTCAGGTTGAGCGCAGTTTTGCTCCTGAGGTCGTCACCGCACAACTTGCCAGGCGCAGGGTTTTCGTAGCCTTGCTGGGCGAAAAAATCATCGGCACTGCTGGACTCGACGGTGACGTAGTCAGAAGTGTTTTCGTTGACCCAGCTCACCAAAAAAGCGGTATCGGTCGGCATTTGATGGATGTCATTCATGCAACCGCTGCCCACGCCGGTATTGGGGCTGTACGTGTGCCATCGTCGATTACAGCTGAAAAATTCTATGCCGCGTTGGGTTATCAGAAAATTCGCGACGAGTTTCATGGGGCTGAGCGCACCATCGTTATGGAAAAACGGCTCTAGGACTAGCCCGCTCATTCACCCGCTGATCGCCAGCAGCGCAACCATCAACCAGTGAATGTTCACGGGATCCTCCACAACGTGTCGTCGTCGGGATGTTTATTCAAAGTCTAGTCGAGTCGGGGGTTGATTGAATTTTGATCAGTCTGGCGGTCGGCGAGGGGCTAGACTGCCTAGGAACAACCCCGTCATCCACTCATGTCCAGGAGCCCCCTATGGAACCGCCGATCCACACCCTTCGCGCATTGTTCAAGCAACTGGGCTTGCCCGATGACGCCATTGGCATTGATCAGTTCATCGCCACGCATTCACCCCTCAAGCCCGGATTGCACTTGGCCGATGCGTTTTTCTGGAATGAGGGCCAGCGGCAAATGCTGCGCGAGGAAATCCTCGAGGATGCGGACTGGGCGGAAGTGATAGACCAGTTGGATGTGTTGATGCGCAAGGGGCGTAGCGAGCGGCCTGCCTGAGAGACCTGTGGGAGCGAGCTTGCTCGCGATGGCGGTATGTCTGTTACATCAATGTCGACTGACCGTTCGCTATCGCGAGCAAGCTCGCTCCCACAGGGGTTAACCTGTTATTCGTTTTAAGCATTAACAAATAGCTTCTTATTCCTTAAATAATATAGCTCTCCTCCCTATACTCGTCCGGGAACAGACACGCAGGAGAGCACCCATGCGCAACGAATCGATTCGCTACCTGATTGTGCCGGGCTGGCAAGGATCGCCGGAAAATCATTGGCAAACCCACTGGCAGAACAGCCTGCCCAACAGTGCCAGGGTCGAGCAGGCCGACTGGGTGACGCCTCGGCGTGAAGACTGGGTCGCGGCGCTGGCCGAGGCTGTGGCCGCCGACAGCACCCCGGTGATCCTGATTGCCCATAGCCTGGGTTGCATCACGGTGGCCCATTGGGCCGCCACCGCGCCGGTGCAGTTTTTGCGGCAGGTGCGTGGGGCGTTGCTGGTGGCGCCGGCGGATGTCGAGCGGCCAGCCTGCGTCCCGGCGCTGCGCAACTTCGCGCCGATTCCCAGCGATCTGTTGCCGTTCCCAAGCCAAGTGGTCAGTTCCGACAACGACGCCGCCGTGAGCGCCCCGCGAGCCTTGGAGTTGGCGCGCAACTGGGGGGCCGAGGCCGGAATTCTGGCCGGGGCGGGGCATATCAACGTGAAGTCCGGCCACCAGCGTTGGGAGCAGGGTTTCGCTTATCTCTATCGTCTGCAAAACCGCATGGAGCATCACGCCCTGCGTCGCGCCTGAATTTTTAGCGCCCCCCGTCTCCCGGCGGTCTGGGGCGGGAGCCTGCCATGAGTTTGCATGAAACCTTCGGTCAGCCCTTGCTGACCTTTCCCGATGCGGAAAAAAGCCCCCTGAGCATTCGCGCCAAGGCGCTGGTGTTCGTCGACCCCCGTTCACGGCAGTTGCGCCAGGAGTTGGAGCAACTGGCGCCCCGTGCTATCTCGGTGCTGATACGCGGCGAAACCGGTAGCGGCAAGGAACTGCTGGCCCGGCATATCCATCGCGAAAGCGATCGCGGCGGATTGTTTGTGTCGGTCAACTGCGGCGCCATCAGCCCGACCTACGCCGACGCCGAACTGTTCGGGTATGCCGCCGGCAGCTACAGCGGCTCGGCCAGCAGCCGGGCCGGTTGGTTCGGTTCGGCCAACGGCGGCACCCTTTACCTGGATGAAATCGGCGATTTGCCGCTGCCGATCCAGATCAAGTTGCTGGCGGCCCTGGAGAACCACGAAGTCACCCGTGTCGGCGCCCACCAGCCCAGTCCGGTGGATGTCCGCCTGGTCGCGGCCACCAGCATCGACCTGGCGCAAGCGGTGGCGGCCGGGAAATTCCACGAACGGCTCTACCACTACCTGGGCGAAGGCCGACTGGAACTGCCAGCCCTGCGTGAACGGGTGGGCGATATTCTGTCCCTGGCCGAATACTTCCTGGGCATCTACAGCCAGCGACTCGGTCTGGCCGTGCCGCTGATCAGTGAGGCGGCGCAGCATGCCCTCGAACAGCACAGTTGGCCGGGCAACACCCGCGAGTTGGAAAACGTCATTCATTTCGCATTGCTGGTCAGCACCGGTGACGAGATTTTACCCGAGCACCTGAATTTGCCGCCCCAGCCTTCAGTGCCGGAACTGATCGAGCAGCAAGTGGCGCAGGTCATCGCAGGGGGATCGGAAGGTGAGCGTGCCGCACTCAAGGTGCTGCTCAGTCGATTGGGCTCGACGCTGTAAGCGTGGCTGACCCGCTCTTGTGGCGAGGGCGCTTGCTCCCGCTGGGCTGCGTAGCGGCCCCAAGATCTTGCGGTTGCTGCGCAACCGAGCGGGAGCAAGCTCCCTCGCCACAAAAGCGGTGTTAGCTATATGAGTAAAATGAATATGAACTTGAACAAAAGATATTGTTAAGGAATAAAAAATATCGGTATTGTCCGCATCACGCCAGCGATAGCACTTCACTGGCACACCCTCATTTAGCCGTCGTCCATGACGACTGTGATTTTCGATAAGGACACTGCATGAAAAAGGTTCTGTTGTTCACCGCATTGGCGGCAGCCCTGACGTCGGGCCTGGCCCAGGCCGCAGAGAAACTGGTGGTGGCCGCCACGCCGGTGCCCCACGCTGAAATCCTCGAGCTGATCAAGCCAGCCCTGGCCAAGGAGGGCGTGGACCTGGAAATCAAGGTCTTCACCGACTACGTCCAACCCAACGTGCAAGTTGACCAGAAACGCCTGGATGCCAACTACTTCCAGACCCTGCCGTACTTGAAGAACTTCAACGAAGGCAAAGGCACGAACCTGGTGACCGTGATTGGTGTTCACGTCGAACCGTTCGGTGGCTACTCCAAGAAGTACAAGAAGCTGGCTGACCTGCCAAACGGCGCGACCATCGCGCTGCCCAACGAAGGCAGCAACAGCGGCCGTGCGCTGCTCCTGTTGCAGAAGGCTGGCCTGATCGAGTTGAAAGACCCGAAAAACGCTTTGGCGACGCCGAAAGACATCGCCAAGAACCCGCACAACTTCAAGTTCAAGGAACTGGAATCGGCCATGCTGCCGCGGGTGCTGGACCAGGTCGACCTGGACCTGATCAACACCAACTATGCCCTGGAAGCGGGTCTTAACCCGGCCAAGGATGCCCTGGTGATCGAAGGCTCGGATTCGCCTTACGTCAACTTCCTGGTAGCCCGTCCGGACAACAAGGACAGCCCGGCCATCCAGAAACTGGCCAAGGCCCTGACCAGCCCTGAAGTGAAGGCGTTCATCGAGAAGAAATACAGCGGCGCGGTATTGCCGGCGTTCTGATTCGCGCGGTCAACCCTTTCATGGTTTCAAACGCCGACGGCTGATACAGCGTCGGCGTTTTTTACTGTGGGAGCTTGCTCGCGATGACGGTTCATCAATAAACACTGATGTGACTGACAGGCCGCTATCGCGAGCAAGCTCCCACAGGGGATGGATCAGGCCACCCCGCTCTTCAACGCCCTGCGCAACGCCATCAACAATTTCAATATGTCCTGCGGTTCCAGTCGCTGCGGCACGTTTACGTCAGCCATGTTTTCTTCCTTGTAATGGTGAGGGAGATGTCGAAAAAAGATCCTCCCTGCGGCGCAAGGAAAATAGTCGTCTTTGCTCTTCGCGGCAAATCCGGGGATAGTTTTTTGCGTGATATCAATATGCTTTAACGGTATTTAAATTACAGTTCTTATGCCATTAAAGTCAGTGCCTGCCGAGTAGCTATCCGCTGCCCATGGACCGCACGACCGCCGCTTACCGAGTGGCGTCCAGGATGTTCAATGAACTTCGATTACGCTTTTATCCTCAGCACCCTCCCGGCGTTTCTCAAGGCCGTGGGTGTGACGCTGCAAGTCGGCCTTATCGCCATCGCCACCTCGCTGCTGGTGGCGCTCGTGAACGCAACGATCCTGGTGTTGCGCACACCTTACCTGCAACGCCTGGTGGGGCTGTATGTGGAGCTGGCCCGCAACACCCCGCTGCTTATTCAGTTGTTCTTCGTCTACTTCGCCTTGCCGACGCTGGGCATCAAGGTGTCGGGGTTTGCCGCAGCGATCATCACCATGACGTTCCTCGGCGGTGCCTATCTCACGGAAGTGCTGCGTGCGGGCGTGGACGCGGTGCCCCAGGCGCAATTGGAATCCGGCCGTTCCATCGGCCTGTCCCACGGGCAGTTGCTGCGCTACGTGATCCTGCCGCAGGCCGGGATCCTCAGCCTGCCGTCGCTGTTCGCCAACTTCATTTTCCTGCTCAAGGAGACCACCGTGGTCTCGGCCGTAGCAGTGCCGGAGATTCTCTACACCACCAAAAGCTACATCGCGCTCTACTACAAGACCTACGAAATGCTCGCCGTGCTGACGCTGATTTGCGTACTGCTGTTCTTGCCGCTGTCGCTGCTGCTCAGCCGCCTGGAAAGGAGGCTCCAGCATGGCCAGTTCGGGTCTTGAGTTGCTGTGGGTGTCGTTGCCGCAACTGGGCAAGGGCGCCGCGCAAACTTTGTCGATTTCCTTCCTGAGCATCGCCCTCAGCACCGTGGGCGGCGTGCTTTATGGGGTGTTGCGGACGTTGGGCGTGAAAGGCGTGGATGTCGTTCTGCGGGTCTACCTGGAGTTGTTCCGGGCGATCCCGGTGCTGGTCTGGTTGTACCTGCTGTTCTTCGGCCTGCCGATCTTTTTCGGCCTGAGCCTTCCAAGCTTTTGGTGTGCGGTCCTGGTGTTGTCGTTGTGGGGCGCCAGTGAAGTGGGTGAAGTGGTGCGCGGTGCATTGCATTCGTTGCCGCGCGGCCAGCGCGAGGCGGGCTTGTCCATTGGCCTGAACGGTCCGCAACTCTACGGCCATGTGCTGTTGCCGCAAGCGTTGAGACGCATGACACCGCCGACCATCAACGTCTACACGCGCATCATCAAGACCAGCTCCCTGGCCGTGCTGATCGGCGTGGTGGACGTGATCAAGGTCGGCCAGCAGATCATCGAGCGCACCTACGAGTCCGTGCTGATCTACGGTGCGCTGTTCCTGTTTTTCTTCTTTATCTGCTACCCGCTTTCGGCCGCCTCCCGCGTGCTTGAGCGGCGCTGGACGCAAGCATGAGCGCATTGATCGAGTTCAAGGGTTTCAACAAGGTTTTCGGCGAACAGCAGGTGCTGGATGGCATCGATCTGCAAGTGCAGTCGGGCGAAGTGATCGTCATCCTCGGCCCCAGTGGTTGCGGCAAAAGTACCTTGCTGCGTTGTCTCAACGGGCTGGAAGTGGCCCACAGCGGCAGTTTGGCATTCGCCGGTCGCGAGTTGCTGGACAAGGGCACCGACTGGCGCGAAGTGCGGCAGCAGATCGGCATGGTGTTTCAGAGCTATCACTTGTTCCCGCATATGAGCGTGCTCGATAACCTGCTGCTCGGCCCGGTCAAAGTGCAAAAGCGCGACCGCCGCGACGCACGCGCACAGGCCGAAGCCTTGCTGGCGCGGGTGGGGCTGCTGGACAAGCGCGATGCCTTTCCCCGCCAACTCTCCGGCGGCCAGCAGCAACGCATCGCCATCGTGCGTTCGCTGTGCATGAACCCCAAGGTCATGTTGTTCGATGAGGTCACCGCCGCCCTCGACCCGGAGATGGTCAAGGAAGTGCTGGAAGTCATCCAGGGCCTGGCCCGCGAAGGCATGACGCTGTTGATCGTCACCCACGAAATGGCCTTCGCCCGCGCCGTGGCTGACCGCATCGTGTTCATGGACGCCGGGCGGATCCTTGAACAAAACCCTCCCGAGATTTTCTTTACGAACCCGCAAACCGCACGAGCGCAGCAGTTCCTGGAGAAGTTCTCCTACGTCGCCGCACTACCCAAAACGACTCAAACAAAGGAACTGGAACTGTCATGAAAACTGCCAAGTCTTCTCTGCTGCTACTGCCGTTGCTCGCCGCCGCTTTGCTGGTCGGCTGCAATAAAACCGAAGAACCGCCGAAGCCGAACGTGGCCAGCCCAAGCGCCGCGTCGACCAGCTACCTGGACAAAATCAAGGCGCGGGACAAATTGATTGTCGGCGTCTTCACCGACAAGCCGCCGTTTGGCTTCGTCGATGAGGCGGGGCGTTATGTCGGCTTCGATACCGACATCGGTCGTCGATTCGCCAAGGACCTGCTCGGCGATGAAAACAAGGTCGAGTTCGTCGCGGTCGAACCGGCGAGCCGGATTCCGTTCCTGCAAAGTGACAAGGTCGACCTGATCCTGGCCAACATGACCGTGACCCCGGAGCGCAAGGAAGCGGTGGAGTTCACCAATCCGAACCTGAAAGTCGCGGTGCAGGCGCTGGTGCCACAAGCCAGTGCGGTGAAAAGCCTCGATGATCTGGCGAGCCGCACCACCATCGTCACCACCGGCACCACGGCGGACATCTGGCTGACCAAAAATCACCCGGACTGGAAGCTGCTCAAGTTCGAGAAAAATTCCGAGTCCTTGCAAGCCCTGGCCAACGGGCGTGGCGATGCTTATGCCCAGGACAATCTGGTGCTGTTCAGTTGGGCCAAGCAGAACCCCGGCTATCGCGTGCTGGAGCAGACACTGGGTGCCGAAGCGCCGATTGCACCGGCGGTGAAGAAGGGCAATATCGAGTTGCGTGATTGGGTCAATGCCGAGTTGGCGAAGCTGGGTGAAGAGAAGTATTTGCTCAAGCTGTACGACCAATACGTGCGCAAGGAACTGAGCGATGACACCAAGCCGGAGAGTGTGATTGTCGAGGGTGGCAAATGGCAGGGGTGATTCTCTGAGGGGTGTGTAGACCTTCAGCGCGCCTTCGCGAGCAAGCTCGCTCCCACAGGGGAATTGTGTGTGGGAGCGAGCTTGCTCGCGATTCGGTTTACAGGCGTCAATCAATCCGGCCAGTGCCACGCCGGCTCATCCAGCGCCCGCTGCCCGACGATCCCGGTCTGTCCGAGATCTTTCTCCAGCACGATGCAATTGCACTGTTCATCCTGTTCCAGGGCTGCGATCAGGCGTGTGGCATGGGACACGACCCAGACCTGGCAATTTGCCGAGGCGCGGATGATCAACCGCGCCAGGGCCGGCAGCAGGTCCGGGTGCAGGCTGGTTTCCGGTTCGTTGAGCACCATCAGCGAAGGCGGTCTTGGGGTGAGCAGGGCGGCCACCAGCAACAGATAGCGCAGGGTCCCGTCCGACAGTTCGGCGGCGGACAGCGGCCGCAGCAGGCCATGTTGTTGAAACGCGATGGCGAAACGTCCGCCTTGCAGTTTCTCGATGTTCAGGCGGGCACCGGGGAACGCGTCGCCGATGGCGGCATGCAGGGCTTCGTCGTCACCGATTTCAAGGATGGTCTGCAGGGCGGCGGCCAGGTCGCGCCCGTCGTGGTGCAGCACCGGCGTGCGGGTGCCCAGTTGCGGTTGGCGCACCGGGGCGTCGGCGTCGCTGCGAAAATGGTCATAGAAGCGCCAGCGACGAATGAACTCGCGCATCTGCAGGACTTCCGGCGAAGTGCGCAGGCTGCCGACCTGGTCGAACAGGCTGTCGAAGGTGGGCGTGTTCTGGGCCAGCACATCCCAGGAACGGCCTTCGCGGGCACGGATCATCGGCCCGTTGCGGTCCACCAGCAGGCTGGCGGGCCGGAACACCGGGCCGGCCCAGATGCATTCGCGCTTGATTTCAGGGTCCAGCGAGAACGCTGAACTGCTGGGCTCCGGCAAGCCCAGGGCGATCGAATAGCTGAAGTCTTCCCCGGCGAAACCCAGGCGCAGGCGCTTGGTGCCCTGGCGCACAATCGCCTGGACCGGCACCTCGCCGTTACGCATGCGGCGGCTGATTTCCTCCGGGCCGGCCCAGAAGGTCGAGTCGAGTCCGCCTTCACGGGCCAGGGCGTTGACCACCCCACCCTGGGCCGTCTCGGCCAGCAGGCGCAGGGCACGGTAAAGATTGGATTTGCCGCTGCCGTTGGGGCCGGTGATCAGGTTCAGCCGGCCCAGGGGGATGACCAATTTATTGATCGATCGGTAGTTGGCCACCGCCAATGTCTTGAGCATGAGCAGACTCCTGCTGCATGGGTTCGTAGGAGCTGTCGAGCGAAGCGAGGCTGCGATCTTTTGATCTTTCGCTTGAGATTCAACTGTCAGGGGAAAGATCGCAGCCTCGCTTCGCTCGACAGCTCCTACAGGAGGCGATCAGTTTGCCTGATTTGCTGCACCCATTGTATTCGCGGAACCCTGTTCTAAGCTCACAGTCGTATCGTCACTGGTACGTCCGTACAACGCAAAGGAGTCTGCATGACTGGTCCCGGAATCAAATGGGTTATTGGTTTGGGCGTGTGTGCATTGTTGACGGGGTGCGGTGATAAGAAGCCCGAAGAAAAAGCCCTGCCGCGGGTTTTCGTGCAGCAAGCCGTTCCCAGTGAATACGCAGCCTCGGTGACCCTGACCGGCGATGTCCAGGCGCGGGTGCAGGCCGATCTGTCGTTTCGTGTGGGCGGCAAGATCATCGAGCGCAAGGCCGATGTCGGTGACCGGGTCTCGGCCCGACAAGTGCTGGCCCGGCTCGATCCCCGGGACCTGCAGACCAACGTCGATTCCGCCGAGGCCCAGGTGGCTGCCGAGCAGGCGCGGGTCAAGCAGAGTGCGGCGGCGTTCGTGCGCCAGCAGAAACTCCTGCCCAAGGGCTACACCAGCCAGAGCGAATACGACGCGGCCCAGGCTCAACTGCGCAGCAGCCAGAGTGCGCTGACCGCCGCCCAGGCCCAATTGGCCAACGCCCGTGAGCAACTGAGCTACACCGCGCTGATTGCCGAGGCACCGGGTATCATCACCGCGCGCCAGGCGGAAGTCGGCCAGGTGGTGCAGGCCACGGAGCCGATCTTCAGCCTGGCCCGGGACGGCGAGCGCGACGCGGTGTTCAACATCTACGAGTCGCTGTTGAGCGAACCATCGTCGGACCCTGCAATCACCATCAGCCTGCTGGATGACCCCGCCGTCAAGACCACCGGCACGGTACGCGAAATCACTCCCGCGGTGTCTGCCCAGACCGGCACCGTGCAGGTCAAGGTCACCCTCAAAGATTTGCCCGAAGGCATGCGCCTGGGGTCGGTGGTCAGCGCCACGGCCAAGTCCGCCGGCAAGACCGCTTTCGAGCTGCCTTGGTCGGCCCTGACCAAGAACCTCAGTGAGCCGGCCGTATGGCTGGTGGATGGCGAAGGCAAGGCGCAGTTGCAAACGGTGACGGTCGGCCGCTACCTGACCGGCAAGGTCATCATCAGCGACGGCCTCAAGGGCGGTGAGAAAATCGTCACTGCGGGCGGGCAATTGCTGCACCCCGGCGTAGGCGTCGAGATCGCTGAAGACACTTATGGAAAATCCAAGCCGGGAGCCCAGCCATGAAGCGTTTGTGGATGGTCTCGGCCGGCCTGTTGCTGGCCGCCTGCTCCAAGGAAGAAGCGCCGCCCGAACCGGTGCGCCCGGTGTTGTCCGTTGAGGTCCGGGCCCTTGACCAGCAGGCACTCGGGCGGTTCGCCGGGAATATCCAGGCGCGATACGAGAGCAACGTGGGTTTCCGCGTGCCAGGACGTATCGCCAGCCGCAATGTCGATGTCGGTGCTGAAGTGAAGAAGGGCGACTTGCTCGCCACGCTCGACCCCACCGACCAGCAGAACCAATTGCGCGCCGCCCAAGGTGACCTGGCGCGGATCGAGGCGCAGTACATCAATGCCCAGGCCAATGCCCGTCGCCAGCAGCAGTTGTTCGACCGTGGCGTTGGGGCCCAGGCGCAACTGGACATCGCCCAGACCGATCTGAAAACCACCGGCGCCTCTCTCGAACAATCCCAGGCCTCGGTGGAGCAGGCCCGCGACCAGCTCAACTACAGCGAACTGCGTACCGACCATGACGCCATCGTCACTGCCTGGAATGCCGAAGCCGGGCAGGTGGTCACCGCTGGTCAACAAGTGGTGACCCTGGCCCGCCCGGACGTCAAGGAAGCGGTGATCGACCTGCCGGCCGGGCTGGTCGAGCGCCTGCCCACGGACGTGGTGTTCGAGGTCGCGGCGCAATTGGACCCGACGATCCACACCAGCGCCATCGTGCGCGAGATCGAACCCCAGGCCCAGAGCGCTACCCGCACCCGTCGCGCGCGCCTGACGCTGACCGACACACCGCCAGGTTTTCGCCTGGGCACGGCCATCAGCGTGACCCTGAGCTCGACCATCGAACCGCGCATCGAGCTGCCGCTCAGCGCCCTGCAAGAGATCGACGGCAAGGTGCGCATCTGGCTCATCGACCCGCAGAGCCAGACCGTCTCCCCCCGCGAAGTACGGATTCTCGAACGCTCCAATGACGCGGTGCTGGTGGCCAACGGTATCAAGGCCGGCGACCGCGTGGTCAGCGCCGGCGTGAACAGCCTCAAGCCGGGGCAGAAAGTGAAACTCGACGAGGACACACGATGAAAGGGCCTTTCAACTTATCCGAATGGGCCCTGCGGCATCAGTCGTTCGTCTGGTACCTGATGTTCGTGGCGCTGTTGATGGGCGTGTTCTCGTACATGAACCTGGGGCGGGAGGAAGACCCGTCGTTCACCATCAAGACCATGATCATCCAGACCCGCTGGCCGGGCGCGACCCAGGAAGAAACCCTCAAGCAGGTCACCGACCGCATCGAGAAGAAACTCGAAGAGCTCGACTCCCTCGACTACGTCAAAAGCTACACCCGTCCGGGCGAATCGACGGTGTTCGTGTACCTGCTCGACACCACCGGGGCCAAGGACATCCCCGAGATCTGGTACCAGGTACGCAAGAAGATCGACGACATTCGTGGCGACTTCCCCCAGGGGCTGCAAGGCCCGGGGTTCAACGACGAGTTCGGTGACGTGTACGGTTCGGTGTACGCCTTCACCGGTGACGGTCTGTCGATGCGCCAGTTGCGCGACTATGTGGAGCAGGTGCGCGCCGAGATTCGCGACGTGCCCGGGCTGGGCAAGGTGGAAATGCTCGGCGAGCAGGATGAAGTGCTGTACCTGAACTTCTCCACGCGCAAACTCGCTGCGTTGGGCATCGATCAGCGCCAGGTGGTGCAGAGTCTGCAATCGCAGAATGCCGTGACGCCGGCGGGGGTGATCGACGCGGGGCCGGAGCGGATTTCCGTGCGTACGTCCGGGCAGTTCCAGTCGGAAAAGGACCTGGCCAACGTCAACCTGCGGCTCAATGACCGGTTCTATCGACTGGCCGACATCGCCGACATCAGCCGGGGTTATGTCGACCCCGCCACACCGATGTTCCGCTTCAACGGCACGCCGGCCATTGGCCTCGCCATCGCGATGAAGAAGGGTGGCAACATCCAGGATTTCGGCAAGGCGCTGCATGCGCGCATGAACGAACTGACCGCCGACCTGCCGGTGGGCGTTGGCGTGCACACCGTGTCGGACCAGGCCGAGGTGGTGGAAGAGGCCGTCGGCGGCTTTACCAGCGCCTTGTTCGAGGCGGTGATCATCGTCCTGGTCGTCAGCTTCATCAGCCTTGGCGTACGGGCCGGGCTGGTGGTGGCCTGTTCGATTCCACTGGTGCTGGCGATGGTCTTCCTGTTCATGGAATACAGCGGTATCACCATGCAGCGGATTTCCCTCGGCGCGTTGATCATCGCCCTCGGCCTGCTGGTGGACGACGCGATGATTACCGTGGAGATGATGGTCACACGCCTGGAAAAAGGTGACAGCAAGGAACAGGCCGCGACCTTCGCCTATACCTCGACGGCGTTCCCGATGCTCACCGGGACCCTGGTGACTGTCGCCGGTTTCGTGCCCATTGGCCTGAATGCGAGTTCCGCCGGTGAGTACACCTTCACCCTGTTCGCGGTCATCGCCGTGGCGATGCTGGTGTCGTGGATCGTCGCGGTGCTGTTTGCCCCGGTTATCGGCGTGCATATTCTCAGCACCAACGTCAAACCTCACAGCGCCGAGCCGGGGCGGATCGGCCGGGCGTTCAACGGCGGCCTGCTGTGGGCGATGCGCAATCGCTGGTGGGCCATTGGCATCACGGTGTTGCTGTTCGTGCTGGCGGTGTTTTGCATGCGCTTCGTGCAGAACCAGTTCTTCCCCTCCTCGGACCGACCGGAAATCCTGGTGGACCTCAACCTGCCGCAAAACGCCTCGATGGACGAGACCCGCAAAGCCGTCGACCGCCTGGAAGCGACCCTCAAGGGTGACCCGGACATCGCGCGCTGGAGCACCTACATCGGCGAAGGCGCGATTCGCTTCTACCTGCCGCTGGACCAGCAGTTGCAGAACCCCTATTACGCGCAACTGGTGATCGTCAGCAAGGGCCTGGAGTCGCGCAACGCCCTGACCGAGCGCCTGCAAAAGCGTCTGCGCGAGGATTTCGTCGGCATTGGCAGCTACGTGCAGGCCCTGGAAATGGGCCCGCCGGTGGGCCGGCCGATCCAGTACCGGGTCAGCGGCAAGGATGTCGACCAAGTGCGCAAGCACGCCATCGAGTTGGCCACCGAGCTGGACAAGAACTCGCACATCGGCGAAATCATTTACGACTGGAACGAGCCGGGCAAGGTCCTGCGCATTGATATCGCCCAGGACAAGGCGCGGCAATTGGGCTTGTCTTCCGATGATGTGGCCAGGCTGATGAACAGCATCGTCAGTGGCTCGCCGGTGACCCAGGTCAACGACGATATCTACCTGATCGATGTGGTCGGCCGCGCTGAAGATGCCGAGCGCGGTTCGCCGGAAACCCTGCAGAACCTGCAGATCGTCACCCCGAGTGGCACCTCGATTCCGTTACTGGCGTTTGCCACGGTGCGCTATGAACTGGAGCAGCCGTTGGTGTGGCGTCGTGACCGCAAGCCGACCATCACCATCAAGGCCGCGGTGCGCGACGAGATCCAGCCCACCGACCTGGTCAAGCAACTGCAACCGGATATCGACAAGTTCGCCGCCGGCCTGCCGGTGGGTTACAAGGTCGCCACGGGCGGTACGGTGGAAGAAAGCAGCAAGGCCCAAGGGCCGATCGCCAGCGTCGTGCCGCTGATGCTGTTTCTGATGGCGACCTTCCTGATGATCCAACTGCACAGCGTGCAGAAGCTGTTCCTGGTGGCGAGCGTCGCGCCCCTCGGGTTGATCGGCGTGGTGCTGGCGCTGGTGCCGACGGGCACGCCCATGGGCTTCGTGGCGATCCTCGGGATCCTCGCCTTGATCGGCATCATCATCCGTAACTCGGTGATCCTGGTGACCCAGATCGAGGAATACGAACGTGACGGCTACGAGCCCTGGGACGCGGTGGTGGAGGCCACCGAACATCGGCGCCGGCCGATCCTGCTCACGGCCGCCGCGGCGAGCCTGGGGATGATCCCGATTGCCCGGGAAGTGTTCTGGGGGCCGATGGCCTACGCGATGATCGGCGGGATCGTCATCGCCACGCTGCTGACGCTGCTGTTCCTGCCGGCGCTGTATGTGGCCTGGTACAAGATCCGCGAGCCCAAGCGCGATTGAGTTGGCGTTAACTCATTAGGGTTGCTGTGCAGCCCTTCGCGAGCAAGCTTTGCTCCCACAGCGGATCCGTGGTGATTCAAATTCTGTCTTCACAAAGATCCAACTGTGGGAGCAAAGCTTGCTCGCGAGGCGCCCTTTCAGTCACCCCAAACGCTTTATTTGCGCAACAACCGCAACCCATTGAACACCACCAACAAACTCACCCCCATGTCGGCAAACACCGCCATCCACATGGTGGCAAGCCCGGCGAAGGTGACCCCAAGGAAAATCGCCTTGATCACCAACGCCAGGGCAATGTTTTGCTTGAGGATGCTGGATGTCTGCCGCGACAGGCGAATGAACGCCGGAATCTTGCGCAGATCATCGTCCATCAGCGCGACGTCGGCGGTCTCGATGGCCGTGTCGGTGCCGGCCGCCGCCATGGCGAAACCGATTTCCGAACGGGCCAGGGCCGGGGCGTCGTTGATGCCGTCGCCGACCATGCCGACGCGGTGACCCTGGGCATACAGCGCCTCAATGGCTTGCAGCTTGTCTTCCGGCAACAAGTCGCCCCGCGCCTGATCCATACCCACCTGCGCGGCAATCGCTTCGGCGGTGTGGGCGTTGTCGCCGGTGAGCATCAGGGTCTTGATGCCCAGGTCGTGCAATTGCCGGATGGCTTCGCGGCTGGAGTCCTTTACGGTGTCGGCCACGGCAAACAGCGCCAAGGGGCCCGTAGCGTCGAGCAGCAGCACCACCGACTTGCCTTGTTTTTCCAGGGCGAAGAGTTTTTCTTCCAGCTCGGGAGAGCACAGGCCGAGGTCTTCCACCAGGCGGTGATTGCCCAAGTGATAGGTCTGGCCGCCGATGTCGCCGCGCACGCCGCGCCCGGCGAGCGCCTCAAAGTTATCCACAACCTGCGGGGCCAGTTGCTTATCCACCGCCGCATTGGCAATCGCCCGGGACACCGGGTGGTCGGAACGGGCGGCGAGGCTGGCGGCCAGGGCCGGGGCGGTGTTTTCCACCGTCGGGTCCAGGGCCACATAGTCGGTTTGCACCGGTTTGCCGTGGGTGATCGTGCCGGTCTTGTCCAAGGCCAGGTAGTCGAGCTTGTAGCCGCCCTCCAGGTACACGCCACCCTTGACCAGGATGCCTTTGCGCGCCGCGGCGGCGAGGCCGCTGACGATGGTCACGGGCGTGGAAATCACCAGCGCGCAGGGGCAGGCGACCACCAGCAGCACCAGCGCCCGGTAGATCCAGTCGAACCACGCCGCGCCCATGAACAGCGGGGGGATGACGGCCACGGCCAAGGCCAGGGCGAACACCGCCGGGGTGTAGATTTTCGAGAACTGATCGACGAAGCGCTGGGTCGGTGCGCGGGAGCCCTGGGCTTGTTCCACAGCGTGGATGATCCGCGCCAGGGTGGATTGGTCGGCCGCCGCGGTCACGGTGTATTCCAATTCACCGGCCTGGTTGATGGTGCCGGCGAATACTTTGTCGCCGACGGTTTTTTCCACCGGCAGGCTTTCGCCGGTGATCGGTGCCTGGTCGATGGTGGAGCGGCCGGCGACCACGTCACCGTCCAGGCCCACGCGTTCGCCGGGGCGCACCCGCACTCGCGCACCCAGGGCAATGGCCTTGACCTCTTGCACCTGCCAGCTGCCATCGGCCTGTTGCACGGTGGCCTGTTCCGGGGCCATCTGCATCAGGCCACTGATGGCGTTACGCGCCCGGTCCAGGGATTTGGCCTCGATCAGCTCGGCCACGGTGAACAGGAACATCACCATCGCCGCTTCCGGCCATTGGCCGATCAGCACGGCACCGGTCACGGCGATGCTCATCAGCGCATTGATGTTCAGGTTGCGGTTCTTCAGGGCGATCCAGCCCTTCTTGTACGTGCCCAGGCCACCACTGAGGATCGACACCAACGCCACCAGCGCGACCACCCAGTTGGGCGCGGCATTGGTGAAATGGATCAGCTCGGCGCCCAAGGCCGTCACGCCGGACAGCGCCAACGGCCACCAGGGTTTGGCCGGGGCGGGCAGGTCGTTGGTTTGCGATTTCTGGCCCGGGGTCAGCGGGTCGGCCTGCATCCCTAAGGACTCGATGGCCTGGATGATCGGCGCGTCGCTGGGCAAATCGTGAGTCACGCCCAGCACACGGTTGATCAGGTTGAATTCCAGCCGCTGCACGCCTTCGAGCTTGCCGAGCTTGTTCTGGATCAGTGTCTGTTCGGTGGGGCAGTCCATGGCTTCGATGCGGAAACTGCTCAGCCGCGCACCGTCCGTCGGCGTTTTGCCGAGGTTGACCACCGCTGGCGCCGCTTTCGAGGCGCAGCAGGAATGCCCGTGGTCATGGCCGTGGTCGGGTTTGTGGGTGTGAAGGGAATCGCTCATCGGGTGACGTCCGTGAAAAGTGCCTGTTGCGCAGTAAAGACCCTGTAGCCACTATAGGGTCAAGCACCTATTTGGGAGGTCGCATCATGAAGATCGGAGAATTGGCGAAAATCACCGACTGCCAGGTCGAAACCATCCGCTATTACGAGCGCGAAGGCCTGCTGCCGGAACCGGCCCGCAGCGACGGCAATTACCGCGTCTACACCCAGGCCCATGCCGAGCGGCTGACGTTCATCCGCAACTGCCGCACCCTGGACATGACCCTGGAAGAAATCCGCAGCCTGCTGGCCCTGCGTGACAGCCCCCAAGACCAATGCGAAAGCGTCAATGCGCTGATCGACGAACACATCCAGCACGTCAAGGCCCGTATCGATGGCCTACTGGCCCTGCAGACACAACTGATCGACCTGCGCCATCGCTGTGGCGAAGGGCCGGACCTGGATCAATGCGGGATCTTGCAGCGGTTGGAGGTGAGCGGGGCGGTGGCGCCGGAGGTGGAGCATTCGCATGTGGGGCGCAGTCATGGGCATTGAGTGCCTTGAACCCTCAGGAAACCCAATGTGGGAGCGGGCTTGCTCGCGAATGCGGTGTGTCAGATTGCATATTCGCTAGTTGACACACCGCTTTCGCGAGCAAGCCCGCTCCCACAGGGGAGGGTGGTGTGGCTTAGACGGCCATCGGCGCGGTCATTGGCGCATGGTGCTGGTAGCCTTCCAGGGAGAAGTCGCCCGGCTCCACCAACTCCAGCCACTCCGGCTGGTACACACCGGTCTTGGCAAACTCCGGCACACGTTCGGAAATCACCAGCTTGGGCATCGGGAACGGCTCACGCTTGAGCTGTTCGTTGAGCATGTCCAAGTGGTTTTCGTAGACGTGGGCATCGCCGATGAAATAGGTGAACCAACGCGGTGTGTAGCCGGTCAGGCGACCGATCAGGCTCAGCAGGGCGGCGCCTTCGGTGAGGTTGAACGGCGTGCCCAGGCCCAGGTCGTTGGAGCGGATGTAGAGGGTCAGGGAGATTTCCCTGGTCTCGACATTCGGGTGGAACTGGTACAGCAGATGGCACGGCGGCAGGGCCATTTCATCGAGCTGGGCGCAGTTCCAGCCGTGGAACAGGATACGCCGGCTGCCCGGGTCCTTGATGATGGTGTCCACGCACTGGCGAACCTGGTCGATGGCCTTGTACAGCACCACGTAGGCCTGGCCGTTTTCTTCGCCTTCGGCGATTTGCCGGTAACCCTGGGCCAGCGTCTGCTCGATGGCCGCCGGGTTGCTCAGGGGTATCTGCTTGTAGGCCGGCCATTTGCGCCATTGCACGCCGTAGATCTCGCCCAGGTCGTCGTCGCCCTGGCGGAACGGGTTGGCCAGCCACTGGGCGTTTTCGTTGGCGTTCTGGTCCCAGACCTTGCAGCCCAGGGCGCGGAACTCGGCGGCATTGTTCACGCCACGGAGAAAACCGCACATTTCGCCGATGGCCGACTTGAAGGCCATCTTGCGGGTAGTGATGGCCGGGAAGCCGTCCTTCAAGTCATAGCGCAGCATGGCGCCGGGGAAGCTGATGGTGTTCACACCGGTGCGGTTGGCTTGCTTGGTGCCGTTCTTGATGACGTGGGCCACCAGATCGAGATATTGCTTCATGGGTTACCTGTGTCCTTGAACCCGAGGCCAGCGCCCCGGGGTTCGAATTTTAAACCTTGGCCGCCGCAGCCGGTGCACGACGATAAGCCAGCCAGATCAGCGCCAGGCCACCGATGATCATCGGCAGGCACAGCACCTGGCCCATGGTCAGCCAGTTCCAGGCCAGGTAGCCAAGCTGGGCGTCCGGGACGCGGACGAATTCAACGATGAAGCGGAAGATGCCATAGAACAGCGCGAACATGCCCGATACCGCCATGGTTGGCCGCGGCTTGCGCGAGAACAGCCAGAGGATCAGGAACAGTGCCACGCCCTCGAGGGCGAACTGGTACAGCTGCGATGGGTGGCGGGCAAGTTGCAGCTCGTCAGTTGGAAATTTCATTGCCCACCAGACATCGGTCGGCTTGCCCCACAATTCGGCATTGATGAAGTTGCCGATGCGCCCGGCGCCCAGGCCGATCGGCACCATCGGCGCGACAAAGTCCATCAGCTCGAAAAACGACTTGTTGTTGCGCTTGCCGAACCACAACGCCGCCAGCATCACGCCGATGAACCCGCCGTGGAACGACATGCCGCCTTTCCAGACTTCGAAGATCAGCGTCGGGTTGGCCAGGTAGGCGCTCAGGTCGTAGAACAGCACGTAGCCCAGGCGTCCGCCGACGATCACGCCCATGGACAACCAGAACACCAGGTCGGAGAGTTTCTCCTTGTTCCAGGTCGGGTCGAAGCGGTTGAGCCGGCGCGACGCCAGCAGCCAGGCGCCGCCGATGCCGATCAGGTACATCAGGCCGTACCAGTGGATTTTCAGCGGGCCGATGGCCAGGGCCACCGGATCGATCTGCGGGTAAGGCAGCATTGATATTCCTCGTAAACGTCAAAAATACCCGGGCGACGCTGCCACCTCGGGATTAAGCCAGGATTGCGTCAGAACAGAAAACTCAAGCCCACGCAGAATAGCAAGGCGGCGAACAGCCGCTTGAGCAAGCGCGGCGACAGGCGATGGGCCAGCCGCGCGCCGAAACGGGCGAAGACCATGCTGGTCAAGGCGATGCCCAGCAGCGCCGGTAAATACACAAATCCGAGACTATGGGCCGGCAGCAGCGGATCGTGCCAGCCCAGAATCATGAAACTCAAAGCACTGACCACGGCGATGGGCAGTCCGCAGGCCGATGACGTGGCGACCGCTTGCTGCATCGGTACGCTGCGCCAGGTCAGGAATGGCACGGTCAGCGAACCGCCGCCGATGCCGAAAATCGCCGAGGCCCAGCCGATCACGGTGCCGGCCACGGTCAGCCCGGCCTTGCCCGGTACGGTGCGGCTGGCCTTGGGCTTGACGTCCAGGGCCAGTTGCATGGCAACGATCAGGGCGAACACGCCGATGATCTTTTGCAGGTGCGGGCCGGAAATCGCTTCGGCGGTGATCGCGCCGAAACCGGCACCGATCAGGATTCCCACCGTCATCCAGGCGAAAATCGGCCAGCGCACCGCGCCTTTGCGCTGATGCTCGCGCACGGCGTTGACCGAGGTGAAGATGATCGATGCCAGGGACGTGCCGACGGCCAGGTGCGTCAACACCTGCGGATCGAAACCCTGCAGGGTGAAACTGAACACCAGCACCGGGACGATGATGATCCCGCCCCCCACGCCGAACAACCCGGCCAGCACCCCCGCGCAGGCGCCGAGCAGCAGATAGAGCACAAATTCCACCAGACTCTCCCCGCCCATCCCCGAAATAAGAGCGGCATGGTAACGGATCCAGGGCCCCTGGCTCCACTGAAGGCGATGGATGCCGGGGCGATGTGTGGGTAGAGTGGGCTGAGAACCCTGGAGATATTGGGGGGACGAACTGCTGTTGTGGCGAGGGAGCTTGCTCCCGCTGGGTGTAGGAGCTGTCGAGTGCAACGAGGCTGCGATCTTTCCCCTGACACTTGAATCCCAAGCGAAAGGTCAAAAGATCGCAGGCTTCGCCAGCTCCTACAGAGCCCAGCGGGAGCAAGCTCCCTCGCCACAAAGGCTGTGTTCGGCTCTACTCTTTCAATGGATTGGCATTATTAACAGGACGACCTGATGTGCCTGATCGTATTTGCCTGGCGCCCCGGCCACGCCCAACCGCTGATCGTGGCGGCCAACCGCGACGAATTCTATGCCCGGCCGACCTTGCCCCTGGCCCAATGGCCTGACGCGCCCCATGTTCATGCCGGGCGCGATCTCGAAGCCGGTGGCACCTGGCTCGGTATTGGTGCCGAAGGTCGTTTCGCCGCCCTGACCAACATTCGCGACCCGGGCCAGGTGCCGGCCTTCAAGTCGCGCGGTGAACTGGTAGCGCGGTTCCTGACCGGGAATCTGTCGATTGCTGATTACCTCAGCGAGATCGTGCCCCGCGCCAACGAGTATGGTGGCTTCAACTTGCTGCTCGGCGATGGCACCGAGCTGTGGCACCACAACGCCCGCGATACCCAGCCCCAGCGTCTGGCCGAGGGCGTCTATGGTTTGTCGAACGCTGGGCTGAACACGCCATGGCCCAAATTGCTCAAGGCCCGGGCGGCCCTGGGCGAGGTGCTGGACGATCCGCAGCCCCAGGCCTTGTTGGCGCTGCTGAACGACCCACAACCCGCGCCGGTGGCGGAACTGCCAGACACGGGCGTGGGCCTGGCGACCGAGATGCTGCTATCGAGTGTGTTCATTGCCAGCCCGGCCTACGGGACGCGGGCGAGTACGGCGCTGATTCTCCATGCCGATGGGACGCGGCAGATGGTCGAGCGCAGTTTCGGGCCGCATGGGGGGCATTTGGGGGAGGTGGAGGTCAGGGTTTAGTTTTGCTGTGTCATTGCGGGCCTCATCGCGAGCAAGCTCGCTCCCACAGTAGATCGTCAGTGAACACAAATTTGTGAACCACCGAGATCCACTGTGGGAGCGAGCTTGCTCGCGATAGGGGCGCCGCAGGATCAGAGCGTCTTGTTCGAAGCCGGATTGATCATCCGCGCCAACCCAAGGTTCTTCAGCGCCAGTTGCAGGGAGCTGTGGATCACTTGCGGGTTGTCGATGGTCATCACTTCCGCCAGCAATTCCTGGGCCTTGCTGAGGTTGATCTGGCGCAGCATCCACTTCACTTTCGGCAGGTTGGTGGCGTTCATCGACAGGCTGTCGAACCCCATCGCCATCAGCAGCACCGCGGCCGCCGGGTCGCCGGCCATCTCACCGCAGATGCTCACCGGCTTGCCTTCGGCATGGGCGTCACGCACCACGTTCTGCAGGGCTTGCAGCACCGCCGGGTGCAGGTAGTCGTACAGGTCGGCAACCCGTGGGTTGTTACGGTCCACGGCCAGCAGGTACTGGGTCAGGTCGTTGGAGCCCACCGACAGGAAGTCCACCTGCCGCGCCAGTTCCTTGGTCTGGTACACCGCCGCCGGGATCTCGATCATCACCCCCACCGGCGGCATCGGCACGTCGGTGCCTTCGTCGCGGACTTCGCCCCAGGCCCGGTGGATCAGGTGCAGGGCTTCTTCCAGTTCATGGGTGCCGGAGATCATCGGCAACAGGATGCGCAGGTTGTTCAGGCCCTCGCTGGCCTTGAGCATGGCGCGGGCCTGGACCAGGAAGATTTCCGGGTGGTCGAGCGTCACGCGGATGCCGCGCCAGCCGAGGAACGGGTTGTCTTCCTTGATCGGGAAGTAGGACAGGGACTTGTCGCCGCCGATGTCCAGGCTGCGCATGGTCACCGGTTGCGGGTGGAACGCGGCCAGTTGTTCGCGGTAGATCGCCAGCTGTTCCTTTTCGCTGGGGAAGCGCTGGTTGATCATGAACGGCACTTCGGTGCGGTACAGGCCCACACCCTCGGCCCCACGCTTCTGCGCCCGGGCCACGTCGGCCAGCAGGCCGGTGTTGACCCACAAGGGCATGCGGTGGCCGTCGAGGGTCACGCATGGCAGGTCCCGCAATGCGTCCAGTCCCAGGGACAGTTGCTTTTCTTCCTCCACCACATCGGCAAACTGCTTGCGCAGCACGTCGCTGGGGTTGGTGTAGACCTCGCCGTGGTAGCCATCGACGATCATCTGGATGCCGTCGACCTTGGAGTACGGCAGGTCCACCAGGCCCATCACCGTCGGGATGCCCATGGCCCGGGCCAGGATCGCCACGTGGGAGTTGCCCGAGCCCAATACCGAGACCAGCCCCGCCAGCTTGCCTTCGGGCACTTCGCCGAGCATGGCCGGGGTCAGCTCTTCACTGACCAGGATTGTGTTGTCGGGGTAGACCAGGGTCTGCTGGCGCTCCTGCTGCAAGTAGGCCAGCAACCGGCGGCCAAGGTCCTTGACGTCCGAGGCGCGCTCGCGCAGGTAGGCGTCGTCCATCAGTTCGAAGCGGTTGACGTGGTCGGTCACCACCTGGCGCAGCGCGCCCTGGGCCCACTGGCCGGTCTTGATGACGGTGGTCACTTCGCTGCCCAGGGAGGCATCGTCGAGCATCATCAGGTAAACGTCGAACAGCGCGCGCTCTTCAGGGCGCAGCTGCGTCGCCAGCTTGGCCGACAGGGCCCGCATGTCGGCCCGCACGCCTTCGATGGCGGTCTTGAACAGGCCCAGCTCGGCGTTGATGTCGGTGATGGTCTTGTCCGGCACCACGTCGAGGTCGGCGGGTGGCAACATGACCACGGCCGTGCCCACCGCCGCGCCCGGCGAACCCGGCACGCCGACGAACTTGGCTTCCTGGATGCCCTTGCCCTGGCGACCCAGGCCGCTGATCGAACCGGTGGCCTCGGCGTGGGCGATAACGCCGGCCAGTTGCGCGCTCATGGTCACGAGGAAGGCTTCTTCACCTTCGTCGAACTGGCGGCGCTCTTTTTGCTGGATGACCAACACGCCGACGACGCGGCGGTGGTGGATGATCGGTGCGCCGAGGAACGAGGCATAACGCTCTTCACCCGTTTCGGCAAAGTAGCGGTAGCGCGGGTGATCCGCGGCGTTTTCGAGGTTCAGGGGTTCTTCGCGCGTGCCGACCAGGCCGACCAGGCCTTCATTGGGGGCCATGCTGACCTTGCCAATGGAGCGCTTGTTCAAGCCCTCGGTGGCCATCAGCACGAAACGGTTGGTCTCGGGGTCCAGCAGGTAGACCGAGCAGACCTGGCTGCCCATGGCCTCTTTGACGCGCAATACAATAATCCCCAACGCCGCCTTGAGATCCTTGGCGGAGTTAACTTCCTGGACGATCTTGCGCAGCGTATTGAGCATGGCTCGGGGTCGAACTCCGTCGTCAGTCGCGCGTCAGCAGGCGCGGGGCAAGCTCTTTGAGAGCGCGTCGATACACTTCGCGCTTGAATGTCACCACCTGGCCCAACGGATACCAATAGCTGACCCAGCGCCAGCCATCGAACTCCGGTTTACCGGTCAAATCCATCCGCACCCGCTGCTCGTTGGAGATCAGGCGCAGGAGAAACCATTTCTGCTTCTGGCCGATGCACAGCGGTTGGCTGTGCGTGCGGACCAGGCGTTGCGGCAAACGATAGCGCAACCAGCCTCGGGTGCAGGCGAGTATTTCGACATCTTCTCGCTCAAGCCCCACTTCTTCGTTCAACTCGCGGTACAAGGCCTCTTCCGGCGTCTCCTGAGGGTTGATCCCACCCTGGGGAAACTGCCAGGCGTCTTGATTGATACGGCGAGCCCATAGCACCTGCCCAGCATCATTCGTAAGAATGATCCCCACATTGGGACGGAAACCATCGGGATCGATCACGGCAACAACCTCGCAAACGCATGTCGCCGCATTGTTCCACAAAGGTTGTGAAAGCAGCAACGAGCGCCCCTAGCTTATGTGCACTCTTGTGAAAAGTCCGTATTCTGGACGCCTTTCTTCAGATTTTTCAGCGAGTAACTGCAATGCGGCTGGCTTTATTCGACTTGGATAACACATTGCTGGGCGGCGACAGCGACCACGCGTGGGGCGATTACCTGTGTGAGCGCGGTTTTCTGGACGCTGTCACGTACAAGGCACGCAACGACGCGTTCTACGAGGATTACCTGGCCGGCAAGCTCGACAACGCCGAGTACCTGAATTTTTGCCTGGAAATCCTCGGGCGTACCGAAATGCACGTGCTGGCCCAGTGGCACCAGGACTACATGCGCGACTGCATCGAGCCGATCGTATTGCCCCAGGCCATCGAACTGCTGAAAAAGCACCGTGCCGCCGGTGACAAACTGGTGATCATCACCGCCACCAACCGCTTCGTCACCGCGCCGATTGCCGAGCGCCTGGGCGTCGAAACCCTGATCGCCACTGAATGCGAGATGGTCGACGGGCGCTACAGCGGCCGCAGCACCGACATCCCGTGTTTTCGCGAGGGCAAGGTGACGCGCCTCAACCGTTGGCTGGAGGAAACGGGGTATTCCCTGGAGAACAGCTATTTCTATAGCGATTCGATGAATGACTTGCCGCTGCTGGAGGTGGTGACGCACCCGGTGGCGGTGGATCCGGATCCGAATCTTCAGGCCGAAGCCGAGAGGCGGGGTTGGCCGGTGATTTCGTTGCGCGGCTGAAAATGGCTATCGCGAGCAAGCTCGCTCCCACAGGGGATTTGCGTCGATCACGCAACCTCTTGTGGGAGCGAGCTTGCTCGCGATGAAGGCGACACGGTCCAAAGCCTTAAACCGGCTTGGCCCCCATCAACCCCGCAATGGCGATAAAGCAGACGACGCTGAACAGTGCCAGGGCCAAGGTGAATTTGCCGTTGCCCGCCGTCGGCAGCTTGCGCAGTTTGTTCAACCGCACCAATAGCCAGAACCCGGCCAGCGCCGCCACGGTGTACAGCACGCTGGAAGCCAGCAGCCAGGTCTGGCCCAGTGGCCAGCCGACTTGATGCACCATCCACCAGCCGGTGAAGGGCAGGCTCGCCAGTGCCAGGATCATCACCAGCCAGATGAACAGTCGCGGCCGTTGCAGCGTGCGCGCGGCCGCCGTGGCGTCGCCGTTGCGTCGCGTGCGCCAGACCCAGACGGCCAGCCCCAGGGCGCCTGCCAACAGCAACACCGTGGCGACGACGTGAGCGATTTTCAGCGCGGTTAACGTTTCCATCGTTCGATTTCCTTATGACGTGCTCAACAGCTTAGACCCCCGTGGCGAGGGAGTTGTGGGAGCAAGGCTTGCCCGCGACGAAGCTGACGCGGTTTGCCTTGGAACCGAGACGTCTGTGTCGCGAGCAAGCTTTGCTCCCACAGAAGCTCCCTCGCCACAGGTCCAAACAGCCGCAATTATGGGTTCACCCCAGGAATAGCTGGTACGCCGGGTTGTCACTTTCATCCCAGTACGGATAGCCGATTTCCTCCAGGGCTGCCGGCACCAGGTGGCGTTCATCGTGAGGCACTTGCAGCCCCGCGACTACGCGGCCGTCCGCCGCGCCATGGTTGCGGTAGTGGAACATCGAGATATTCCAGCGCCCACCCAGCTTGTTGAGAAAGTTGAACAGCGCGCCCGGGCGCTCCGGGAACTCGAAGCGCAGCACCACTTCATCGATGACATGGGCCGCATGCCCGCCGACCATGTGGCGGATGTGCAACTTGGCCAGCTCATTGTCGGTCAGGTCCAGCACCGGGAAGCCTTGTTCGGTCAGGCTGGCGATCAGCGCGCTGCGCGGGTCGTTTTCCGGGTGGGTCTGCACGCCGACGAAAATGTGCGCTTCACTGCCGGTGTTGTAGCGATAGTTGAACTCGGTGATCTGGCGCTTGCCGACGGCTTCGCAGAACGCCTTGAAGCTGCCCGGCTGCTCGGGGATGGTCACGGCGATGATCGCTTCGCGGCCTTCGCCCAGCTCGGCGCGCTCGGCGACGTGGCGCAAGCGGTCGAAGTTGACGTTGGCACCGGAGTCGATGGCCACCAGGGTCTGGCCGCTGATGCCCCGTGACTCGACGTACTTCTTGATCCCGGCCACGCCCAGGGCACCGGCAGGTTCGGTGATCGAGCGGGTATCGTCGTAGATATCCTTGATGGCAGCGCAGATCTCGTCGGTGCTGACGGTGATCACTTCGTCCACGTGGTGCTTGCAGATATCAAAGGTGTGCTGGCCGATCTGCGCTACGGCAACGCCGTCGGCGAACAGCCCCACGGTCGGCAGCACCACGCGCTCGCCCGCGGCCATGGCGGCTTGCAGGCAGTTGGAGTCGTCCGGTTCGACGCCGATGATCTTGATGTCCGGGCGCAGGTATTTCACGTAGGCCGCGATCCCGGCAATCAGCCCGCCACCGCCCACCGGGACGAAAATCGCGTCCAGGCGCCCAGGGTGCTGGCGCAGGATCTCCATCGCCACCGTGCCCTGCCCGGCAATGGTGTGGGGGTCGTCATACGGGTGGATGTAGACGTAGCCCTTTTCGTCCACCAGTTTCAGCGAATAGGCCAGGGCTTCGGGGAACGAATCGCCGTGCAGCACTACTTTGCCGCCACGGGAGCGCACGCCTTCGACCTTGATTTCCGGCGTGGTCTTGGGCATCACGATGGTGGCCTTGACCCCCAGCACCTTGGCCGCCAGGGCCAGGCCCTGGGCGTGGTTGCCCGCCGAAGCCGTGACCACGCCGCGGGCGCGTTCTTCGTCGCTGAGCTGGGTCAGCTTGTTGTAGGCCCCGCGAATCTTGAACGAGAACACCGGCTGCAAGTCTTCACGCTTGAGCAAAATGCTGTTGCCCAGCCGCTCGGAGAGCTGGCGAGCGGTCTGCAGCGGGGTTTCTACGGCAACGTCGTAAACGCGCGAGGTGAGGATCTTTTTGACGTACTGTTCAAGCATCGGAAAGCATCACTGAGCGGGTTGGGCAGGGCCAAGGAGTCTAACCCGGCTTTTGGCCGGGCGACCACACGAATTAAGGGGTTTGAAGGCCGCGAGCCCCCGCTGGCGAGGGTGCCTACTCCCGTTGGGCCGCGCAGCGGCCCCAGAAAAAGCGATGAGCGCTTCGCACTCAAGCGGGAGCAAGCTCCCTCGCCACGGTTTCTACGCCTATAATGCCGGCCTTTCGTTCCCTCTCGGCACCTTCGGAGCCCGCATGACCCAGGATCAACTCAAACAGGCCGTGGCCCAGGCCGCCGTCGACCTCATCCTCCCGAAACTGGATGACAAGAGCGTCGTCGGGGTAGGCACCGGCTCCACGGCCAATTGCTTCATCGATGCGCTGGCGCAACACAAGGGCGCGTTTGACGGCGCGGTCGCCAGCTCCGAAGCGACTGCCGCGCGCCTCAAGGGCCACGGGATCCCGGTGTACGAGCTCAACACCGTCAGCGACCTGGAGTTCTACATCGACGGCGCCGACGAAAGCGACGCGCACCTGAACCTGATCAAGGGCGGCGGCGCGGCCTTGACCCGCGAGAAGATCGTCGCGGCGGTGGCCAAGACCTTCATCTGCATTGCCGATGCCAGCAAGCTGGTGCCGGTGCTGGGCGCATTCCCATTGCCGGTGGAAGTCATTCCCATGGCCCGCAGCCACGTGGCCCGGCAATTGGTGAAGCTGGGCGGCGACCCGGTGTACCGCGAAGGCGTGCTGACCGATAACGGCAATATCATCCTGGACGTGCATAACCTGCAGATCACCAACCCGGTGGAGCTGGAAAGCCAGATCAACGCCATCGTTGGCGTGGTCACCAATGGTTTGTTCGCGGCGCGTCCGGCGGATGTGCTGTTGCTGGGAACCGCTGAAGGGGTGAAGACCCTGCGGGCTGAGTAAGTTGGCGAAACAGTTCTTTTGAGTGAAGCAGCCTGTGGGAGCGAGCTTGCTCGCGATAGCGGTCTATCCAACACGCTAATGTTGGCTGACACACCGCCATCGCGAGCAAGCTCGCTCCCACATTAGGTTTTGTGGTGCATCAAGGCTGCGGCTTCTTGAACACATAGAACAGGTTCGGCTCACTCACCAGGTACAGGTTGCCATCGTCGTCCATGGCCAGGCCCTCGGCCTGGGGTACGGTTTTTTGCAGGCCCTGGCCACCCTTGCTCAACGACAGCGTGCTCAACGGCCGGCCGTCGATATCCAATTCGATAATCAGCCGCGATTCATCGGACAGCGCCAGCAAGTGGCCGCTGCGTTCATCGTATTGCAGGCTTGAAAGGTCGCGCACGAACAGCCCGGCATCGCGCTTGGGGTTGTTGATCACATGGACCGCGTAGGATTTTTCTGGATTGTGGTGGGGAAACCCATGCACTTCATAAATCAGCATCGGGTCGCGTTCCTTGGCCACGAACAGGCGTTTGCCCACTGAGTCGTAGGCCAGCCCTTCGAACCCCTTGTTGCCGCTCATGTGCACGCCGAGGGTCATTTGCTCGGCGTCGGCGGCGTCGAGGAATTGGGTGTCGTCCTCCAGGTGAATCTTGATCAGGCGCTGCTGGCGCTCGTCGGTGATGACGTAAGTGTCTTCGCTGATGAATTCCACCGCCTCCGGATCGCCAAAGCCGATCAGGGCGATGCGCCGCAAAATCTTGCCGTCCAGCGACAGCTCGATCAGCTCGGCGTTTTTATTGGTCACGGTGAACAGGCTCTTGCGGACCGGATCGAACGTCAGTGCGGAGACGTCATCGTCCAGGCCGTCGATCACCTGCGCTTCGACCGTGACGCGGTATTGGTCCAGGGCGATGGTCTCTTCGCTGATGGGTTTCCAATAGGTGTTGAGGTTGAACCAGGCGCGCTCGAACAGGCGCAGGTGTTGACCGGCGGCGATCAGGAGGATCAGCACCAGCGTCAGCAATATCAGGATCAAGGGTTTGGGGCGGGCGAGTCGACGCATGTTGGGGTGGGCTCGGATGAGAACAGGTGAGTGGAAATACCACGGCTGCCTGAACTGAAGCTTAATGGCTGTGTGCCACACCCTACAACGAAAGGGAACTTACCTTACAGAGTTAGCCCTGTCAGCGCTGTTTTTCGAGACGATAGAACAGATTCGGCTCGCTGACTATGTACAGGTTGCCGGCTTCGTCGATGGTGACGCCTTCGGCGCGAGGGATCGTGTCTTTCAGGCCGTTGAAGCCACCCAGCAAGGTCATGAAGCTGACTTGTTCGCCTTTTTCGTCCAGTTCCAGCAGCAGGTGGGAGTCGGCCGAAAGCACCAGCGTATGACCGGTGCGCGGGTCGATCGCCAATGCCGAGAGGTTGCGCAGGTCCAGTTCATTGCTGACATGGATCTGCTTGTCGCCCTTGAGCAGTTGGCTGCCATCGCTTTTCCAGGTGAACAATGCCGGCGGGCGTTCTTCGCCGAGCACCAGTTGCTGGTTGCGCGGGTCCCAGGCGATCGCTTCGAACCCTTTGTTCTGGTTCTGCGAGGTGCCCAGATCATAGTGAGGAAAGTCAGTACTGTTCAGCTCGCGGGTGTTGGCATCCACCTGGACGATCGACAGCATGTGATTGCGCTCGTCGGTAATCGCCAACAGGCCATTGGTCATGTAGGTCACGCCTTCAGGGTTGCTCCAGCCCACCAAAGGCATCTTGCGCAGCACGTCGCCCTGCAGGGTCAGCTCCACCAGGAAAGGGTTCTTGCCCATGACCGCGAACAGGGTCTTGGTCTGTGGGTTGTAGGCCACATCGGATGCCTCGTCCTTCTCCATGCCCGGTAGCGGCTTGGCGTCGATCACGGCGTGGTAGTCCGGCAACCAGATGCTTTCCTGGCGCTGGGCCGGGCTCTGGAAGTGTTCCGATAGCCAAAGCAGGCCGCGGTCGTCCCAATGCATCGCAAACGCCAGGCCATAGGCTGCGGCCACCGCCAGCAGCGACCAGGCATACCAGGGCAAGGCGAAGCGCGAGCGGCGGGCAGGTTTGGCGGCAGGCAGTGCTTGGGTTTTGGCCATCGGGGAATGCGTTCCAGAAAATTCGGCTAGGGGAGTGGCTGGCTCAGATGCCGCATTCCCCGGAATTATCCGGATGGCATGTGAAAAAAACGGTAAATGATCGCAGATGCGTCATGTATACCCTGTGGGAGCGAGCTTGCTCGCGATGAGGCCATCACCTTCAACATGGGTGTTGGCTGGCACACCGCTATCGCGAGCAAGCTCGCTCCCACAAGGGAGCAAGGGTTGGCCGTTAGCGAACGCTGCTTTCGAAGCGGCTCGCCCCTGGCAGTTCCAGGATCAGCTCATCGCCCGCATTCAGCGGCCCGACGCCCGCCGGGGTGCCGGTGAGGATCACGTCGCCGGCCTGCAGCGAGAAGCAACCGGCCATGTATTGGATCATCGGCACGATGGGGTTGAGCATCAGGCTGCTGTTGCCGTCCTGGCGCACTTCACCGTTGATGGTCAGGCGCACGGGAATGTCAGTCAGGTCGGCAAACGTAGCGTTCGAAACAAACGGGGCAATCACCGCCGCGCCGTCAAAGGACTTGGCAATCTCCCAGGGCAGGCCCTTGGCCTTGAGCTCGGCCTGTTTGTCCCGCAGGGTCAGGTCCAGGGCCGGGGCGAAGCCGGAGATCGCGTCCAGTACTTCTTCAGCGCTGGGTTTGGTGGACAGCGGCTTGCCGATCAGTACGGCGATTTCCGCCTCGTAGTGCACCGAGCCACGGTCGGCGGGAATGCTGAAGCCGCCTTCCAGCGGCACCACACAACTGCCCGGCTTGATGAACAGCAAAGGTTCGGTGGGCACCGGGTTGTCCAGTTCCTTTGCATGTTCGGCGTAGTTACGGCCAATGCACACCACTTTCCCCACCGGGAAATGAATACGTGTACCGTCGACATACTGGTGCTGATAGCTCATTACCGACTCCTGCTTCTGGGGTTCATCAGGTGTTTTAGGTATCAAATCGCGAAAATCTTGCCCGGGTTCATGATGCCGTTCGGGTCGAAGACGGCCTTCACGGCTTTCATGTATTCGATTTCTACCGGCGAACGACTATAGGTCAGGTAGTCGCGCTTGGTCATGCCCACGCCGTGTTCGGCGGAAATCGAGCCGTTGTACTTCTCGACGGTTTCAAAGACCCATTTGTTCACGGTCGCGCATTTGGCGAAGAACTCATCCTTGCTGAGGTTTTCCGGCTTGAGGATGTTCAAGTGCAGGTTGCCGTCGCCAATGTGGCCGAACCAGACGATTTCGAAATCCGGGTAGTGTTCGCCGACGATCGCGTCGATTTCCCGCAAGAAGGCTGGGACTTTCGAGACAGTCACCGAAATGTCGTTCTTGTACGGCGTCCAGTGGGAAATGGTTTCGGAGATGTACTCGCGCAGCTTCCACAGGTTCTGCAGTTGGGTTTCGCTCTGGCTCATCACGCCGTCCAGCACCCAGCCCTGCTCCACGCAGTGCTCGAAGGTTTCCAGGGCGTGGTTGGCGACTTCTTCGGTGGTGGCTTCGAATTCCAGCAAGGCGTAGAACGGGCAGTCGGTTTCGAACGGCGCCGGAACGTCGCCACGACCGAGGACCTTGGCCAGGGCCTTGTCGGAGAAGAATTCGAAGGCGGTCAGGTCCAGCTTGCCTTGGAAAGCGTGTAGCACCGGCATGATCGAGTCGAAGTCCGGGGTGCCGAGCACCATGGCGGTGAGGTTTTTCGGCGCGCGGTCCAGGCGCATGGTGGCCTCGACCACGAAGCCCAGGGTGCCCTCGGCGCCGATGAACAGCTGTCGCAAGTCGTAGCCGGTGGCGTTCTTGATCAGGTCCTTGTTCAGTTCCAGCAGGTCGCCCTTGCCGGTGACGACCTTCATGCCCGCCACCCAGTTGCGGGTCATGCCGTAGCGAATGACCTTGATACCGCCGGCATTGGTGCCGATATTGCCGCCAATCTGGCTGGAACCTGCCGAGGCGAAGTCCACCGGGTAGTACAGGCCATGTTCCTCAGCCTGGTTCTGTAGCTGTTCGGTGACCACGCCCGGCTGGCACACGGCAGTACGGTCGGTCAGGTTCACGTCGAGAATCTGGTTCATGTAGTCGAATGACACCACGACTTCGCCGTTGGCAGCCACGGCCGCGGCGGACAGCCCGGTGCGCCCGCCCGATGGCACCAGCGCGATTTTGTGCGCATTGGCCCAGCGCACGATGGCCTGGACTTGTTCGGTGGTCTTGGGAAAGACAATGGCCGAAGGCGCCGGGGCGAAATGCTTGGTCCAATCCTTGCCGTAAGCGTTCAGGGAGTCGGCATCGGTCAAGACTTTGCCAGGCTCAACCAGGGTCTTCAGCTCATCTATCACGGCAGGATGGGTCATCGACAGAACTCTCGAACAATTCATGGTCATCCTGAGAACGCTTCACGTCGCAGGAATGAGTGTTTAGCGGGGTGCGTATGCTAGCATACCGACCCCGCAGCGTAGTGCCCAACGGCTGTTCTGCGGCGACGGCTGTCACGCCGGTCGGGCCAGCATGCGCTGTCCGATTCCCTGCCATTTTTCTCCGGGACACAGGTTTACGCAGATGAGCAAGACTTCTCTCGATAAGAGCAAGATCAAGTTCCTTCTTCTCGAAGGCGTCCACCAATCGGCTGTCGACGTCCTCAAGTCGGCGGGCTACACCAGCATCGAGTACATCACCAGTTCTCTGCCGGAAGCCCAGCTCAAGGAAAAGATCGCCGATGCTCACTTCATCGGCATTCGCTCCCGTACTCAACTGACCGAAGAGATCTTCGACCACGCCAAGAAACTGGTGGCGGTCGGCTGCTTCTGCATCGGCACCAACCAGGTTGACCTCAACGCGGCTCGCGAGCGCGGTATCGCGGTGTTCAACGCGCCGTACTCCAACACCCGTTCCGTTGCCGAGCTGGTGCTGGCCGAAGCGATCCTGCTGCTGCGCGGCATCCCTGAGAAGAACGCTTCCTGCCACCGTGGTGGCTGGATCAAGAGCGCGGCCAACTCCTTCGAAATCCGCGGCAAGAAGCTGGGTATCGTCGGCTACGGCTCGATCGGCACGCAGTTGTCGGTCCTGGCCGAAGGCCTGGGCATGCAAGTGTTCTTCTACGACACCGTGACCAAGCTGCCCCTGGGCAACGCCACCCAGGTCAACGACTTGCACGAGCTGCTGGGCATGTCCGACATCGTGACCCTGCACGTACCGGAAACCGCCGCCACCCAGTGGATGATCGGCGAGAAGGAAATCCGTGCCATCAAGAAGGGCGGGATCCTGATCAACGCCGCGCGTGGCACCGTGGTCAAGCTCGACGCCCTGGCCGAAGCGATCAAGGACAAGCACCTGATCGGCGCGGCCATCGACGTGTTCCCGGTGGAACCACGCTCCAACGACGACATCTTCGAAAGCCCGCTGCGTGGCCTGGACAACGTGATCCTGACCCCGCACATCGGCGGTTCCACCGCTGAAGCCCAAGCCAACATCGGCCTGGAAGTGGCGGAGAAGCTGGTCAAGTACAGCGACAACGGTACGTCGGTATCGTCGGTGAACTTCCCGGAAGTGGCCCTGCCGGCACACCCTGGCAAGCATCGCCTGCTGCACATCCACGAGAACATCCCGGGTGTGATGAGCGAGATCAACAAGGTCTTCGCCGAAAACGGCATCAACATTTCCGGTCAGTTCCTGCAGACCAACGAGAAAGTCGGCTACGTCGTGATCGATGTCGACGCCGAATACTCGGACCTGGCGCAAGAGAAGCTGCAGCACATCAATGGCACGATTCGTTGCCGCGTGTTGTTCTAAGCAGGCTGGCTTTGCAGTAAAAAAAACGGGAGCCTCGCAAGGGGCTCCCGTTTTTTTGCCTGGCACAACATGAAATCTTGTGGGAGCAAAGCTTGCTCGCGATAGCGGTCGTCCAGTTGGCATCCATGTTCAATGGACCACTGCTATCGCGAGCAAGCTTTGCTCCCACAGGCGTTTGTGTTGTATCAGTCGGTGCTGTTATTTCACGGTGACCGTGATCTTCTTGGACACGATCGACGGCTCGAACGGCATGTGGCCACTGTCGCCCAGGATCAATTGCAAGGTGTGCTTGCCCGGGGCCAGTTTGATGGTGGCCTGGGTCTGTGCCTTGCCGAAGTGCATGTGGTTGGCGTCGTTTGGAATCGCTGCGCCTGCCGCAGGCAACGTGTCGACATCGATCAGCAAATGGTGATGGCCAGTGTTCTTGGTCACATCGCCGGCGGGGGCCAGGGCGATGTCCTTGACGCCGAACTTGACCGTGAATTCCTGGGCGACGGTGTCGCCGTCTTCCGGGGAAACGATGAACACTTCAGCACCTTTAGGCGCCGGTGTCGCGGCGCTTGCCAGCATCGAAGCGCCCAATAACAGACCGGCCAACGCGGCACGAGACATAAAGCTTTTCATTTTTTTCTCCAGTTTTTCCATGAAATCCGCCTGGCCATCACAACTTCATGACCAATCGTTGTCGAAGCCTGCAACAACCATAGCAAAGCGAGCCTGAAACGAGCGTCGCTTGTATAAATACAAAGGAGTGACCATGCGCTTTCTGCCTGGCCTGATTTGCCTGCTACCCCTTTTGAGCCCCCTGGCTCATGCCGAACTGATCGATGACATCAATGACCGTGGCGAACTGCGCATTGCCCTTGAGGCCAACACCGCGCCCTTCAACTTCAAGGAAGACGGCAAACTCACCGGCTTCGAAGTGGAGCTGGGTGAAATGCTCGCGGCTGAACTCGATGTACGACCCGATTTCGTGGTCACCGATGCCGGGGATCTGCTGCCCGGTGTGGAGAGTGGCAAGTACGACGTTGCCATCAACCACATAGCAATGACCCCGGAACTGGCCGAACGTTTCGACCTCAGTGCCGCTTACAGCCGTCCGGATGCACAACTGCTGGCGAGCAAGGAGGAGCCGCAGCGTCCGTTGGTCATGGCGCAGTCGTTCCAGCCGGAAGAAGAGAAGAGCGGCCCGCCACCGAGCCTGGTGATTCCGTTCCAGAAGGGCAACCCGGCGTTCAAGGCCAGCCTGGATAACGCCCTGACGCGTATCAAGGATGACGGGAGGCTGGAGCAGTTGTCGCAGAAGTGGTTGGGTCGTAGGAGCTGACGAGTGCAACGAGGCTGCGATCTTTCCCCAGACACTTGAGTCTCAAGTGAAAGGTCAAAAGATCGCAGGCTTCGCCAGCTCCTACAGAGCCGAGCGGGAGCAAGCTCCCTCGCCACAGGGGCAGCATTCAGTCGGTCGAGCCGAGCCGGGCCGGCTCTCAAGCCTTACGCCAGACACTCGCCAACCAAGGCTGTTGCTCCCGCGGCAGCCCCGCCGGCCGGTAATAATGCTCCAGCTCTACAAAGCCCGCTTGCGTGAGCAATGTGCGCCAGGCCGCGAGGTCGTGATAGGCGCCGAAGCGCTGGCCATTCCAGCCCTCCTGGTTTTCGCCCCGAGGGTTCGAGCTGAACAGCACGCCGCCGGGCTTGAGCGTGGCGTGCAGTTGCCGGAGTACCCGAGGCAGTTCCTGGACCGGGACATGAAACAGCACCGCGTTGGCGAAAATCCCGTCAAAGCGTTCGGCCGGCAGGTCGAGTTCCAGGAAGTCCTGCTGCCACACCTCACAACCGCTGTCCTGGCGCGCCATGCGGGCAAATTCCGCTGAACCGTCGAGGCCGACCGCGACATGGCCCATGGCTGTGAAGGTGCGCAGGTCGCGCCCCGGGCCGCAGCCGAAATCCAGGATGTGCAGCGGTGCCTGGCCCTGGATATGGCGCAGCAAGGCGTCGATGTTCTGGCTGACATCATGGTCGCGGGTGCCTTCGCGGAAGCTTTCTGCCACGGCGTTGTAATGGCTCAGGGTCGTGGCGGTGATGGCGTGCAGGTCGTCGGCGGTGTGTTTCATGGGTATTGGCTTGGGTGGGAAACGTTGGGCTGACTATACCGCACATCCACGGGTCACCCCCTGTGGGAGCAAAGCTTGCTCGCGATGAACGATGACACGGTATTGAAGTTGAAACCGTGTCGCCTGTTCGCGAGCAAGCTGGGCTCCCACAGTCCCTACAAACTCAGCGCTTATTCAAGCCCCGCGCCAGGCGGTCACCCCCCAATTGGATCACAGCGACCAACGCCACCAGCAACACGATCACCGTGAGCATGATCTGGCTGTCGAAACGCTGGTAGCCATAGCGGTAGGCGATGTCGCCCAGGCCACCGGCACCGATTGCCCCGGCCATGGCCGAGGAGTTGATCATGGTCACCAGCGTGATGGTGAAACCGCCGACGATGCCCGGCAGGGCTTCGGGCAGCAGCACATGCCAGACGATGTGCCAGCGGCGGCAACCCATGGCCTGGGCCGCTTCGATCAGGCCATGGTCGACTTCCCGCAGGCTGACTTCGGCGATACGGGCGAAGAACGGCGTGGCGGCGATGGTCAGCGGTACGACCGCGGCCCACACGCCATAGGTGGTGCCGACGATCAGCCGGGTGAACGGAATCAGCGCCACCATCAAAATCAGGAACGGTATCGAGCGGAACAGGTTCACGAACGCGCCCAAGGCCCGGTTCAAGGCCGGCGCTTCATAGATCCCGCCCTTGCCGCTGGTGACCAGGATCACCGCCAGCGGGATGCCCGCCAGCAACGCGATCAACGACGACACGCCGACCATCAGGAACGTGTCGATGAAACCTTGCAGTAACCGATCAAACCACATAACCCAGCACCTCCACCCGTTGCGCCCAATTGCCCGCCCGTTGCCGCAGTTCCTCGGCGCCCCACGACGAACCGCTCACGGCCAGCAGCAATTGCCCCAGCCCGTGGCCCTGAATCCGTTCGATGCCGCCGTGCAGCAATCGCACCCGCCCGCCCAGGGCGCTGAACAAGGCGGCAAGATCCGGTTCCTCGCGATCTATGCCGGTGAATTGCAGGCGCAGCACCGTAGCCGCGTCCGCCGACGCCGGCAGCACCTGCAGGCGACTTTGCAGTTCTTCCGGGATGGCGTGTTGCAACGGCGCCAGCAGCGTCCGGCTGACCTCATGTTGCGGGTTGCCGAAGACTTCCCAGACCGGTCCCTGCTCGACGATCCGCCCCTGCTCAAGCACCACCACCCGGTCGCAGACTTCGCGAATCACTGCCATTTCATGGGTGATCAATACGATGGTCAGGCCCAGCCGCTGGTTGATCTCGCGCAGCAGGCCGAGGATCGACTGGGTGGTCTCCGGGTCCAGGGCCGAGGTGGCCTCGTCGCACAGCAGGATCTGCGGGTCATGCACCAGCGCCCGGGCAATCCCGACGCGTTGCTTCTGCCCGCCCGAAAGCTGCGCCGGGTAGGCCTTGTGCTTGCCGTGCAGACCCACCAGCTCCAACAGCTCGCGGACTTTGCGCTGGCGCTGCTCCTTGGGCACGCCGGCGACCTTGAGCGGCAGTTCGACGTTCTGCCACACGGTCTTGGCCGACATCAGGTTGAAGTGCTGGAAGATCATGCCGATGCGCCGACGCAGCTCCACCAGGCGGTCTTCATCGAACTCGCCGATGTCCACCCGGTCGATCAACACCCGGCCACTGGTGGGTTGTTCGAGCCGGTTGATGGTGCGGATCAGCGAAGACTTGCCAGCACCGCTGCGGCCGATGATGCCGAACACTTCGCCGCGCTGGATCGCCAGGTCGATGCCCTGCAGCGCCGCCACCGGGCCCTGGCTGCCGTTGTAGGTCTTGCCCAGGCCGATGAAGCGCACGTGGGCACGGTTCAACTCTGGATGCAGTTCAGTCTGGTCGGCGCTTTGCGGCGCGGGGGCTTCGTCGCGCAGTCGCGCGTTGACGGCGTTCATGTCAGCCTTCCCAACCGGCCTGGTAGAGCTTGCCGTGGGCCTTGTCCAGGGCGGCGCGCACGACTGGCGAGTGCTGGTAGATGTCGACGAACTTGATCAGCCGTGGATCGTTCTGGCTCTTGGGCTGGATCACGAACTGAATCACGTATTCCTTGTGATCGAGGCCGTCGAACAGCAAGGCCGAGCTGGCATCGAAGGTCTTGGCCAGGCGGATGTAGGCCGGATAACCCTGCACCAGGTCGGCGTCTTCATAGGCGCGCACCAGTTGCACCGCTTCGACTTGCAGGATCTTGAGTTTCTTCGGGTTGGCGACGATGTCGTCTTCGGTGGCCTTGTAGCCGACGCCCGGCTTGAGGCTGATCAGCCCGGCCTTGGCCAGCAGTTGCAGGCCGCGACCGCTGTTGATCGGGTCGTTGGCAATGGCGACGCTGGCGCCTTCGGGCAGTTCGTCGAAGCTTTTGTATTTTTTCGAATAGAGACCAACGTTGTTGATGATCCCCGGCGCAAACGGCACCAGGTCGAACCCGGCGGCGGCCTTGGCGTTTTCCAGGAACGGGATGTGCTGGAAGTAATTCACGTCGATGTCACCGGAGGCCAGGCTGACATTGGGCGCGATCCAGTCGCTGAACTCCACCAGTTCGACCTTCAGGCCTTGCTTGCCGGCTTCTTCGACCGCTGCCTCCAGGGGAATGGCGAACGCGGCGGTGGTGCCGATCTTCAACGGTGCGTCGGCGGCAAACAGCGCCGAGCTGAACAGGCCGAGGGCCAGGGCCAGTGCTTTGACTGGCAGGGTCAGGAGTTGCGTGGTCATGTCGGTTATTCCAGTCATTGATTAATTGAGCCGTGCGCTTTTTTGGCGGTAGGTCGAACCGGTGTGTTGTTCGGGTAGATGGGCCTCTGCGCGGAACAGCTTTTCCCGCAAGGTGCCGTTGTCGTATTCGGTCTTGTACGAGCCGCGTCGCTGCAACTCGGGGATCACCAGGTCGATGAAGTCCACGTAGCTTTGCGGCGTCACGATGCGAGTCAGGTTGAAGCCATTGAGGCCGGTTTCAGCGATCCACGACTCCAGCTCATCGGCCACCTGTTCGGGCGAGCCCACCACCGTGATGTAGCGACCGCCCAAGGCGTGTTGCTGCAACAATTTGCGCCGGGTCCAGTCGTTGTTCTGCAGGGTCTTGGTGGCGGACTGGATGGCGTTGCTCTTGACGTACTGGATCGGCTCGTCCAGTTCGTACTGGGAAAAATCGATCCCCGTCGACGCGGAAAAATGCGCCACCCCGGCTTCGGCACTGGCGTAGCTGAGGTATTCGGCATGCTTGGCCCAGGCGGCCGCCTCGGTCTCGCCGACGATCACGTTCAGGCCCATGAACACCTTGATGTCCTCGGGGTTGCGTCCGGCCTCGATGGCACTGGCGCGGACCTTGTCCACCTGGGCCTTGGTCGCCGGTTTGTTCTGGCCGCTGATGAACACGCACTCGGCGTGCCGCCCGGCGAACAGCAAACCACGCTCGGAACTGCCGGCCTGGAACAGCACCGGGGTGCGTTGGGGCGATGGTTCGCACAGGTGATAGCCCTCGACCTGGTAGAACTCGCCTTGGTGGCGGACCTTGTGCACTTTCTCCGGTTGGGCATAGATCCGCTGCTCGCGGTCGTTGATCACAGCGTCGTTTTCCCAGCTGCCCTCCCACAGTTTGTAGAGCACTTGCAGGTATTCATCGGCCTGGTCGTAGCGGCGGTCATGCTCGACTTGCGCCGTCAGGCCCATGGCTTTGGCGGCGCTGTCCAGGTAGCCGGTGACGATGTTCCAGCCGACCCGGCCGCGACTCAGGTGGTCGAGGGTGCTCATGCGTCGGGCAAACAGGTAGGGCGGTTCGTAGGTCAGGTTGGCGGTGAGGCCGAAGCCCAGGTTTTTCGTCACGGCGGCCATCGCGGAGACCAGCAGCAATGGGTCATTGACCGGCAGTTGGATCGACTCCTTGAGCGTGACATCCACCGACTGTTGGTACACGTCATAGACGCCAACGATGTCGGCGATGAACAACCCGTCGAACAACCCGCGCTCGAGCAATTGCGCCAGGGCGGTCCAGTATTCGAGGGTGTTGAACTGAGTCGAGGTGTCCTGGGGATGAGTCCACAGCCCATGGTTGATGTGCCCGATGCAGTTCATGTTGAACGCGTTGAGCAGGATCTTTTTTTTGCCGGCCGCCATCAGATGGTCCCCCGCAGCGGCGGTTTTTCGTCGTTGAGGTAGAAGTTGCCCACGGCGTGGTATTTCCAGCGCACCGGATCATGCAGGGTGTGCACCCGGGCATTGCGCCAGTGACGGTCGAGGCCATGTTCGGCCAGGGTCGCCTGGCTGCCGGCCAATTCGAACAGCGTGCTGCTGGCGGCCAGGGATGTTTCGGTGCTGATGGCACGGGCTTCGGCCACGGCAATCGAGGCGGCGGCGACCGTGTCGGCCCCGGTGTCGGCCTGGGCCCGGTCGAGGAATTCTCCGGCGCGTTCCAACAAGGCTTCGGCGGCATGCAGGCGGATGCTCAGTTGGCCGAAACTCTTGAGGGTGTGCGGGTCTTCGGTGGCGATGTCGCTGGTGGCATCGATCCAGGGACGGGTTTTGCTGCGGACAAAATGCAAGGCGTCTTCATAGGCGGCGCGGGCGATGCCGGTGTCGATGGCTGCGTGAAGAATCTGCGCCAGTGGCCCCACCGGTGTGGGACGTTCGAAAGCACTTTGGAAGGGCACGATGTCGTCGGTGGCGACATACACGTTTTCAAACACCACCGAACCACTGCCTGTGGTGCGCTGGCCGAAACCGCTCCAGTCGTCGATCACCGTCAGGCCTTTGCTGTCACGAGGGACGAATGCCAGTTGTTGCACGCCGTTTTCATCCACCACCGAGGTGGGGATACGCTGGGCATAGATAGCCCCCGTGGCGTAGAACTTGCGGCCGTTGATGCGATAGCCCTCGCCGTCGCGGCGCAGTTGGGTGGTGCGGTCATGGGCAGTCTTCGTACCAAGTTCGGCCAGGGCGTTACCAAAACGCTGCCCGGCGAGCACTTCGGCGTACAGGCGTTGTTTTTGCGCTTCAGTGCCGTTTACCCGCAACACCTCCAGGGCGTAGAAATGATTTTGCGGAATCTGCCCCAGCGAGCCGTCGGCCTGGGAAATCAGGGCAATGACTTTGGCCAGGGTGACGTTGGACACACCGGCACCGCCATAGGCCTTGGGTACACTGATGCCCCACAGGCCTGAGCGGGAGAAGGCCTCCAGTTCCGGGTACGGCAAGCGCCGCTCGCGGTCGCGCAGGGCACTGTCGCGCTTGAAGTCATCGGCCAGGTCACTGGCCACGATCAGGGCTTGTTCATCGCTGGTGATCACCGCGACGTGTTGAGAAAACGTCATGTACTGCTCCAGAGGTCGGGTCGTCAGATCCAGGAATGCCGGGCCGGCAAGGTGCCGTTCAGGTGGTAGGCGCCTACCGCGTGATACTTCCAGCGCACCGGGTCGTGCAGGGTATGGACCCGTGCGTTGCGCCAGTGGCGATCAAGATTGAATTCGGCGAGGGTGGCGCGGCTGCCGGCCAGCTCGAACAGTTTTTCGCTGGCTTGCAGGGCGATCTCGGTGGTGAGTGCCTTGGCTTCGGCCACGGCAATCGAGGCGCGGGCGGACGATTGCGCGGTGATGGGGGCGGCACTGACTTGGTCCAGTACTTGTCCGGCCTTGCGCAGCAACGCTTCGGCGGCGTGCAACTCGATTTTCAGCTTGCCGATGTCGGCGATCACGTAGAGGTCATCACTGGCCCGGTCGACCTTGGCGTCGATCCAGGGCCGGGCCCGTTCGCGGACGAAGGCGATGGCATCGTCGATGGCGCCACGAGCAATGCCTGCATCAATGGCGGCCTGGATCAGTTGGGAAATCGCCCCTTGCACACCGGGCGTTTCGTTGATGCGCCAGTTCTCCAGCACTAACTCGGCATCCACCCGCACATTGTTCAGCAGTACGGTGCCGCTGGCTGTGGTGCGTTGGCCGAAGCCCGACCAATCGTCGACGATGCGCAGGCCCGGGGTGCCACGCCGCACGAACGCCAGCACTTGCCGGCCCTCGTCATTCAGTGCCTTGACCGCGACCCAGTGGGCGAACAGTGCGCCAGTGGAATAGAACTTCTGGCCATTGATGACGAAGCCGTCACCGTCGGCGGTGATCCGCGCCTTGAGTTCAAGGGTGTTGCGAGTGCCACGTTCGGGCCCGGCATTGCCAATGCGCCAGCCTTCGAGCACGCTCTGCAACAGGATTTTTTTTTGCCGTTCGGTACCGGTACCGAGAATCAGCTGGAGCACGCCGAACTGGTTCTGGGGGATCTGCCCCAGGGCCGGGTCGGCGGCGGAAATGATTGCGAACACGTCGGCCAGGGTGACGAACGAAACCTGCGGGCCGCCGTAAGCCCGGGGAACGGCGATGCTGCCCAGTCCGCTGCGGGTGAATTGCTCGATTTCCGCCCAAGGCAGCTTGCGTTGCTGGTCACGACGCGCGGCTTGCTGACGGGCGACCTGTGCCAGTTCATGGGCGGCCTTGATCGCCTCGGCATCGTTGCGCAACACTTGCGCGGGCAACAGCAGGGGGGCGATGTCCAGGTCGCTCTGGACCTTTGCTTGCGCCAAATCCGACATTACAGCCACTCCGTGGCTGCGGGCAGTGCCTTGGCATACTGCACTGGGGCGATTGTGTTCCGTTCCATACCCACCTCACATCTCAAGAAACGCCGCGATGAAGGCGGCGAGCAAAAATCTAGAATGTCCGGTGGTCCGGTTTATATACCCTAGGCGTGTGTAAATTATTTTTGAACTAACTTTTAGGAATATATATAGGTTAGATTCAATTTGAAGGAGTCCTCTGTGGCGAGGGAGCTTGCTCCCGCTGGGTTGCGCAGCAACCCTTCTTTCATCGGTGGGCGCTGCGCACCCAAGCGGGAGCAAGCTCCCTCGCCACCAAAAGCGCTCTGTATCAAGGCGCTCGATGTTGCGGTTCAGCGGCCATGAGGGCCTCTTTCGAGGGCTTCTTCGGATAGGGATTGGCGCAACCGATCTTCAACGTCCGTGGCGGTGCCCAGTGGGAGTTGTTGCCCACGCGGTCGAGGATGCAGTAGGTCACTTCCAGGCGCAGGTCTTCTCCCGCCTCCAGGATGATCTGCGGCGGGACCCAGATATTGATCGGCTGGCCGACCTCGCTGGCGGTGAGCGCAGGCAGGTCCATGCGTACATCGCCCCAGCGCAGGGTCACGGCATCGCCGACGGCCATGTTCAGGTAGGGTTCGATGGTCAGCGGTACGCCGCGCTTGATCTGGCTCGGGTTCACCCCTTGGCGCCGGATGGTGGTGGGAATGCGCACCGGCGCCAAGCCCTGGTTTTCATCGCCGCTCAGGGCCAACGGTTGGCCGCCGGGACAATCGAGCTTCACCAGCACCTGTTGCTTGGCCGACAGCGCCGGCCCGCGTCCGACCTGCATCACCCGATAATGGATGCGCGAGGTGCCGTTGACGATGAAGCTCTCCGGGACCCGCATCGTGATGTTGCCCAGTACGTCGGCCTGGGACAGCACGCGTGAACCGACGTAGCAGTTGTCCCAGAACAGTTCGATCAGGTCACCGGTGTCCATGCCGGGGTAAGGCGCAATAGCCACCTCCAGGTGAGCGGCGTTGGCGATATTGATGCCAGTAGGGTGGGCATTGGCCAGTGTGGGGGCGGCCAGTTCAGGACTCTTCGACTTACATGTCATGGTGTTCTCCTTGATGCTTGAAAACTAAGTCCGTTTCGGGAAGATCAAAAGGCGATAGATCATCGCGATGTATATGTTATGGGTGTAGTCATAGGGGCTGTCTGCGCTTAGTCACTGCGCAAACTAAAATACGGTGCGTCGCCTGTCGGGCACTAGATAAGGGCTCTACAGTTTCAGTGTCAATAGAGCCGGTTGCTTAATAACTCGTTGTGAAAGGCTTCAGAAACGTCCTACGTGTGCATGTTAAGAATGCGCGGCGCGGCAGGCCAATTTCCTAGGCTCGTTGGTTTTTTCGAGAAGGGCTAGAAGCCGCGTCTGACAACTAAGTTTGTGAGGAAGGCGGAGGGAAAATGTTGCGAGAGTTTTATATAGGTTACTTCCTATATAAAAACGGAGGCTTTTAGTCGGGTGTGAATTGCAAGTTGTGTCGTTCGGATAAAAGAGCGGCGATGTCGTGTTAGTTGTGCGGCGGCCTCACTTCCATCCCTGGAAGTGATAACACTGATTTACTGGTCGCCGTGTCCGGCAGAGAGGAACTTGCTGAGGAACTGTCGCGTGCGTTCTTCCTTGGGGGCCGCAAACAAGGCCTTGGCTTCGCCTTGTTCGACGATCACGCCTTTGTCGAAAAACACCACACGGTTGGCCACGTCCCGGGCGAAGCCCATTTCGTGGGTCACGATGACCATGGTGCGCTTTTCTTCGGCCAGGCCGCGAATGGTTGCCAGGACCTCGCCTACCAGCTCCGGATCGAGGGCCGAGGTCGGCTCGTCGAACAGGATCACCGCTGGTTCCATCGCCAACGCCCGGGCAATCGCCACGCGCTGTTGCTGGCCGCCGGAAAGGCGCCGTGGGTAGGCGTTTTCCTTGCCGGCCAGCCCGACCTTGGCCAACAGCTTGCGCCCCAAGGCTTCGGCGTCGGCGCGGGGAATTTTCTTCACCACTTGCGGGCCTTCGGTGACATTTTCCAAGGCGGTGCGATGGGGGAACAGGTTGAAGTTCTGGAACACGAAGCCCACCTGCTGGCGCAAACGGCGCACCAGGCCTTGTTGCTGGTTCAGCGGACGACTGCCATCGATCTCGATGTCGCCGACCTTGATCCGGCCACTGGTAGGCTCTTCGAGGAAGTTCAGGCAGCGCAGGAACGTCGTCTTGCCCGAGCCGCTGGGGCCGATGATCGCAACCACTTCGCCTTCTTCGATCTTCAGGTCAATGCCGTTGAGCACCACCTGACCCTTGAACTGCTTTGTCAGTTTTTCCACGACAATCATGGGTCAGGACTCCTGGTCATGCCGATTGACCCGGGCTTCCAGGACGTTCTGCAGGTGCGAGAGCACGGTGGCAAGAACCCAATAGATCAGCGCGGCGGCAAGGTACATGGTGAAGATTTCGAAGGTTCGCGCGGTGATCAACTGCGCCTGGCGGAACAGCTCCGGCACCTGGATGGTCGCCGCCAGCGCGGTGTCCTTGACCAGGGAAATGAAGCTGTTGCCCAACGGTGGCAGGGCCGTGCGTGCGGCTTGCGGCAGGATGGCCCGGCGCAGGGTCTGGGCGCGGGTCATGCCGATACTCGCCGCCGCTTCCCACTGGCCGCGCTCGATGGAGCTGATGGCGGCCCGCAGGATTTCACACGCATAGGCGGCCATGTTCAGCGAGAAACCGATCAGCGCCGCTGGCAGCGGATCCAGCTCGATGCCCAGTTGCGGCAACCCGTAATAGATCACGAACAACTGCACCAGCAACGGCGTGCCGCGAAAGAACGACACGTAGATGCGGGCAATCCAGCTCACCAGTTTGAAGCGCGACAGGCGCATCAGCGCCAGGCCGAACCCCAGCAGCAAGCCGAAAAACATGCCGCCCAGGCTGAGGATGACCGTGTAATACGCGCCCTTGAGCAGGAAGGGCGCGGAGTCCAGTGCGAGTTGAAGAGCTGCTTCCATTATTGGGTAACGTCAGCGCTGAAGTATTTTTCCGAAAGTTTCTTCAGCGTACCGTCGGCGCGCAGTTTCTCGATGGCCTTGTTCACGGCTGCCAGCAGTTCGGGCTCGCCTTTGCGCAGGGCAATACCGGCTTCCTGGCGGGAGAAGGCTTCGCTGGTGACGGTGGTGTCCTTGGCTTTCTTGGCGTATTCCAGTGCGGCCAGACGGTCGATCAGGATGGTATCGATACGGCCGACGCGCAGGTCCTGGAACTTGGTAGGGTCGTCATCGTAGGTTTTGACTTGGGCGCCCGGTACTTCAGCTTTTACCCACTGTTCGTAGTTGGTGCCCAAGCCCACGCCGACTTTCTTACCGTCCAGGTCAGCGGCCTTCTTGATGTTCAGCTCGTCGGCTTTCTTGGTCAGTACCAGCGCTTGAATCCCGGAAACGGTGTACGGCTCGGAGAAGTCATACTTTTTCTTACGCTCCTCGGAGATAGTCACCTGGTTGACCACTGCGTCCAGACGCTTGGATTCCAACGCCGCGAGGATGCCGGCCCATGGGGTCGTCTGCAGCTTGACCTTCACACCCAATTCCTTGGCCAGGGCTTCGGAGAATTCCACTTCGAAGCCGGTCAGCTTGCCGCTGTCATCAACGAAGCTGAACGGTGGATAAGTGCCTTCCAGGCCGATCTTGATTTCACCGGCATCCTTGATTTTCTGCAGTTGCTCACCGGCAACCGCTTGCCCCAACAGCCCGGCGCTCAATGCCAGGCCCAGCGAACCGACCAACAGGTTGCGACGTAATGCGGAAAAATTCATGACAAGCCCCTGTGTTTTCTTATGAAGAGGTTATTTTGGCTGAGATAAGGCGTAGCCGCGATCCGAAAAGATTGCCACATCCTGCCTTAAAGCAACCTGGGCGTCTCGCGGCAAATACGCCTGCGGCGAGACTATAAGTTGGCTTTTATAGATTGGAAAATAATATTAAATCAACCATATATGCCTGTTTGGAATGACCCCCTGTGGGAGCGAGCTTGCTCGCGATAGCAGTGGATCAGCCCAATTCCAATCAGCTGACACACCCTCATCGCGAGCAAGCTCGCTCCCACATTGAGGGTTTCCACATCTTCAGAAGACGGTGTTATAGGCAAACAACGCCGGTGCGCCGCCGGTGTGCAGGAAGATGATCGGGCCTTCGTCGAAGCGGTCGCGGCCAATGCCATCGAGCAGGCCGGCCACGGCCTTGCCGGTGTAGACCGGATCGAGCAACAGGCCTTCCAGGCTGGCCAGCAGCTTGACCGCCGCCAGTGTCCCGGCGTTCGGTTCGCCGTAGCGGGGGGCAAAATATTCATCCCACAGGATCACTTTGAACGCTTCCGGAAGGGCGACTTCAAGTAACGCTGCCGTGCGCTCGGCCAGGCCCTGGACCTTCGGAAACTGGTCCTCCTCGCTGCGCGAAACCGTGACGCCAATGACCGGAAGCGCCGGCAGGCTTTCACTCAACGCCAGCGCCAGGCCGCTGTGGGTCCCGGCACTGCCCGAGGCCAGTACCACGGCAGCGAACTCGATTCCGGTGTCCTTGATCTGCTCGGCCAATTCCAGGCCGGCGCGCACATACCCCAGTGCGCCCAAGGCGTTCGAACCGCCAATCGGCACCAGGTAGGGCTTTTTCCCATTGCTGCGCAGGCGTCCGGCGAGGGCCTGCAATTGCTCGTCGGCGTTGTCCAGGTTTTCCACTAGCTCGACCTTGGCGTCGAACAGCTCCAGCAGCAGCCGGTTGCCGTTGCCCAGGTAATTGCTGTCTTCGGTGCCGATGGGGTTTTCCAGCAAGGCCACGCAACCCAGGCCCAGCTTCGCGGCCAGGGCGGCGGTCTGGCGTACGTGGTTGGACTGGATCGCCCCGGCGGTGATGAGGGTATCGGCGCCTTGGGCGATGGCATCGGCGGCCAGGTATTCGAGCTTGCGCAGTTTGTTGCCGCCCAAGGCCAGGGGCGTCAGGTCGTCGCGCTTGATGTAGACGTCCCGGCCGAGCCAGGTGGAGAGGCGGTCGAGTTTTTCCAACGGTGTCGGATGGCTGAGCAGGTCGAGACGGTTAAAGCGAGACAACTGTTCTTTGATCATGGGTCCGTACTGGTTGTAGGCGATGTCTGGACTATAGGCACGCGGATATTCGTGGGCAACCGGCAATCATTTGTTTGGAAGTAAACCGGCGACGGGCAGGGAGTGACACATGATTTATGAACACCTCAAATCCTGTGGGAGCGAGCTTGCTCGCGATAGCGTTGGTTCAGTTGGCCTCTGTATTGACTGACATACCGCCATCGCGAGCAAGCTCGCTCCCACAGGGGGCTGTGTATATGGCTTAGACACTGAACGAATGCTCACCAGGCAACGTCATACCCTCCCGTAGGCTAGCGTAGGAAGCATGCCGTTGAGCCCTGCGATTAGTCCTTAGCTGCCTATTCATGTTTAACTTGAACGTTCATTCAAGTTAAACCGTCGGTTTGCTGCCCGCTCACAATAAGGAGGCTTGCTTTTGCCGAGTCCGTTTTCGACCCTCGCCGTTTCGCTGCCCGGGGTGCCTCGCCCATGAGTGCTTCGTCCCTGCCACCCAGCGGCCTGGTCCGCATGAACCCGCCGGTGTTTTACTTCGCCGCGACCTTCATCCTGCTGTTCGGCCTGGTGGTGATTGCCATGCCCACCCAGGCTGGCGCCTGGTTGCTGGCCGCGCAGAACTGGGCGGCCAATACGGTCGGCTGGTACTACATGCTCGCGATGACGCTGTATCTGGTCTTCGTGGTGGTCACCGCCTTGTCCGGCTACGGCAAGATCAAGCTCGGTGCCGACCACGACGAGCCCGAATTCAGCTATCTGTCCTGGGCCGGTATGCTGTTTGCCGCTGGCATCAGCATCACGCTGTTTTTCTTCTGCGTTTCCGAGCCGCTGACCCATATGGTGCAGCCGCCCCAGGGCCAGGCCGGTACCGCCGAGGCGGCGCGCCAGGCCATGCAGATCCTGTTCTTGCACTGGGGCCTGCACGGCTGGGGCGTCTTCGCGTTCGTCGGCATGGCCCTGGCGTATTTCGCCTACCGGCACAATTTGCCGCTGGCCCTGCGCTCGGCGCTGTACCCGCTGATCGGCAAGCGCATCAATGGCCCCATAGGCTACGCCGTGGACGGCTTCGGTATTATCGCGACGGTGTTCGGCCTCGGCGCGGACATGGGTTTTGGTGTGCTGCACCTCAATTCCGGGCTCGACTACCTGTTCGGCATCGCTCACACCCAGTGGATTCAAGTTGGTTTGATCGTGCTGATGATGGGCGCGGCGATCATCGTCGCGGTGGCCGGTGTCGACAAGGGCGTGCGGGTCATGTCCGACATCAACATGCTGCTGGCCTGTGCGTTGTTGCTGTTCGTGTTGTTCGCCGGACCCACCCAGCATTTGCTCAATACGTTGATCCAGAACATCGGCGATTACCTCGGCGCCTTGCCGATGAAAAGTTTCGACCTGTACGCCTACAACGAGCCCAGCGACTGGCTGGGCGGCTGGACGGTGTTCTACTGGGCTTGGTGGATCGCGTGGTCGCCGTTCGTGGGCCTGTTCATCGCGCGGATTTCCCGTGGCCGCACCATCCGCGAATTCGTGTTTGGCGTGCTGCTGATCCCCCTGGGTTTCACCCTGGCGTGGATGTCGATCTTCGGCAACAGCGCCATCGACCAAGTGCTGAACCACGGCATGAGTGCCCTGGGCATGTCCGCCCTGGAAAACCCGTCGATGAGCCTTTACCTGCTGCTGGAAACCTACCCCTGGAGCAAGACCGTCATCGCGGTCACCGTGTTCATCAGCTTCGTGTTCTTCGTCACGTCCGCTGACTCGGGCACCGTGGTGCTTTCGACGCTGTCCGCCAAGGGTGGCAATCCCGATGAGGATGGGCCGAAATGGCTGCGGGTGTTCTGGGGTGCGATGACGGCCCTGGTGACCAGTGCGTTGTTGTTCTCCGGCAGCATCGATGCCTTGAAGTCGGCGGTGGTGCTGACGTCCTTGCCGTTCTCACTGATTTTGCTGTTGATGATGTGGGGCCTGCACAAGGCGTTTTACCTGGAGTCCCAGAAGCAGATCGCGCAATTGCACTCCCTGGCACCGGTGTCGGGATCGCGCCGGGGCACGGGTGGCTGGCGTCAGCGCTTGAGCCAGGCGGTGCATTTTCCGTCTCGTGATGAGGTGTACCGTTTCCTCGACACCACGGTGCGCCCGGCCATTGAAGAAGTGACCGCGGTGTTCGTCGAGAAGGGGCTGACGGTGGTGACCCAGCCCGACCCGGCCAACGACAGCGTCAGCCTGGAGATCGGTCACGGCGAGCAGCATCCGTTCATCTACCAGGTGCAGATGCGCGGCTACTTCACGCCGTCCTTCGCCCGCGGCGGCATGGGCTCGAAGGAGCTCAACAACCGGCGCTACTACCGTGCCGAGGTGCACTTGAGCGAAGGCAGCCAGGATTACGACCTGGTGGGCTACACCAAGGAGCAAATCATCAACGACATCCTCGACCAGTACGAGCGGCACCTGCAGTTCCTGCATTTGGTGCGCTGAGCGAGGCTGTAGGTTTTCCATCTTTACCGGCCTCATCGCGAGCAAGCTCGCTCCCACAGGGGCAAGTGATTCCTTCTTGGAGGGCTGCTGACTCCCTTGTGGGAGCGAGCTTGCTCGCGATAGCGGTTTGGCGGGCGCCGCCGGGCGAAGCTTCAGACAAGCCCGCCATTGGCCCGCAGGACCTGCCCATTCACCCAGCCAGCGGCCGGGCTCACCAGGAACGCGATGATGCTGGCAATGTCCTGCGGCTGGCCGAGGCGTTCCAGGGGCGGCATCTTGGCGTAGTGCTGCACCTGTTCTTCGCTCTTGCCGTGCATGAACAGTTCGGTGGCGACCGGGCCGGGAGCCACGGCATTGACCGTGATCTGCCGACCGCGCAGCTCCTTGGCGAATACCTGGGTCAAGGACTCCACCGCCGCCTTGCTGGCGATGTACACCGAGTAGCCGGGCAGGTTCAGGCCTACGGTGCTGCTGGAAAAATTCACGATCCGGCCACCGTCGTTCAGGCGGGTCGCGGCTTCGCGCAAGGTGTTGAAGGTGCCACGGGTGTTGATGGCGAACGTCTGCTCGAACAGCTCGTCGCTGTGTTGCGCCAGGGGCATTACCTGGAGGATGCCGGCGTTGTTGATCAATACATCGACCTTGCCCAGTTTCGCTTCGGTTTCATCGAACATCCGCCGCACATCGGCGGAAGAGGACACGTCTGCCTTGACCGCTATGGCTTGGTGACCGGCCTGGCGCAGTTGAACCACCAGTTTCGAGGCTTCGGTGGCGCTGTTGGCGTAATTGATGACCACGGCAAAGCCTTCGCTGGCCAGTTGCTTGGCAATCTCTGCTCCGATGCCGCGGGAGGCGCCGGTCACGATGGCAACTTTCGAGTTTTGAACAGTCATGTGAGGTTCCTTTGAGGTTGAAGTGTCGTGATTCGTTGAAACCAGATTCACATGTTTACTCTTGGCGATAAATGCCCGAGAGTTGCCTTGACTGTTCAATATTTTCCAACAATCAAGGCGCGGGGTTCAGATGGACCAAGTCAAGGCGATGAGGGTATTTGTCCGCATATACGAGCGCAGCAGCTTCACCCTGGCCGCTGAAGACTTGAATATGCCCCGGGCCACGCTGACCCATACGCTCAATCAATTCGAAGCCTGGCTGGGCATTCGTTTGCTGGAGCGCAGCACCCGCAAGGTGCGCCCGACCCTCGACGGCGAAGCCTACTACCCGCGCTGCGTGCAATTGCTGGCGGAGCTTGAAGAGGCCGAACTGGCGTTTCGCGGCGTGGCGCCCAAAGGCAAACTCAGAGTAGACCTGCACGGCACCCAGGCGCGGTACTTCGTGATTCCGGCGTTGCCGCAATTCATGGCCCGCTACCCCGAAATAGAACTGTTCATCAGCGAGGCGGATCGTTTCGTCGACCTGATTGCCGAGGGCGTCGATTGCGTGCTGCGCTCCGGTACGCTGGCGGATTCGTCATTGATCGGCCGGCGTGTCGCCAATCTTCGGCAGATCACCTGTGCCAGCCCCGGTTACCTGCGCCAGTATGGCGAGCCGAAGAGCCTCGATGACTTGAAGCATCACAGGGCGGTGAATTACGTCTCGCGGACCACCGCCAAACTCTATCCGTTCGAGTTCATGGTCGATGGCGAACTCAAGGAGGTGCCGATCGGGGGGGCGTTGTCGGTGTCCGGCGCCGAGATCTACGCCGCCTCGGCCATCGCCGGCATGGGCCTGATCCAATGCCCGCATTACCGAATGGAAGAACCGATCCGGCAGGGAATGATCCAGGAAGTCCTCACCGCCTACCCGCCGCCTTCCATGCCGGTGTCGGTGCTCTATCCCCACAACCGACACATGTCGCCACGGGTTCGCGTATTCGTGGATTGGGTGGCGGAGGTGTTTGCGCAGGCGCGATGACCGAGTGGTGATGGCGGTGCATTTGTAGGAGAGTTGAACTAATATTTTTCTGGGTGTGTATTGTGTGTATCGGGAGCCTTTTTCGCAGCTAGAGTTTTCCGGCAGAGTTGTCGAATAGGGCAAAGGTGATGCGAAGTCGGGAAATGATCAGGAAGATCGAAGAGGACGGTTGGTATCTGGTGGCTGTCAAGGGTAGCCATCATCAGTACAAGCATTCCACCAAGGCTGGAAGGGTGACGATCAAGCACCCTGACGCCGATCTGCCCAGAGGCACGATCAATAGCATATTGAAACAGGCGGGCCTGAAATGAAGCCCATGACCGATTACGAAATCCCCGATGGGGATGCATTGTTATCAGACCGGTTGCTGCGGTTGCCGGATCTGAAGGAAGGATTCGTCCACATGAAATTTCCGGTCGTTCTGCACAAGGATGCCGATTCCGACTACGGAGTGACGGTCCCGGATGTACCGGGTTGTTTCTCCGCAGGCAGTACTGTGAGCCAGGCATTCGAAAATGTGAAAGAGGCGCTCTCGTTGCACTATGAAGGCTTGATAGCCGACGGCGAACCGCTGCCGCAGATCCATGAAATCGACGATCATCTCGACGATCCGCAATACGCCGGGGGGATATGGGGGGTGGTTGAGTTTGATGTCACGCCCTATTTCGGAAAGTCAGTGCGGTTCAACGCCACGCTGCCCGAGCAATTGCTTGAGCGCATCGACCAAACCGTGCGACGGGACCAGCGTTATAGCTCGCGTTCGGGTTTTCTGGCAGCGGCGGCCTTGCGCGAACTTTCAGCCTGACCGAGGCGTCTGTGAAATGTTAGCGTCTGTCACCCGCCGTCCGAACAGAGAGCCTTTTCGATGACCTACACCGCTGCGCAAAACCGCTACGAGTCCATTCCCTACCGCCGCGTCGGTCGCAGCGGGCTGGTGCTGCCGGCGTTGTCGCTGGGGTTGTGGCACAACTTCGGCGACAGTACGCCCATCGACACCCAGCGCGCCTTGCTGCGCACGGCGTTCGACCTGGGCATCAACCACTTCGACCTGGCCAACAACTACGGCCCGCCCTACGGCAGCGCCGAGATCAATTTTGGCCGGTTGCTGCGCGAAGATTTCCAGCAGTACCGCGATGAGCTGATCATCTCCAGCAAGGCCGGTTGGGACATGTGGCCGGGGCCTTACGGCCAGGGCGGCGGTTCGCGCAAATATGTGCTGGCCAGCCTCGACCAAAGCCTGCAACGCCTGGGGCTGGACTATGTGGATATCTTCTATTCCCACCGCTTCGACCCCGATACGCCACTGGAAGAAACCGCCAGTGCACTGGCCACTGCGGTGCAGCAGGGCAAGGCGTTGTACATCGGCATTTCCTCGTATTCCGGGGTGAAGACCCGGGAAATGGCGGCGCTGCTCAAGGAATGGAAAGTCCCGCTGCTGATCCACCAGCCGGCCTACAACCTGCTCAACCGCTGGGTTGAAAAAGACCTGCTGGACGCCACCGACGAATTGGGGACCGGTGTGATTGCCTTCACCCCACTGGCCCAAGGGCTGCTGACCGACAAGTACCTCAAGGGCGTTCCGGCCGATGCGCGGGTGAATCGTCCGGGGGGCGGCTCGTTGCAGGCTTCGCACTTGTCGCAGGAGAACCTCGCCCACGTGCGCGCCCTCAATGAGATCGCCCAGCGTCGTGGCCAGAGCCTGGCGCAAATGGCCCTGGCCTGGACCTTGCGCGATCCCCGGGTCACCTCCGCCCTGATCGGCGCCAGCCGGCCGGAGCAGATCATCGAGAACGTCGGAGCCTTGCAGAACCTGAACTTCAGCGCCGAAGAGCTGGCGCAAATCGACCGGTTTGCCCAGGAAGGTGGGATCAATCTTTGGGAAAAGCCTTCGTCAGCTGAGTAACACAAACCCCTGTGGCGAGGGAGCAAGCTCCCTCGCCACAAGTGAGTGGTGCGTTCAGCGAAAAAACGGCACATCCCCCAACACCGTCGCCCGGTGCATCACCCGCCGGGCCGGGCGGTAGTCGTCCACGGCGAAATGCTGGGTCACACGGTTATCCCAAAACGCCACGTCGTTGACCTGCCAGCGCCAGCGCAGGGTGAACTCCGGGCGGGTGGCGTGGGCGAACAGCAGTTTCAGGATCGCCTCGCTTTCGCTTTCCGACAGCTCGTTGATCCGTGTCGTGAAGCCTTCATTGACGAACAGTGAACGACGCCCGCTCACCGGATGGGTGCGGATCACCGGATGGGACAGCGGCGGGTTTTTCCGCCGAGCGTCTTCCCAGCGCGCCAGGTCTTCGGCGGTGTTGCCAAAGCGCTCCAAGGGAAAGGACCGGGTGAAATCGTGGGTCGCCGTCAGCCCTTCCAGCAAGCGTTTCAACGGTGTCGACAAGGCTTCATAGGCGGCGATGCCACTGGCCCACAACGTATCGCCACCCACCGCCGGCAACAGCTTGGCGCTGAGCACCGCGCCGAGGGCTGGCGTTGGGAGAAAGGTCACGTCGGTGTGCCACACGGCGTTGTCGCGGACATCGGTGACGGCGGTGTCGAGCACCAATACTTCGGGCTGCTCCGGCACGTTGGGGTAGATCGGATGAATGTGCAGGTCGCCAAAATACCCAGCGAAGCGCGCCTGCTGTGGCGGTTCGATCGGCTGGTCGCGGAAAAACAGCACCTGGTGTTCGAGCAGCGCCTGCTCGAGGGTATCGCGGTCGGCCAGGCTCAGCGGCTGGCGGATATCGATTCCTTCGATCTGCGCGCCGAGGGCGGTGCTCAAAGGCGTAATGGTCGGGCGGTTCATCGCAGTGTTCTCGGTCTGGGCGCCGAATGGTCGGCGTGGTCATTGGGTATCAATGGGTCTGGCCGTGCCACGGCACCAGTTTGCGTTGCAGGGCGCGCAGGCCCATTTCCATGGCGAAGGCAATCAGCGCGATCACCAGGATTCCCAACACCACCACATCGGTGACCAGGAACTGCGCCGCGGACTGCACCATGAACCCCAGGCCGCTGGTGGCGGCAATCAGCTCGGCGGCCACCAGTGTCGACCAACCCACGCCCAGGCCAATACGAATACCGGTGAGGATGTCCGGCAGGGCGCTGGGTACGATCACATGGCGAATCAGCTGGGCCCGCGTGGCGCCCAACGACTGCGCCGCGCGCAGCTTGGCCCGGTCGACGGTGCGCACGCCGGTGGCGGTGGCAATGGCAATCGGGGCGAAGATCGCCAGGTAGATCAGCAGCACCTTCGACAACTCGCCAATGCCGCACCAGATCACGATCAATGGCAGGTACGCCAACGGTGGAATCGGCCGGTAGAACTCGATCAACGGATCGAGCACACCGCGCGCGATGCGGTTGGCGCCGATGGCGATGCCCACCGGCACCGCCGTCAGCACCGCGAACAACAGGCCCAGGCCGATGCGTTCAAGGCTGGCGGCCAAGTGTTGCCAGAGGGTGGAGTCCATGTAGCCGTGGGTCGCCAGCAGCCAGCCTTTTTGCAGCACGGCCGACGGCGGGGGCAGGAACAACGGTTCGATCAGGCCGCTGGCGGTGACGGCCCACCAGGCTGCCAGCAACGCGATCAGGGTCAAGCCGCTGATCCAACGCGTACTCAGGTGGGGCCTCAAACCGCTGGCCGCGGGCCGAGTCGCCGCGTCACGGACCCCGGCTGGAATTTCGTAGCTGCTCATGCGCGCTCCTGGGGTCGAGTGGCGCTGCGTTGGGAAAACACTTTGGCGAGTACATGCTCGCGGGTTTCGATAAAGCGCGGGTCGGACTTGATCGACCGCGCCGATTCCCCGGCGCCGTAGCGCTGGCCGAAATCCAGGCTCAGGCGCTCGACGATCTGCCCCGGGTTCGGTGCCAGCAGAATCAAGTCAGTGGCGAGGAAGACGGCTTCTTCAATGTCATGGGTGATCAGGAACACCGGCTTGGCGGTGCGCTGCCAGACCTGCAACAACAGTTCCTGCATCTGCTCGCGGGTGAAGGCGTCCAGCGCGCCGAACGGTTCGTCCATCAACAGCACACGCGGGTCGGCCGCCAACGCCCGGGCCAGGCCGACGCGTTGTTTCTGGCCGCCGGAGAGCTGCCAGACGCGGCGTTGCTCGAAACCGGCCAGGTCCACCAGGGCAAGCATTTCCCGGGCGCGAGCCTCGCGTTTTTCCTTGGGAATGCCGGCCAGTTCCAGGCCGAACCCAACGTTTGCCAGTACGTCCTGCCACGGCAGCAGCGCATCGTCCTGGAACACCACGCCGCGTTCGGCGCTCGGGCCCTTGACCGGCGTGCCGTCGAGGGTGATCTGCCCGGCGCTGGGCTCGACGAACCCGGCAATCAGGTTCAACAGCGATGTCTTGCCACTGCCGGACGGACCGAGGGCAACCAGCAACTGCTTCGGCCCCAGGGTCAGGGAAATATCCGCCAGTACCGGTTCCGCCGCGCCGGGGTACTGTGCGCTGATGCGCTCCAGCTGTAGCAAGGCCATCGCATGTCTCCTTTTTTTGATCAGCGAGTGATGTATTTGGCGCTGACGTAAGGCGCGTAGTCCGGCAGCACGGCTTCGACTTTGCCTTGCTCCTTGAGGAACGCCGCGGTATCGGTGATGGCTTGGGTGGTCGGTGCGCCGAGGCTCACGACCTGATCGGCCGCCAAGGGAAAGACGTTGCCTTGCAGCAACAACGGGATATCGCTGGCCTTGGCACCGGAGAGCTTCACCAGTTTGTCGACGTTGGACGCATCGGCCAGCCAGGCTTGTGGGTCCTTGCGGTACTGGGCGTAGGCGTCCAGGGTCACTTTGGCGAAGGCGGTGACGATTTCAGGGTGCTTCTGGGCGAAGTCCTTGCGCACGATCCAGGCGTCGAACGTCGGGGCGCCGAACTTGGCCAGCTCCGCGGAGGTGATCAGCACCTTGCCGTTTTCCTTGGCCACACCCAGGGCCGGGTCCCAGACGTAGGTGGCGTCGATGTCGCCACGCTTCCAGGCGGCGATGATGGCCGGTGGCGCCAGGTTGAGCACGGTGACTTTCGAGGGGTCGATGTTCCAGTGCTTCAACGCGGCGAGCAGGCTGTAGTGACCGGTGGACACGAACGGCACGGCGATCTTCTTGCCGATCAGGTCTTGCGGGGAATTAATGCCGGAGCCGTCACGAACCACCAAGGCCTCGGCGGCGCCGATCTGGGTGGCGATGAGGAACGTTTCCACCGGGACCTTGCGGGTGATGGCCGCGGTCAACGGGCTGGAACCGAGGTAGCCGATCTGCACATCGCCCGAAGCGATGGCGGTGATGACGTCGGCACCGTTGTCGAACTTGCGCCAGTCGATCTTGGCTTGGGTGGCTTTTTCGTAGGCGCCATCGGCCTGGGCGACTTTGGCCGGGTCGACGGTGGTCTGGTAAGCGACGGTCAGGTCGGCTGCCTGGGCAAAAAGACTCGTTGCTGCCAGGGAGGCGGCCGCGAGAAGGCGAAGGGGGAAACGCAAAGACATGGAAAATCTCCTCAACAGGCCGCCGGACGTTCGGCGTTCGAGGAGACTAAATGATCTAAGAATTCAGAAATAAATAACTTTTTCGAATTAGCTTATTTGCGAAAAAACATCCGGAAACGACTGAGGCCTCCGTGGCGAGGGAGCTTGCTCCCGCTCGGTTGTAGGAGCTGTCTCGCGAAGCGAGGCTGCGATCTTTCCGCTGGTGCTTGAGTCTCAAGCGAAAGATCAAAAGATCGCAGCCTTCGGCAGCTCCTACAGCGCAGTCCAGCGGGAGCAAGCTCCCTCGCCACAAGAGTATCCCCGCCAAAGAGGGATGTTCAGTTGCTGATCGCCAGGATGCTTGCCTGGTAAGAACCCACGAACACATCGAAATCCCCCACCTCGTTCTGTTCCAGCTCAGCTTGCTGGACCAGCGACTCGCGCGCGGTCTCTTCGAATGTCGCTTGTTCCTGGGCAGGCAACGGCTCGGCGCGGAAGAATTCGGCGTGGGCCTTGCTTTGGCGCAGGGAGAATTGGGCGAAGCTTTCCTGGTGTTCGGCCATGGCGGCCAGCACCTGGGCGGAAGGCGTCAGGGACGGATCGCGGACTTTCGCCAATTGCGCGTCCAGTGCCTGGCGATGGGCATCGCCACCCTGGCTCTGGTCGAGCAGCGCGGCCAGCGGAGCGATTTTTTCCAGCAATTCCACGGCCCAGGCCTGCATGTCCACCGCTTGACCCTGGCGCTGCAATTGCAGGCCTGGCTTGCGACCTTCCTTGACCACGGTCAGGAAGTTGCTCGTGGCGTTGCCGCATTCGTTGTTTTCCAACTGCGGGCTGTCATTGAGGCCGCAATACAGTAGGAACGCATCGAGGAACCGCGCTTCGGTGAGGTCGATACCCATCGGCAGGAACGGGTTGATGTCCAGGCACCGCACTTCGACGTACTGGATACCCCGGGCCATCAAGGCCTGGATCGGCCGCTCGCCGGTGTAGGTCACGCGTTTGGGACGGATGTTGGAGTAGTACTCGTTTTCGATCTGCAAGATGTTGGTATTGAGCTGCACCCATTCGCCGTTCTGGTGAGTGCCGACTTCGACGTACGGCGCGTAGGGTGTCGCCACCGCTTTGCGCAGGCTGTCGGTGTAGCTCGGCAGATCGTTGTAGCATGGCGTGAGGCCGGCCTGGGCGTTGCTCTGGTAACCCAGGTCGCTCATGCGCAGGCTGGTGGCGTAGGGCAGGTACAAGGTGTCCGGGTCCAGTTGTTCCAACTGGTGCGGACGGCCCCGCAGGAAACCGACGTCCAGGGCCGGCGAGGCCCCGAACAGGTACATCAGCAACCAGCTGTAGCGGCGGAAATTACGGATCAGCGCGATGTAGGCCGACGACTGGAAGTCACGGTCGCTCAGATCGGCGGCTTCGTTCTGACGGAGCAGCGGCCAGAGCTTTTCCGGCAGGGAAAAGTTGTAGTGGATCCCGGCGATGCATTGCATGGTCTTGCCGTAGCGCAGGGCCAGGCCCTTGCGATAGACGTACTTGAGCTGGCCGATATTCGAGGTGCCATAGTAGGCGATCGGAATCTCTTCTTCCGCTGGCAGTGGGCACGGCATCGACGGGCTCCACAAGTACTCGTCACCCAGTTTGCTGTAGGCAAACCGGTGGATCTTGTCGAGGCTGCGCAAGGTATCGGCCGGGTTGGCCAGGGCCGGCGTGATGAACTCCAGCAGCGACTCGGAATAGTCGGTAGTGATCTGTTCGTTGGTCAGCGCCGAACCCAGGGCCTTGGGGTGCGGAGTCTGCGCCAGGCGCCCATCGTCCGTGACACGCAGGCATTCACGCTCGATGCCGTGCAGGCACTGTTCGAGCAGGGAGAGGTTGGCGCGCTCGCCGAGCAGGGCCAGGCGGCGGTTTAAAAGGTCGCTCAAGTTGAATTCCTTCACGCGTCAGTCGCCCCAATATGGGGGTGGGCAAGACGGTCTACAAGGGTGAAGTTAAAACTGGCGTTTTCGCCTGGTTTTCGTGCCAAAAGCTAGCCACCGCAACCCCACTGTGGGAGCGAGCTTGCTCGCGATGGCGGTGGATCAGCAACGTTGATCTTGACTGACTCTCCGTTATCGCGAGCAAGCTCGCTCCCACAGGAAAGTCCGACACTGCATTCATGGCGTCGAAATTAACTCAAATCGATGACAGGGAGCTATAGGACAGCGAACGTGCCTTGCGCTTTTGCGACCAGTTTGTCGCCTTGCATCACCTCGGCTTCGACCACCAGCGTGCGCCGGCCCGGGTGGATGACCCGGGCAGTGCACAGCACTTCGCCGTCGGACACGGCGCGAATGTAGTTGATCTTGCATTCGATGGTCGCGCTTTGCTGGTCAAAGCCATGGACACTGGAGCAGGCCAGGCCCATGGCGATGTCCACCAGGCTGAACAGTGCACCGCCGTGCAGCTTGCCGCCGCGGTTGCGCAACGGCGGCTCAAGGCCCAGGGCGACTTGCGCCACCCCGTCCCCCAGGCTCTGCAAGCGGCAGCCGAGCAGCTTGAAAAAAGCGCTTTCCACCAACCCGGCCGGCGTGTCCATCAGCGTTTCTTCAACTGCTTGGCGTTGGCGAACAGCGAGGCCATGGCGTTGTTCACCGGGGCCGCGGTGGCGGTTTCCTTGCGCGGCGCGGTGTTCTGCGACTGACGCGGGGTCGAGCCAGGGCGAGCACCACGGGCACCGTCGATTTTCTCGCCCGGTGTGTCGCTCATGCGCATCGACAGGCCGACGCGTTTGCGCGGGATGTCGACTTCCATGACCTTCACTTTCACTACATCGCCAGCCTTCACCGCTTCGCGCGGGTCCTTGATGAACTTCTCGGAGAGTGCCGAGATGTGCACCAGACCGTCCTGGTGCACGCCGATGTCGACGAAGGCACCGAAGTTGGTGACGTTGGTCACCACGCCTTCGAGGATCATGCCCGGTTGCAGGTCCTTGAGGTCTTCGACGCCGTCCTGGAACTCGGCGGTCTTGAACTCGGGGCGCGGGTCGCGGCCCGGTTTTTCCAGTTCCTGGAGGATGTCGGTGACGGTGGGCAGGCCGAAGGTTTCGTCGGTGAATTTCTTCGGGTCCAGGCGCTTGAGGAACGCGGCATCACCGATCAGCGAACGAATGTCGCGGTCAGTCTGGGCGGCAATGCGTTGCACCAGCGGGTAGGCTTCAGGGTGGACGGCCGACGAATCCAGCGGGTTGTCGCCGTTCATGACCCGCAGGAAGCCGGCGGCCTGTTCGAAGGTTTTTTCACCCAGGCGTGGGACTTTCTTCAACGCGGCGCGGGTCTTGAACGCGCCATGTTCGTCACGGTGGGTGACGATGTTCTGCGCCAGCGTGGCGTTCAGGCCGGAGATCCGCGCCAGCAGCGCCACCGAAGCGGTGTTCACGTCCACACCCACGGCGTTCACGCAATCTTCCACCACGGCGTCCAGGCCACGGGCCAGTTTCAACTGGGAAACGTCATGCTGGTATTGGCCGACGCCGATGGATTTGGGGTCGATCTTCACCAGCTCCGCCAGTGGATCCTGCAGGCGACGGGCGATGGACACCGCGCCACGGATCGACACATCCAGGTCGGGGAATTCCTTGGAAGCCAGTTCCGATGCCGAGTAAACCGAAGCGCCGGCCTCGGAGACCATGACCTTGGTCATTTTCATGGCTGGGTATTTCTTGATCAGCTCGGCGGCCAGTTTGTCGGTCTCGCGGCTGGCGGTGCCGTTGCCGATGGCGATCAGGTCCACCGAATGCTTGGCGCACAGGGCGGCGAGCACGGCGAGGGTCTGGTCCCACTTGTTGTGCGGCACGTGCGGGTAGACCGTGGCGTGATCCAGCAGCTTGCCGGTGGAGTCCACCACCGCCACCTTGCAACCGGTGCGCAGGCCCGGGTCCAGGCCCAGGGTGGCGCGGGGGCCGGCCGGTGCGGCCAGCAGCAGGTCGTGCAGGTTGTGGGCGAACACGTTGATCGCCTCGGTCTCGGCGTTGTCGCGCAACTCGCCCAGCAGATCGGTTTCCAGGTGGGTGTAGAGCTTGACCTTCCAGGTCCAGCGCACCACTTCGGCCAGCCATTTGTCGGCGGCGCGGTTCTGGTTCTGGATGCCGAACTGCTGGCCGATCATGCCTTCGCACGGGTGCATGGTGCCCGGCAATTCTTCACCGACCTTCAGGGCGGAGCTGAGGATGCCTTCGTTGCGACCCCGGAAAATCGCCAGGGCGCGGTGGGACGGCATGCTCTTGAGCGGTTCGTCGTGTTCGAAGTAGTCGCGGAACTTCGCGCCTTCCTCTTCCTTGCCGGCGATCACCCGAGCGCTGAGGATGGCTTCCTGTTTGAGGAAGTTGCGCAGTTTCTCCAACAGGTTGGCGTCTTCGGCGAAACGCTCCATGAGGATGTACTTGGCGCCTTCCAGCGCGGCTTTCACGTCCGCCACGCCTTTTTCGGCATCGACGAAGCGCGCAGCTTCGGTTTCCGGGGCCAGCGTCGGGTCGTTGAACAGGCCGTCGGCCAGCTCGCCGAGGCCGGCTTCCAGGGCGATCTGGCCCTTGGTGCGGCGCTTTTGCTTATAGGGCAGGTACAAGTCTTCGAGACGAGTCTTGGTGTCGGCCAGCTTGATGTCGCGCTCGAGTTGCGGGGTCAGCTTGCCCTGCTCCTGGATGCTGGCCAGGATGCTGATGCGCCGTTCGTCGAGTTCTCGCAGGTAGCGCAGGCGCTCTTCCAGATGCCGCAGCTGGGTGTCATCGAGGCTGCCGGTCACTTCTTTCCGGTAACGGGCGATGAAAGGCACCGTGGAACCTTCATCGAGTAGCGCGACGGCCGCTTCGACCTGTTGTGGGCGTACACCGAGTTCCTCGGCGATGCGGCTGTTGATGCTGTCCATAAAACCACCTGACAAATTGTGAAATCAGGCTCGCCACCACAGAAACCGGGCTCGGCGAGACTGGTTGAGCGGCCTGGCATGCGCCGCTGCCTGGGTCAAAAGGCTGCCTGTTGACCCGCGAAATTCAAAAAGTTGCCTTGCCAAGGCTAAAAAAATGGCACGTCGGGATCACGATCCGACATTCCCTGGCACAAAAGGCCGCGCATTATAACCAGCGTTCCGTCCTGAGGGGGGGACATGGTCTGTAGGCTTGATACCCGGATTTGTGGAGATAGAGGAAAAATCTGCTAACAATGCACACGGTGCGTATAACGGCAGCTAGGCCATAATGCGCGCCGAGATCAAAGGAGCTTCCTATGAGCAGCACTGCACAAACTGCTGAAGGCGAAAAAATTCTTATTGTTGACGACGATCCAGGGCTGAGCAGCCTGCTGGAACGCTTTTTCGTCAGCAAGGGCTACCGCGCCCGCACCGTACCGAACACCGAGCAAATGGATCGGTTGCTGGCACGTGAAGTGTTCAACCTGGTCGTACTCGACCTGATGCTGCCCGGTGAAGACGGCCTGACCGCCTGCCGCCGCCTGCGCGGCGCCAACAACCAGATCCCGATCATCATGCTCACCGCCAAGGGCGACGAGTTGAGCCGTATCAAGGGCCTGGAACTGGGCGCCGACGATTACCTGGCCAAGCCGTTCAACCCCGACGAGCTGATGGCCCGCGTCAAGGCGGTGTTGCGCCGTCAGTCGGCACCGGTGCCTGGTGCGCCGGGCAGCGAAGATGAAAGCGTGACCTTCGGCGACTACGAACTGTCCCTGGCCACCCGTGAGCTCAAGCGCGGCGATGAGGTCCACATGCTCACCACCGGTGAGTTCGCCGTGCTCAAGGCCCTGGTGATGAACGCCCGTCAGCCGCTGACCCGCGACAAGCTGATGAACCTGGCCCGCGGTCGTGAATGGGATGCGCTGGAGCGCTCCATCGACGTACAGATTTCCCGCCTGCGCCGGATGATCGAGCCTGATCCTTCCAAGCCGCGGTATATCCAGACCGTCTGGGGCGTGGGTTATGTGTTCGTGCCGGATGGCGCCGCCAGCAAGTGATCGGCGATTTGTAGGAGCGGGTGGCCTGGCCGGTTGAAATGTCTTCTTCCAGGCGACTCGCGGTCTGTCATTGTGCGAGCATCGCTCGCTCCTGCAAGTGTATAGCGGTTATTCATGAAAACCCCCGTTTGGTTCCCCCAGAGTTTCTTCTCCCGCACCCTCTGGCTGGTGCTGATCGTCGTGCTCTTTTCCAAGGCACTGACGTTGGTGTACCTGCTGATGAACGAAGACGTGCTCGTGGACCGACAGTACAGCCACGGCGTTGCCTTGACCCTGCGGGCCTATTGGGCGGCGGACGAAACCAACCGGGCGAAAATTGCCGAGGCGGCGACGCTGATCCGTGTCGTCGGTGCCGGCGTGCCGGAGGGCGAGCAGCATTGGCCCTACAGCGAGATCTATCAACGCCAGATGCAAGCCGAACTGGGCGCCGATACCGAGGTGCGATTGCGCATGCATTCGCCGCCGGCGCTTTGGGTGCGGGCTCCAAGCCTGGGGGATGGCTGGCTGAAAGTGCCGTTGTACCCGCATCCGTTGCGCGGCCAGAAAATCTGGAACGTGCTCGGCTGGTTCCTGGCCATCGGCCTGCTATCGACGGCATCGGCGTGGATCTTCGTCAGCCAGCTCAACCAACCGTTGAAACGCCTGGTCTACGCCGCCCGCCAACTGGGCCAGGGGCGTAGCGTGCGGCTGCCCATCAGCGATACGCCCAGCGAGATGACCGAGGTCTACCGCGCCTTCAACCAGATGGCCGAGGATGTGGAACAGGCCGGGCGCGAACGCGAGCTGATGCTGGCGGGCGTCTCCCACGACCTGCGCACGCCCTTGACCCGGCTGCGGTTGTCGCTGGAGTTGATGGGCGAGCACACCGACCTGACCGACGAGATGGTCCGCGACATCGAGGACATGGACGCGATTCTCGACCAGTTCCTGGCGTTCATACGCGACGGGCGTGATGAGTCCGTGGAAGAGGTGGACCTCAGCGAGTTGGTGCGGGAAGTGGTCGCGCCCTATAACCAGAACGACGAGAAAGTGCACCTGCGCCTGGAGCCGATTCAGCCGTTCCCGTTGCGCCGGGTGTCGATGAAGCGTTTGTTGAACAACCTGATCGGCAATGCCCTGAACCATGCCGGCGCCGGCGTCGAAGTGGCGGCCTATGTCTCTGGCGACACCAGCGCGCCTTACGTGGTGCTGAGCGTCATGGACCGTGGCGCCGGCATCGATCCCTCGGAGCTGGAAGCCATTTTCAACCCCTTCACCCGGGGCGATCGCGCCCGGGGTGGGAAAGGCACGGGCCTGGGCCTGGCCATCGTCAAGCGTATCGCCTCGATGCACGGCGGCAACGTCGAACTGCGCAACCGCGCCGGTGGCGGGTTGGAGGCTCGGGTGCGGTTGCCGTTGGGGTTGATGCTGCCAAGGGATGCGGTATAACCATCTCTCTCAAGTAAGACAGAGAACCTGTGGGAGCCGAGCTTGCTCGCGATGGCGGTGGATCAGTAAAGTTGATCTTGACTGGCGCACCACTATCGCGAGCAAGCTCGGCTCCCACAAAGGCTCGCTCCCACAGGGTTTTGTGTTGACTCAGCCCTTTCCTTTGGTCCGGGTCATGTTCGGCCCGCCATTCTTTTCCAGATGCTCGATGATGATCCCTGCCACGTTCTTGCTGGTGGTGGTCTCGATGCCTTCCAGGCCCGGCGAGGAGTTGACCTCCATCACCAGCGGCCCGTGGTTGGAGCGCAGGATATCCACGCCGGCCACGGCCAGGCCCATGACTTTTGCGGCCCGCAGGGCGGTCATGCGCTCTTCCGGGGTGATTTTGATCAGGCTGGCGCTGCCACCGCGATGCAGGTTGGAGCGGAACTCGCCGGGCTTGGCCTGGCGTTTCATCGAGGCAATCACTTTGTCGCCAACTACGAAGCAGCGAATGTCGGCGCCACCGGCTTCCTTGATGTATTCCTGGACCATGATGTTCTGCTTCAGGCCCATGAATGCCTCGATCACCGATTCCGCCGCCGTCGCGGTTTCACACAGGACCACGCCGATGCCCTGGGTGCCTTCCAGCACCTTGATCACCAGCGGTGCGCCGTTGACCATCGCGATCAGGTCGGGAATGTCGTCGGGCGAGTGGGCAAAACCGGTGACCGGCAGGCCGATCCCGCGCCGTGACAGCAATTGCAGCGAGCGCAGCTTGTCCCGGGAACGGGCGATGGCCACGGACTCGTTGAGGGGAAAGACCCCCATCATTTCGAACTGGCGCAACACGGCGCAGCCATAGAACGTCACCGATGCGCCGATGCGCGGGATCACCGCGTCGAACCCTTCCAGCGGCTTGCCACGGTAGTGGATCTGCGGCTTGTGGCTGGCGATGTTCATGTAGGCGCGCAGGGTATCGATCACCACCATTTCATGGCCACGTTCGGTCCCGGCTTCAACCAGGCGACGAGTGGAATACAGACGCGGATTACGCGACAGCACAGCGATCTTCATGCAACACCTGTGGCAGAGGTAGTGGACACCGGGAATGCCGGCTTTTCTTGAACATATTTGGTGCCCGGATTGACCACCAGTTGGCCGTCGATCAAGGCTTTGGAACCCAGTAACAGGCGATATCGCATGGATTTGCGGCAGGCGAGGGTGAACTCGACCCGCCAGACCCGGTCACCCAGCGCCAACGTGGTGCTGATCACGTAGCGGACCTGAGCGTGGCCGTTGGAACTCTTTATGGTCTTGCGCGCCACCAGCGGGGCTTCGCAGCGGCGATGGCGCAACTGCACCACCGTGCCAAGGTGCGCCGTGAAGCGCACCCATTTTTCGCCATCGCGCTCGAACGGCTCGATGTCAGTGGCATGCAGGCTGGAGGTGCTGGCCCCGGTGTCGATTTTTGCCCGCAGGCCCACGACTCCCAGATCCGGGAGCGCTACCCACTCGCGCAGACCGACAACGGTCAAATGGTCAAAAGTCTTCAATAAAAAAACCTGCGATCAGTGCATCGGATCGTGGACTCCGCGAATCGCGGTATTCACGCAGAATAATCACAAAATGGCGACAGTTATCTACGCACTTGTGTGTGCTTGTAACCGATTCCGGCCGAAGCGATGTGTGTGGCGTCGGTTTGGCGGGCATTCTATCCGTCGGGCCTGATTCGTGCGCTCGACAAAAACGGTAGTACAGTTCCGGCTAATGGCAGAAAGAGGAATTGCAGTGGCACAAAAAAAGGAAGAAGACGACAAGGTCCGTCTCGATAAATGGTTGTGGGCGGCGCGCTTCTACAAGACACGGGCCCTGGCCAAGACCGCCATCGAAAGCGGCAAGGTCCATCACCGGGGAGAGCGCTGCAAGCCGGGCAAGGAGCCCCGCATCGGCGATGAGTTTGTCATCCGCACCGGGTTCGATGAAAAGACCGTGGTGGTCGAGGCCCTGTCGATCGTGCGTCGCGGCGCACCTGAAGCGCAGGCGTTGTATCGCGAAACCGAAGCCAGCATCGCCAAGCGCGAAGCCGCCGCCGCGCAACGCAAGGCCGGCGCCCTGGGGGTCAGCACCGATGGCAAGCCGAGCAAGAAGCAACGCCGTGACCTGTTCAAGTTTCACGGCAGCAATAACGAATAAAAGGCTGGCGCAAGGCCCGTGGCGAGGGAGCTTGCTCCCGCTGGGCTGCGTAGCGGCCCCAAAATCTGACGGTCGCTGCGCAGCCGAGCGGGAGCAAGCTCCTTCGCCACAATGACCATTCGGATTGAGTCATCGGTCTCTTCCCGTCAGGCAAACCCAAGCCTTGCTTGGAACCCACCCTGAATGCCCATAAAATGCCCGCCATCATTTGTCATCACCTCAGATACCAGATCCTATGACTGATTTACCGGATACCGACTACACCCAACGTTTCATCTTCGATGACAGCGACGCCCGCGGCGAGCTGGTGGCGTTGGAGCGTAGCTACGCCGAAGTCCTCGCCAAGCACCCCTATCCGGAGCCGGTCGCACAACTGCTCGGCGAGCTGATGGCGGCTGCGGCGTTGCTGGTGGGCACCTTGAAGTTCGATGGCTTGCTGATTCTCCAGGCGCGTTCCGAAGGTCCGGTCCCGCTGCTGATGATCGAGTGCTCCAGCGAGCGCGAGATCCGTGGCCTGGCCCGTTATCACGCCGAGCAGATCGCGCCCGACGCGACCCTGGCCGACATGATGCCCAACGGCGTGCTGGCCCTGACGGTGGACCCCACCCATGGCAAGCGCTACCAGGGCATCGTCGATCTCGACGGCGCGACCCTGGCCGAGTGCTTCACCAACTACTTCGTCATGTCCCAGCAGACCAATACCCGTTTCTGGCTCTACGCCGACGGGCGGCGCGCGCGCGGTTTGCTACTGCAACAGCTGCCCGCCGATCGCCTTCGTGACACCGAGGAACGTGACGCCAGTTGGCAGCACATTACCGCTCTGGCCAGCACCCTGAGCGCCGATGAGCTGCTGAGCCTGGACAACGAAACCGTGCTGCATCGCCTCTATCACGAGGAGCAGGTACGCTTGTTCGACGGCCAGCCGTTGCGCTTCCAATGCAGTTGCTCTCGTGAACGTTCCGGCAATGCGCTGGTCAGTCTGGGTCTGGAAGATGCGCAGCAACTGGTGATCGAGCATGGCGGCGCCATCGAGATCGACTGCCAGTTTTGCAATGAGCGCTACCTGTTCGACGCGGCGGACATCGCTCAATTGTTCGCCGGTGCGGGTGTCGACACACCGTCAGATACTCGACACTAAAACGGTTCAGCGCAGGTAAATCTCCTGGCAAACGCCGGATTTACGCCGTACTGACGGGAGGGCCCTACTTTTTTTGGGCTTTTCTGGCATAATCCGGCCCACTTTTTTCGGGTAGTAGTGCGCGACTTCCTACTACAAAACGTTTGGAGCACTCGGCCACGGGCCGACGGGGAATCTCATGACGCAAGCCAATAACGCCGTGTACACCGATCTGAGTGTCGATGATCTGGTCAAAGAAGCCCTGAATCGCGGTGAAGGCGAGCTTGCCGATACTGGCGCGCTGGTTGTTCGTACCGGTCATCGTACCGGTCGCTCGCCAGTCGACCGTTTCATCGTGGAAGAGCCAACCACCCAGGATGCCATCGCCTGGGGCCCGATCAACCGCAAGTTCCCGGCCGACAAGTTCGATGCCCTGTGGAACCGCGTCGAAGCCTACTTGGGCGAGCGTGAGCGTTTTGTCTCCCATGTGCATGTAGGTTCCGATCCTGCGCACTACCTGCCGGTCAAGATGACCACCGAGACGGCGTGGCACAACCTGTTCGGCCGTTGCCTGTTCATCAACCCCGAGCAATACAACGCCGGCGGCAAGGACGAGTGGCAGATCCTCAACGCGCCGAACTTCGTCTGCGAGCCTGAGCGCGACGGCACCAACTCCGACGGCACCGTGATCATCAATTTCGCGGCCAAGAAAGTGCTGATCGCCGGCATGCGCTACGCCGGTGAAATGAAGAAAGCCCTGTTCTCCGTGCAGAACTTCCTGCTGCCAGCCGTTGACGTGCTGCCGATGCACTGCGCCGCGAACATGGGCGAAGAGGGCGATGTGACCCTGTTCTTCGGCCTGTCGGGCACCGGCAAGACCACCCTGTCCGCCGATGAAAGCCGTTACCTGATCGGTGACGACGAACACGGCTGGGGCGTGGGCGTGGTCTTCAACATCGAAGGCGGCTGCTACGCCAAGTGCATCGACCTGTCCGAGAAGAACGAACCGGTGATCTGGAAAGCCATCCAGCACGGCGCCGTACTGGAAAACGTCGTCCTGGACCCGGCCACCAAGAAAGCCGACTACGCCGACGACAGCCTGACCCAGAACAGCCGCGCTGCCTACCCGCGTGAGCTGATCGAGAAACGCGCACCGAAAAACCTCGGTGGCGAGCCAAACGCCGTGATCTTCCTGACCTGCGACCTGACCGGCGTACTGCCGCCGGTGTCGATCCTCAGCGAAGAACAAGCCGCCTACCACTTCCTGTCCGGCTACACCGCACTGGTGGGCTCGACCGAAATGGGTTCGGGCAGTGGCATCAAGTCGACCTTCTCCACTTGCTTCGGCGCCCCGTTCTTCCCGCGTCCGGCCGGTGAGTACGCTGAGCTGCTGATCAAGCGCATTCGTGGTTTCGGCTCCAAGGTCTACCTGGTCAACACCGGCTGGACCGGTGGCGGCTACGGCGTCGGCAAACGCTTCAACATTCCGACCACCCGTGCGGTGATCGCGGCGATCCAGAGCGGCGCGCTGATCGGTGCTGCAACCGAACACCTGGACATCATCAACCTGGATGTGCCGCTGGCTGTTCCAGGCGTCGAGACTGGCCTGTTGAACCCACGCAACACCTGGGCCGACAAAGCCGCCTACGACGAAGCAGCCAAGGCATTGGCCGGTCTGTTCACCGAGAACTTCAAGAAGTTCGACGTGAGCGACGCGATCAAGGCTGCTGGGCCGCAGCTGTAAGGCTTGGTTGGTGAATGAAAAAACCGCCCTTTATGGGCGGTTTTTTCATGGGTGGCTATTTGAGGCGCGCCGATCAGCTAGGCTTCTTCCACTTCCCGCGTATCCCATCGCTGTGCCTTGATCGCCTTGTAAAGCATGCCGATGGTCAGTGGCAGCTTGTTCCCCCGGCCCTTGGCCCTGCGTTTTTGAAACACATCGAACCCTTCAGGCTGGAAATAGCGGTAGGCGTCGTAGTCGATGAGCTCGATGGCGAACCGCTCCTCCAGTGCCTCCATCAGGTGCCGGGCGTCCGCGCCATCGCAACCCAAGTCGAGATTGATCGCAGTGCCCAGGCGAATCGTCTTGCGCTCAGGCAGGCCGATTTCTTCGTGGAGCAGCTCCATGAGTTGGCGCATGGCATGGTCATCGGGGAAGTCTGGCGCAAGGTGCATGATGAAATGTCCAGAATAAAAGAGGTGCGTCTGTACCGGTGGAAAGTTTAGGGGGAAATCGTTGCCCGTTGGAAAAAGAAGAACGCTGCAATCAAGAAATCGCAGGCGTCGCGATTGCGGTTTTGACCGTCGCGAGGATTGGCGGGTCGTCGGGGAATTTCATGCATCCGCCCAGTAGTAGGGACAGCATCAGGACGGTAGGTAGGTTCAGTTTGTGCGACATGGTTACTTCCTTTTTCAAGCTGCGAACCGCGGGCGTCCTGCCGTTGGTGGGCCAGGCGTAAAGTGTTCATGGGTATCGCGAGTCGATTGCTGCCAGGCTCGCGAGCGATAGGGGTTTGGGTTCAGTCAGCCATTTGTTCAGGCATGCGTAGTGCGGCGGCCTCAAGGTCCATCAATCCTCTGCCATAGGCTTCGCTGTTGGCGTAGATACCTGTGCTGTTGGCTGTCGCCAGCAGATGTTCGCGTATCTGCTGCGGGCTGAGTTGCGGGTGAAGGCTTTGTAGCGCCGCCAGTGCGCCACTGACCAACGCGGCGGCGGGAGATGTGCCAGCGGTCTGCACGTAGCGGCCGTCCTTGCCAACGGTGAGCAGGCCGGCCTGTGCACCGGCGTCGCCGCCGGGAACGGCGATGCACCAGGCAGCTGCGACGCCGCAATAGTTGGATTTGCCATTGATGGCGCTGCCGTCGTTCTTCAACGCCACCACTGCGATCCAGCCTTTTTCCAGTTCTGGCAATGCGACCGGCAGTCCTGGCTCGGCCAGGGGCTCTCGCTTGAGTTCGTTACCGGTGGGGAAGACCAACACGGCGCCGTCCGCGACCAGTTTTCGAGCGACGGCCAGGGAGTCGGGCATCACCTGGTTGTAGCGCGCCTCATTGATCTCGGTGGCGGGAATGGCGTTGGCCCACGAGTTGTTGAACAGCCGGGCACCCTTGTCAAAACCACTTTGCCAGGACCGGGCGATTTCGCTGTCGAAGAAAAACGGCTCGTTGTCGTCGCCAAAGCGAAAGGGGATCAACCGCGCATTGAACGCGATGCCGTGCATGCCCCGGTCGTCCTTGTTGGCGGCGAGAATACCGGCCATCTGCGTGCCATGACCGATGCGGTCAACGGTGCCGGGACGGTCTTCGACATGGTCGAATCCAGGATCACCCAGTCTGCCCTCGAACTCCTCGAGGCTGGCGTTGAGCCCCGAGTCGATCAACGCCACGACAACATCCTGGCCAGTCCCGCCACGAGCGTAGAGCGCTGATGCCTTGACGACGGCCAAGCCTTGTTGGGCGTGGTACTCCGGGGTTTCGAACTGGGTAGGATCCACGCCGGGGGGATCGGGGACGGTCAAGCAACCGGCGAGCAATGAGGCCGACGTGATCGTCAGCGCGCGTAGAGCGGAAAATGGGTGTGGCATGGTTCGTTCCTTGAAGAATTGAAATCGAGCGTCAGGCTTCCTGGCCTTGACGTACAGCATGAGTTGTCGGCGCACCTTACCGTGGAGGCGAAGTCGGGACGAGACATCAAATTGCCCGGATTTGTATCTGCTCGTGGCAAGGCAAAGGCGCTCGACGCTGTATCATCCAGTATCGTTTTTACCCCCGACCTTTTCTCGACGCGCTGCGTTGTCCCGCTAGGCTTTCGGCATCGCAGCAGTCAAAGGAGCGACCGCGCATGCACAGCACCCTGGAACAGGTTTTCGGTTATCCACAGTTTCGTCCCGGTCAGGAGGCGGCCATCGGCGCCGTGCTGGCCGGTCGGTCGGCGGCGGCCATCTTTCCTACCGGCTCGGGCAAGTCCCTGTGTTATCAATTGCCGGCCCTGCTCTTGCCGCACCTGACCCTGGTGGTTTCGCCACTGCTGGCGTTGATGCAGGACCAGTTGGTGTTCCTCAAGCGCCACGGCATCGCGGCGGCCAGTATCGATTCGGCCCAGAGCCGTGACGAAGCCAACGACGCCATGGCGCGGGCCCGTTCGGGCGAGTTGAAGATCCTGATGATTTCCGTGGAGCGCCTGAAGAACGAGCGCTTTCGCAATTTCCTGCAGCAGGTGCCGATTTCGTTGCTGGTGGTGGACGAGGCCCACTGTATTTCGGAGTGGGGGCATAACTTTCGACCTGACTACCTCAAGCTTCCCGATTACCAGCACCAGTTCAATATTCCCCAGGTATTGCTGCTGACGGCCACCGCCACACCCAAGGTCATCGCCGACATGCAGGCGAAGTTCGCCATTGCCGCCGCCGATGTGGTGACGACCGGTTTCTACCGACCTAACCTCAACCTGTTGGTCGAACCCGTGCCGGGTGTCGCCAAGCGCGCACGGCTGGTGCAGTGGTTGGGCGCGCGCGTCGGGCAGCCGAGCATCGTCTATGTCACCTTGCAGCGAACCGCCGAGCAGATCGCCGAGCACCTGAGCCAGCACGGTATCGAGGCCGAGGCCTATCACGCCGGTTTGCCCCATGAGCAGCGCGAAGCCATCCAGCGGCGATTCATGGGCGGGCAATCCAATTGCATCGTCGCCACCATCGCTTTCGGCATGGGCATCGACAAGAGCGATATCCGCAACGTCGTGCATTTCGACCTGCCCAAGTCCATCGAAAACTACAGCCAGGAAATCGGCCGGGCCGGGCGCGACGGGCAGCCATCGGATTGCCTGGTGCTGGCCAACCGCGATAGTCTCAACGTGCTGGAGAACTTTGTGTACGGCGATACGCCGGAGCTCGCAGGCATTCGTTGCGTGCTCGACGAACTGAAGGCCGCTGCCCCCGATGGGCAATGGGAGTTCTTGCTGGGCCCGCTGGCGGACCAGAGCAACATCCGCCAACTGCCGCTCAAGACGTTGTTGGTCCAGTTGGAGTTGCGCCGGCTGATCGCGCCGCGCTATGCCTATTTCGCGGAGTATCGCTTCAAGTTCCTGACCGAGCCCCAGGAGCTGCTGGAGCGCTTCGAAGGTGAGCGCAGGGACTTCGTCGCGGCCATCATCCAGACCTCCAGTCGCGCCCGGAGCTGGGCCACGGTGGATTTCGACGGGATGTACCAGCAGTACCACGCTGAGCGTAATCGGGTGGTCAAGGCGCTGGATTATTTCCAGGAGAAGGGTTGGATCGAGCTGGAAAGCAAGCAGATGACCGAGGTGTACAGCGTGCTGGAAGCGGACCTGGATGTGCAGGTCTTGAGTGCCGAGCTGCATGCCTATTTCACCCGGCACGAACACAGTGAAATCGCGCGGATCCACGCCATGCTCGAATTGTTCGCCACCGACCGTTGCCTGGGTCATCGCTTGGCGCAGTATTTCGGCGACGACAGTGCGCCCCACCCGTGTGGCCATTGTTCGGTGTGCCATGGGCATATCGCTCGCCTGCCGGAGCCGCCTGCGCTGCCGGCGCTTATGGATAAAAGCTTCGAGGCACTGTGTGGCGATTTTATCCACAAGCATGAGCAGCACAGCGGCAGCGTGCCGTCTGCCGAGCGCCTCACCCGCTTCCTGTGCGGGATCAGTGTGCCGCTGTTCACCCGATTGAAGGCGCGGAAGGTCCCTGGCTACGCCGCACTGGAAGCGTATCCATACGCGGAAGTTCGCCAGTGGACTCAAGCGCACCTGTGAGCTGCATCCATCCGCTGAATGCCCTTCATCACACGAATAAATTTCAAAAACATTCGGCGGCTGACTAAGGTGAAGGCTGTCTTCGGATCGCCAACAAGAGAGCCAACATGAGCCAGACACCTTTCGATATTCAGCGCGCCGCGGTAGTCGGTGCCGGCACCATGGGACGGGGCATCGTGATGTGCCTGGCCAACGCCGGCGTGGCGGTGCAGTGGGTCGACAACAATCCGCAGATGCTCGAGCAGGCACTGGTTGCCGTGGCCGAGACCTATGCCCATGGTGTGCGCCAGGGTCGTATCGACCAGCGTGAGGCAGATGCGCGGATCGCCCGGGTGACACGGGCGGATGATTACGCGGCGATCCGTGAGGTGGACCTGGTGATCGAAGCGGTCTACGAAAACCTGGAGCTCAAACAGACCATCTTTCGCGAGCTGGACGGCCTGCTCAAACCCGAGGCCATCCTGGCGAGCAATACGTCGGCGCTGGACATCGATGCCATCGCCGCCGTCACCCGCAGGCCAGCCCAGGTCCTGGGCCTGCATTTCTTCAGTCCGGCGCACATCATGAAGCTGCTGGAGATCGTTCGCGGCGCACAAACCTCCAAAGCGGTGCTGGATGCGGCCCTGGTGCTGGGCCAGCGCATGGGCAAGGTCAGCGTGATATCGGGCAACTGCCATGGCTTCATCGGCAACCGGATGCTTCATCCGTATGTGCTGGAAGCGCGCAAGATGTTGCTGGAGGGGGCGTTCCCCCATCAGGTGGATGCGGCGTTGCAAGGCTTTGGTTTCGCCATGGGGCCGTTTCGCATGTACGACGTCGTTGGCATCGACCTGGAGTGGCGCGCCCGTGAGTTGGCGGGCAAGGGCCAGGATGCGCCCGAGGTGCAGGTGGACAATCGTCTGTGCGAGCTGGGACGGTTCGGCCAGAAAAGCGGCAATGGGTATTATCACTACGAGCCGGGCAGTCGACAGGCCGAGCATGATGTCGAGGTCGATGCGCTGGTGTTGCGGGTCAGTGAGGCGTTGGGTTTCCAGCGTCGCGAGATCGGCCCGGAGGAAATCCTCGAGCGTTGCTTGCTGGCGCTGGTCAACGAGGGGGCGAAGATCCTGCAGGAAGGCATTGCCGAGTCGGCCCACGCTATCGACCTGGTCTACCTCAACGGCTACGGCTTCCCTGCGGACAAGGGCGGGCCGATGGCCTGGGCTGACGGGCAGGGGCTGGAAGCCATCCATGCACGCCTGCTGGAGCTCGAAACGAAGCAGGGCGACCAGTGGAAGCCAGCGCGCGTGATTGGCGAGCTGGCGGCGCAGGGCAAGGGATTCGCGCAGGCCTGAGCCCCGTGCCACGTCAAGACCATTGAACAACCGTAAAGGACAGCTGATGCCCCAACGCAATGAATACCCACACTTGCAGCCTATCACCACGCGCTGGCACGACAACGATGTGTACGGTCACGTCAACAACGTCACCTACTACAGCTTTTTCGATACCGCTGTGAATACCTACCTGATCGAAGTCGGCGGCCTGGATATCCATGATGGAGACGTGGTGGGGTTCGTGGTGAGTTCGGCCTGCGACTACTTCGCTTCGATTGCCTTTCCAGACCGGATTGAAATCGGCCTGCGAGTTGGCAAGTTGGGCAGCAGTTCGGTGCAGTATGAGCTGGCGGTGTTCAAGGAGGGCGAGGAGGAGGCTTGTGCGGCGGGGCGTTTTGTTCACGTATTCGTGGATCGGGCGTCGAATCGGCCGGTGGCAATTGCGGATCGGCTACGTGGGGCGTTGGAGCGGTTGGTGGTCTGAAACAAAAAATCGCAGCCTCCTGTCAGCGCTGGGCGCTGTCGGAGGCTGCGATCTTCAACGGCTAGTATCGATCAGCCGTTAGTCGCGGTAGTGGCGATGATGTTTTTTGCGGTGGCCGTAGGCATGGCCGCGACCTGGATGGCCGTCACGGTAGTAGCGGCGATCACCACGGCGATCGTCATAACGACGGTCATCGTCATCGTCCTTGCCCATGTAGTTACCCAGGGCGCCACCCGCGCCACCGCCCGCCGCCGCACCGATCAGGCTGCCGGTGCTGCCACCGACGCTACGGCCGACCACGTTACCGCCGGCCGCGCCCAGCGCGCCGCCGATCGCCGCTTCGCCGCGGCTGTGTTTGTCTGCGCCGACCGCACTACCGCCCGCACCGCCCAGCGCCGCGCCGATAGTGGAACCGGTGTTGCCGCCCAGGGACTGGCCGACGACCGAACCCAAAACCCCGCCCAATGCGCCACCCACACCTGCTTCGGCAGTACCGCCGGCGGAAGCGATGCCACTGGCCAGGCTAAGGGACAACAAGAGAATGGAGGAGAACTTCATAGAGGAGCCTCAAAGGGATGACGGCGCGATCCTGAGGCTCGCTTCGCTTGGTTACAATAGAAATCCGACGAGTAACACGACTTGTGCACAATTCTCTAAGTTATTGTTTTACGGTCGGAACTTAACGCGAATTGGCCGGTCTTTAGCTACTTCGGACAGGCCGTTTTCTATGGAAAACGGCCTTTTTTGTGGGCGCTCGAAAAGTACGATCATGGGAGCGAGCTGTGTGGGAGCAAAGCTTGCTCGCGACACAGCGTCCCTATTCCTGTAAGACCGCATCGCTTTCATCGCGGGCAAGCCTTGCTCCCACACAATCCAATCGCCTCGCCAATGAACTGTGTCAGGCCGATTTGGCCAGGATCAGTCCATTCTCGCTCGCCGCTTCCAGGCGGATTGCGACGAATTTCGACGTCGGCGTGTGGCTGCCGTCGCCCGTGCTTTCCAGCGGCACCAGCGGGTTCACTTCCGGGTAGTAGGCCGCAGCCTGTCCGGCCGGAATGTCGAATGCCAGCAGGGTAAAACCCTTGACCCGACGTTCGCGACCGTCATCCCAGAGCGAGACGATGTCAGCTTTCTGCCCCGGCTTGAAGCCCAGGCGAATGATGTCCGCTTCGTTGGCGAACAACACGTCACGCTGGCCCTTGACGCCGCGATAGCGGTCATCGAGGCCATAGATGGTGGTGTTGTACTGGTCGTGGGAGCGCATGGACTGCATGATCAGGTCGGGCAACTGGCCGGTGGCACGGGTGCGTTCATGCACAAGGTCTCCCGGCAGCCGGTTGGACTTGAAGTTGGCGCGGCCCGACGGGGTGTTCCAGCGTCGTGAACCGGCGCTGTTGCCCAGATAGAATCCGCCGGGGTTCTTCAGTTTTTCATTGAAGTCCTTGAAGCCGGGTACGGTATCGGCGATCAGGTCGCGGATGCGACTGTAGTCGGCCACCAGCCAGTTCCAGTCCACCGGACGGCTACCCAGCGTGGCGGCGGCGATGCCGGCGATGATCCACGGTTCGGAGCGCATCTGGTTCGACAGCGGCTGCAACTGGCCGTTGGAGGCATGCACCATGCTGAAGGAGTCTTCCACGGTCACCGCTTGCGCGCCTTCGGTCTGCAAATCGATGTCGGTGCGGCCCAGGCACGGCAGGATCAACGCATCCTTGCCGTGAGCCAGGTGGCTGCGGTTGAGCTTGGTGCTGATCTGCACCGTCAGCTCGCAATTGGCCAAGGCCTGGAAGGTCCGATGGCTGTCCGGCGTGGCTTGGGCGAAGTTGCCGCCCAGGGCGATGAACACCTTCGCCTGGCCGTCGGCCATGGCGTGGATCGCCTCGACCACGTTATGGCCGTTTTCCCGCGGTACCTTGAACTGGAAGCGCCGCTCCAGCGCGTCGAGGAATGCCGCCGGTGGACGTTCGTTGATGCCCATGGTCCGGTCGCCCTGCACATTGCTGTGGCCGCGAACCGGGCACAGGCCTGCGCCTGGTCGGCCAATGTTGCCGCGCAGCATCATCACGTTGGCGATTTCCTGGATGGTCGCCACCGAATGACGGTGCTGGGTGATGCCCATCGCCCAGCACATGATCACGTTCTGGCTTGTGGCGTACATGCGCGCCGCCTGCTCGATTTCGACCAGGGTCAAGCCCGATTGCTCGACGATCTGTTCCCACGGCGTATCGTCGACCGCCGCCAGGTAATCCAGCACGTTGGTGCTGTGTTCATTGAGGAACGCATGGTCGAACACCGCCGCCGCGCCGCTGTTCTGCGCCTCACGCTCCCATTGCAGCAGGAACTTGGCCATGCCGCGCAAGATCGCCATGTCGCCACCCAGGGCCGGGCGGAAATACGCGGTGTTGGTCGGCTTATTGCCGTTGGTGAGCATTTCGATCGGGCTCTGCGGGTGCTGGAAGCGCTCCAGGCCCCGCTCCTTGAGCGGGTTGATGCACACCACCTGGGCACCACGTTTCACCGCCTCGCGCAGTGGTTCGAGCATCCGCGGGTGATTGGTGCCAGGGTTCTGGCCCCAGACGAAAATCGCGTCGGCGTGCTCGAAGTCATCGAACGTCACCGTGCCCTTGCCCACGCCCACGCTCTGGGCCAGCGCTACGCCGCTGGCTTCGTGGCACATGTTCGAGCAGTCGGGGAAGTTGTTGGTGCCGTAGGCGCGCACGAACAGTTGATACAGGTAGGCCGCTTCGTTGCTGGCCCGGCCCGACGTATAGAACTCGGCCTGGTTGGGGCTGGACAGCCCTTGCAGGTGCTTGCCGATCAGGGCGAACGCCGCTTCCCAGCTGATGGGCTTGTAGCGGTCGGTTTCGGCGTCGTAGCGCATTGGCTCGGTCAGGCGACCCTGGTACTCGAGCCAGTAGTCGCTCTGCTCCAGCAGCGAGGTCACGCTGTGCTTGGCGAAAAATGCACCGTCGACGCGACGCTTGGTTGCTTCCCAGTTCACGGCCTTGGCGCCGTTCTCGCAGAACTTGACCATACCGCTTTCGGGAGAGTCGCCCCAGGCGCAGCCAGGGCAGTCAAAACCGCCATTCTGGTTGGTCTTGAGCATCATGCGGATGTTTTTCAGCGCGTTGTCGCTGGTCAACCAGGCCTGAGCGACACTGATCAGCGCACCCCATCCACCGGCCGGGCCTTTGTAGGGCTTGTAACGCGGTACGGGTTTCTGGTCGGCTTGTTGATGATTGCTCACGCTTGTTTCTCCATCGCAGGGCTGTAGACCCGCGGCGCACTTTTTTGCGGCAGGTGGATGAGGTTGAGATTGTGTTGGCGGGCCCACTGCACGGCGAGGCCCGTGGGCGACGACAGGCTGACCAGGGTCTGGATGCCGGCGCGCAGTACTTTCTGGATCAGTTCGAGGCTGCAACGGCTGGTGACGATCGCCACGCCACCGGCCACTGGGACCTGTTGCCGGATCAACGCGCCGATCAGCTTATCGAGGGCGTTGTGTCGGCCAATGTCTTCGCGGCCCAGCAGCAATTCACCCTGGGCGTTCATGAACAACGCCGCATGTACCGCGCCGCAATGTTGGCCCAGGGGCTGGAATTGGCTGATACGGTCACGCAGGCCATCGAGCCATTGCGCCGCGGGCAGTGGTGCGCCGGGCAGCACCTTGAGGTTTGGCAAGGCCTGTTCCACCGCTTCCACGCCGCACAATCCGCAGCCACTGGTGCCCGCCAACTGCCGGCGTTGCTGCTTGAGGTTCCAGAAGGCGCGGTTGGCGATGGTCACCTGGGCATAGTGCGCGGCGCCCGTGCCGCTCAGTTGCAGGTCATAGATGTCCGATGAATCTTCGATGATGCCGCTGCCGAGGCTGAAACCGACGATGAAGTCTTCCAGGTCGGTGGGGGTGACCAGCATGACTGCCTGGCTGATGCCGTTATAGGCAATCGCCAGCGCCACTTCCTCGGCCAGCGCGGTGCTGTCCGATTGGGAGTGGTCCAGATTGCAGTAGCCATAGCTCTGGCTGGCGACCGGCGTGGATGTTTCCATCGCTGGCGCTGGACTGACCGGAGGCTTGTCGTTCATGGGCATCACTGAAAGTAGGAATAGTGTTAAGACTAAATGCGGCAATCTGCCACGTCTAATCGCTATTACTGATCTTCCAATAGATGACGTCGATCAAGAAGTCGTCGCTGATTTCTGGTAGAGGGCAAAACAGGCCTCTGCCAACGCCGAGCGGGGGGCACCACGCCGCATGATCAGGCCCAGCGGGACTAGCGTCTGGGCGTTTTCAATGGGTTGGATGCGCAAATCCTCGGTCAGGACGTCCAGGCCGCTGTCCAGGGGCATCACCGCGCAACACAGCCCGCCGTGCACAGCTTGTAACAATTGGTGCACCGCGTCGGTTTGCAACAGTGGTTGTGGGGTCAGGCCCCGGCTGTGGAAATTGTGGTCGATGGACTGGCGAAAATGCATGCCGCTGGTGAGCATGCCCAGGGGCAGTTCGATCAAGGCTTCCCAACTCAGCGGTTGTTCACCGAAAAAGAAATAACGCTGGTCGTAAAGCAAGCCCATGCGGGTGGGGCTGAAGGGCAGTGCCTCGAAACGTTCGTTGTCCAGGCGTTCCAGGTAGGAAACGCCCAGGTCGATGCGGTTGTTCGCCAACTGTTCGAGGATGCGTTCGGAGCTCAGGGACGACAATTCGAAACGCAGGCTGGGGTGCTCGGTGTGCAAGCGCTGCATCATCGCCAGCGGGTCGAAGTCCGACAACGGCACCACGCCCAGGCGCAGCGTACCCACCAGGTTGCCCCGACAAGCCGCCGCTTCGGCCTGCAGCCCGTCATAGGCCGCCAGCACCGTGCGCGCCCAGGCCAGCACCCGTTCTCCCGGCGCGGTGAAACCTTCAAAGCGCTGGCCGCGGTTGACCAGCGGCAGGTCGAGTTCTTCTTCAAGGCTGCGCAGGCGCATCGACAGGGTCGGCTGGGTGATGTGGCAGCGTGCGGCGGCCTGGCCGAAGTGACGGGTTTCGTCCAGCGCGATGAGAAATTTCAGCTGCTTGATGTCCATCTTCGCTCCAGGGCGCGGGAAGATCCGGATTCTAGCGCTTGCGCGTGGCGGGGTCATTGGTCGGCTGGGAACCGGGTTCGTCTTGCCTGGTCTAGTCTTTGCGTCTGGACATTTAAATCAAGGAGCGTGTGCCATGAGTATCTTTAGCTTTGTGAAGGAAGCCGGTGAAAAGCTGATCGACCTGCTGACCCCCGGCAATGCCAATGCCAGCGAACAACTGAAAGAGCACATTGAAAAGGTCGGCCTGGGCAATCCGAACGTTCAGGCCACCGTCGAGGGCGATAAAGTCATCGTCACCGGTGAAGTCGCGAGCCAGGAAGAGAAGGAAAAGATCCTGTTGGCGGTGGGCAACATCGCCGGCGTCGGCAGTGTCGACGACCAGATCACCGTGACGGGCCCGGTCGCTGTACCGGCGAAGTTCGTCACTGTTGAGAAGGGTGACACATTGAGCGCCATTTCCAAGCGAGTTTATGGCGACGCGAACAAGTACAACAAGATTTTCGAGGCCAACAAACCGATGCTGTCGCACCCGGACAAGATCTACCCAGGGCAGGTGTTGCGTATTCCCGAGTAACTTGCAGGTCTGTATTGTCTTCATCGCGAGCAAGCTCGCTCCCACAGGGTTTCCTGGTTCGCCGCGAAACCAATGTGGGAGCGAGCTTGCTCGCGATGAATATGGCGCGGTTCAAAGCCCGGCAATCAAGTCCCGATAATCCTCCAACGCCTCGAACTCTCCCGTATCCTTCGGCCCCTTGCGACTGTCCGGTTCGCTGACCGCCAACAGGTGCGCCACGCCGAAATCCCGGGCGCTGCGCAGCACCGGCAGGGTGTCGTCGATGAACAGGCTGCGGGCCGGGTCGAAATTCAGGTCGGCTTGCAGCGCGTCCCAGAATTGCGGGTTTTCCTTGGGGAAGCCGTAGTCGTGGGAACTGATCAAGCGTTCGAAGTAGGGGGCCAGTTCGATGCGTTCCAGCTTCAAGGACAACGAATCGCGGTGGGCATTGGTGATCATTACCACGCGTTTGCCGGCCCGCTGGATGGCCGCCAGGAACGTATCGGCGTCCGGGCGCAAGGCGATCAAGTGGGCGGTTTCCAACTTCAGTTCGCGCACCGGCAACTTCAGCTCAGTGCTCCAAAAGTCCAGACAATACCACTGCAACTGGCCGGCGTTGCGCTCGAACAGGGGTTGCAGCTCCATCTCGGCCATCGCCCGGCTCACGCCATGTAGTTCGGCGTAGCGCTGGGGCAGGTGTTCGAGCCAGAAATGGTTGTCGTAATGCAGGTCCAACAGGGTGCCGTCCATGTCCAGTAGAACCGTATCGATCTCATGCCAGGGCAGCAAGGCCATAAAACTTCTCCAGCGGTAATCGGATATCCGACACAAACAATCAGAATAGGCCGGGTATAGTAGCCCGCTATCGCCCAGGGAGCCGTTTATGCGCCAGAAACCCACCATACTCGATCGCCGGATCGTCGCTACCAGCCGCCTGTTCTGTGTGGAAGAACTGAAATTGCGGTTTTCCAACGGTGTGGAACGTACCTATGAACGGCTGGCGAGTAACGGTGCGGGCTACGGCGCGGTGATGATCGTGGCGATGCTCGACGCCGACCACGCGGTGCTGGTGGAAGAGTATTGCGGTGGCACCGATGCCTACGAACTGTCCCTGCCCAAGGGCTTGATCGAGCCAGGGGAAGACGTGCTGGCGGCGGCCGAGCGTGAGCTCAAGGAAGAAGCCGGCTTCGGTGCACGACAGTTGGAACACCTGACCGAGTTGTCGCTGTCCCCTGGCTACATGAGCCAGAAGATCCAGGTGGTGCTGGCCACCGATCTGTACGAAGAACGGCTGGAGGGCGACGAGCCCGAGCCGATGGGGGTGGACAAGGTCAACCTGCGTGAGCTCTCGGCCCTGGCGCAGAACCCGCAATTCACCGAGGGTCGGGCCTTGGCGGCGCTGTACCTGGCCCGTGACCTGCTGGCCCAGCGTGGAGCGTTCCTGTCATGACTTTCCCTCATCCGTTGATGGCTCCCGTAGTCGAGCTGGCGCTCCAGGCCGGTGAAGCGATCCTGCCGTTCTGGCGTGCCAACGTGCAGGTCAACCATAAGGCTGACGAGTCGCCGGTGACTGCCGCGGACATGGCGGCTCATGATGTGATCGTGGCCGGGTTGACGGCGCTGGCCCCGGATATTCCGATCCTCTCCGAAGAGGACGCCGATATTGCCCAAAGCGTGCGCGCCGGCTGGCAGCGCTGGTGGCTGGTGGACCCGTTGGATGGCACCAAGGAGTTCATCTCCGGCAGCGAGGAGTTCACCGTCAATATCGCCTTGGTGGAACAGGGCCGTGTGGTGTTCGGTGTGGTATCGATGCCGACCAATGGACGCTTTTACGTCGGCGGCGCCGGGTTGGGTGCCTGGCGTGGCGACAAGGGCGGCGTGCCTTTGCCTATCGCGGTTCGTGATGTATTGGCGCCGGGCGAAGCGTTCACCGTGGTCGCCAGTCGCCGGCACACCAGCCCGGAGCAGGAACGCCTGCTGGAGGGCTTGAGCGGGAGCCTGGGCGAGCTGCAACTGACCAGCATTGGCAGTTCGTTGAAGTTCTGCCTGGTGGCCGAAGGCGCGGCGGATTGTTATCCCCGGCTGGCGCCGACCTCCCAGTGGGACACCGCCGCCGCCCAGGGTGTGCTGGAGGGGGCGGGGGGCGAGGTGTTGGACTTGAGCGGCGAACCGTTCTGTTATCCACCGCGGGAGTCGCTGTTGAATACGTCATTCCTGGCGTTGCCGGCCAAAGCGCCGTGGCGTGGGAAGCTGTTGGAGCTGGCTCGCGCTTAAGTCTGGCTCGATCCCTTGTGGCGAGGGGATTGTGGGAGCAAAGCTTGCTCGCGATACAGGCGCCTCGATTTCTGAAAGACCGCAGCGCCTCCATCGCGGGCAAGCCTTGCTCCCACACAGCGATACCTCGCCACAGGGGCCGGCGGTGTTTCAGCGGTGCAACACGTATTGCCCCTCGAATTGCACCGCGATTTCATCGCTCCCCACGTTCATCACCTGTGTCTGCAACGCCAGCCGCGCCCGGCCATAGCGCCGATACGTGGCCAGGAAGCGCTTCCACAGCTTTTCCTCGGGCGCATCGCAGACGACAGTCGCATCGCGGGTCACTGGCAGCGGATAGCTGATCTGCCCTTCCTGAATCACGATATGCCCGTCTTCGATGCCTTCCTCGCGCAGGGCCAGGTGCAGCCAGCCCCAGCCACCCAGTACGGCGCCGCAATACAGGCTGCCACCGAACATGGTGCTCTTGTGGTTGACGTTGGCCGCCAGCGGCAAGGACAGGCGCAGTTGCCGAGCCTGCCAATCGAGCACCTTGAGGCCCATGTCCCGGGTCAAGGGGATGTCGTGGTGCAGGATCGATTCCAGGTAACGGCTGTCGCGGTTCATTGCGGGGCCTCTTGCTTGACGGGGAAATGACGATAATTCAATCGGACTCATCGGCCGAACCCTGGCTGCTGTCGCCGAAGGTCAGGCCATGCTTGCGCAACTTGTCGTGCAGGGTCTTGCGGGGGATGCCCAGGGCTTCGGCCAGGCTGCGCACCGAGCTGTGGGGGCGCGCCAGTTCGGCGGCGATCAGGGTTTTCTCGAAATTTTCCACCTGTTCGCTCAAGCCGCCACTGACCAGTTCCACCGGTGCGCCGGGGTTGCCGTCTGGCGCGCTGTTGTCCAGGGCCAGTTCCAGTCCCAGGGCAAAGCGTTCGGCGGCGTTCTGCAGTTCCCGGACATTGCCCGGCCAGCTATGGCGCAGCAGCAACGCCCGTTGCGCCGGCTGCAATTCGTGGGGCGGCAGGCCATGGCGAGCACTGGCTTCGTTGGCGAAGTGCTGGAACAGCATGAGCGCATCCTCGCCCCGTTCGCGCAACGGCGGTATGCGCAGCGGCGCGACGTTCAGGCGGTAATACAGGTCGGCGCGGAAACGTCCCTGGTCGGCGGCCTGGCGCAAGTCTTCCTTGGTCGCGGCGATGACGCGGATATCCAGCGGGATCTGTTGATTGCCCCCCAGTCGTTCCACCATGCGCTCTTGCAGCAGGCGCAGCAGCTTGACCTGGACATCCAGGCTCATGCTTTCGATTTCATCCAGAAACAGCGTGCCACCGTTGGCGAACTCGAACTTGCCGATACGGCGTTTCTGCGCGCCGGTAAAAGCACCGGGCTCGTGGCCGAACAGCTCGCTTTCCACCACCGACTCGGCCAGGGCCCCGGCGTTGATAGCCACGAAGGGGCCATTGCGTCGGCTTGAGAGGTCGTGCAAGGCACGGGCGACCACTTCCTTGCCAGCGCCGGTTTCACCGAGGATCAACACGTCGGCGCGGGTGGCGGCCAGAGCCCCGATCTGTTCGCGCAGGCGCAGCATCGGAGTCGATTGGCCGACCAGGCGGGCGCTGAGTTCGTGGCGATCGCTCAGGGCCAGGCGCAGGCTGCGGTTGTCCAGCACCAGGCGACGCAAGGCCAGGGCGCGGCGTACGCTGTCGAGAAGATGATCGCTGGCGAAAGGTTTTTCCAGGAAGTCGTAGGCCCCGGCGCGCATTGCCTGCACCGCCAGCGGCACGTCGCCATGGCCGGTGATCAGCAGCACCGGCAGTTCCGGGTCCTGGGCGTGGAGTTCGCCCAGCAGTTCGAGGCCATCCATGCCCGGCATGCGAATATCACTGACCACCACCCCCGGCCAGTCACGGGGCAGTTGCCCGGCCACGCCCTTGGCTTCGGCCAGGGGCAGGATTTTCAGGCCGGCCAGGTCGAGGGTCTGGCTCAAGGCCTGACGCAGATGGGGATCGTCATCGATCAGCACCACCTCAATCCGGTTATCGATGGTCATACACTTCGGTCCTCGGACGGTTGCAGGCTCACCCCGGGTGCGCCGGCGCGCAGCTTCAGGGTGATCAGGGCGCCGCCTTCCTTGTGGTTGGCGAACGACAGTTCGCCGCCGAAGGCGCGCATCAGGGTGTCGCAGATCGCCAGCCCCAGGCCAAGGCCCTGGGTGCGCGTCTTGGTGGTGTAGAAGGGCTCGCCGGCGCGGCCCAGGGCTTCCATGCAAAACCCCGGGCCGTTATCGCGGATGTACAGGTTGACGCCGGTGTCGGTGGCCTGGGCGCTGAGCCAGAGTTTGCGTGGCGGGCCTTTCTCTGTGAGCGCATCGAGGGCGTTGGCCAACAGGTTGCCGAGTACCTGGCGCAGGCGGGTTTCGCCGGCCTCGACCCACAGCGTGGCGGCCGGCAAGTCACGGATCAGTTCCACTTCCATGCTGCGCCGGCGTTTGGCGAGCAGCGCCAGGGCGTCGTCCAGCGCCGGTTGCAGGGCGACGCTTTCCGGGGCATGACGGTCGCGGCGGGCAAAGGCGCGCAGGTGGGCGATGATCGACGCCATGCGCCCGGTCAGTTCGCTGATCAGCTTGAGGTTGCCGCGGGCATCCTCGGTGCGTTGGTGGTCGAGCAATATCTCGGCGTTTTCCGCGTAGCTGCGAATCGCCGCCAGCGGCTGGTTGAGTTCGTGGCTGATGCTCGCCGACATGGTGCCCAGGGCCGACAGCTTGCCGGCTTGCACCAGGTCATCCTGGGCACGGACCAACTCCTGCTGGGCTTGTTCGCGCTCCAGCACTTCCTGCTTCAAACGTCGGTTCAGCCCTTCCAGGTCGCTGGTCCGTTCGGCCACCCGCCCTTCCAGCTGGTGGCGGGCCTTGGCTTCGAAGGCGATCCGATCCAGATAATGGCGCCGGCGTTGCATCATCAAGCCGAGCAACAGCATCAAGACCAGCAATGCCGCGCCGCCGATGGCGACCACGGTGCGCACAGGACGGTCGATCAACGTGCGCGGGGCGAGAATGCTCACGCTCCAGCCGGTCTCTTCGATGGATTGGGTCTGGGTCAGCCAGGCGTTGGCATCCAGGTTCAGCGGCTTGGGGTCGCGGGTCGGATAAGGCTGTACCGCGCTGATGGCCTTGCGCTCGTCGTCGCCCAACGGCCGGGTCGCGCGAAATCGCCATTCCTGGCGCGACGTGAGGATGACCACGCCATTGTGGTCAGTCACCAGCAACTGCTCCGGGGTCTTGCCCCACAGGCTTTCGGTGTGGTCGAGGTCGACCTTGACCACCAGCACGCCGATGACTTTCTCGCGGTCGCGCACGGCGGCGGCAAAGAAATAACCACGCTTGGCCGAGGTGGTGCCCAGGCCGAAGAAGCGCCCCAGGCGCCCGGCCATGGCTTCGATGAAGTACGGACGGAAGGCGAAGTTGCGTCCCACGAAACTGTCGTGCTTGTCCCAGTTCGACGCCGCCAGGGTCTTGCCGGTGGGGTCCATCAGGTACATGACTTCCGCGCCGGTCTGGGCGCTGATGTTTTTCAGCAGCCGGTTGGCGTTGCCTTGGGTCACGCCGTCGTCCGGGGCCGACAAGGCGGCGCGCAAGGCCGGCAGGTCGCCGAGAATCTGTGGCAGCACCTCATAGCGGTGCAACGTGCCCAACAAGTTGGCGACGTAAAGGTCCAGGGTCTGGCGGTTCTGCCCAGCCAGTTCACTGCGGTAATAACGTTCGGCCAGATGCTCCAACGGCCACAGCAACGGCGCCAGGCACAGCGCGAGCAAGGCCAGGCTACGCCAACGGGGTCTGCGGGGAAGGGTGGAATTCATGAGCATCGGGCGCCTGTGGTGACAGGCGTATTATGCCTAGTTGCCTCGCAAATACTATTTGTAAGGCCTTACCAGGCTTGTCCGGCAAGACACTGCTGCAACGCGTCTCGCCAGTCGGGTTGGCTCACCGCCCATTCCTTGAGCAGGCGGCTGCAGTCCAGGCGCGAGTTCAGCGGTCGAGGGGCCGGCGTCGGGTAAGCGCTGGACGCAATGGGCTCAAGCAGTGCACACGACTTGTGTCGCTCGAGCAGGTTTTCGCCGATGGCCTGGGCGAAACCGAACCAGGACGTCTCGCCCCGGGCCGTCAGGTGATAGGTGCCCCAGGCTCCGGGTTGACCGGCCTGCCAGCGTTCGATCAGTTGGGCGGTGCTGTCGGCAATGGTGCCCGCCCAGGTCGGTGCGCCAATCTGATCGGCCACCACCCGCAGCTGCGGTTTTTCCTGCAACAGGCGTTGCATGGTCAGCAGGAAATTGCGTCCCTCGGTGGAGTACACCCAACTGGTGCGCAGGATCAGGTGCTGGCCGCCTGCCTGGCCGATGGCATGTTCGCCAGCCAGTTTGCTGCGCCCGTAGACACTCAGCGGGTTGGGCGTGTCGTCCTCGGTGTAGGGGGCGGGCTTGAGGCCATCGAAGACGTAGTCGGTGGAGTAGTGAATCAACGGGATGCCCAGGGCGAGCGCTGCCTGGGCCAGGATGCCCGGTGCCGTGGCATTGATGGCAAACGCCCGTTCCGGTTCGCTCTCGGCCTGGTCGACGGCCGTGTGAGCGGCGGCATTGATGATCAGGTCGGGCCTCAGGGCTTCGATGGGCGCGTGCAGGGCGTCCGGTTGCGCCAGATCGAGCTGGTCGCTGCCGCGTACCAGCAACTCGCCCATGCCGCTCAGGCGCGACTGGAGTGCCTGGGAAACCTGGCCATTGCGGCCGATGATCAGGATGCGCAGGGTGGAATTCATGGGAACAGGTCTGCCTCGTGCAAGGCCTTGCCGTTCTGGTCCTTGGCCGAGAGGATCGGCGCGCCTTCCAGCGCCCAATCGATGGCCAGTTGCGGATCGTCCCAGCGAATGCAGCGCTCGGCCGAGGGGGAGTAGTAATCGGTGGTCTTGTAGAGAAAGTCTGCCGATTCGCTCAGTACGACAAAGCCGTGGGCAAACCCTGGTGGCACCCACAACTGCCGATGGTTCTGCGCCGACAGGCGAACGCTTGCCCATTGGCCGAAGGTCGGCGAGCTGCGACGAATGTCCACCGCGATATCCAGCACCTCCCCGGCAGTGACGCGTACGAGTTTCCCCTGGGCCTGTTCGATCTGATAGTGCAGGCCCCGCAACACACCCCGGGTGGAGCGTGAGTGGTTGTCCTGGACGAACGGCAGGGTGCAGCCGGTCGCCTCGGCAAACGCCCGGGCATTGAAGCTTTCGTAGAAAAAACCCCGATCGTCACCGAAGACTTTCGGTTCGATGATCAGGATGTCCGGCAGACGGGTGGCGATGACGTTCAACGTGTTTCTCCGGCGATCTTGAACAGGTACTGGCCGTAGCCGGTCTTGCCGAAATACTGGGCGCGCTCAAGGATGTGCTCGCGGCTGACCCAACCTTGCTGGTAGGCAATTTCTTCCAGGCACGCCACTTTCAGGCCTTGGCGATGTTCGATGGTCTGCACGTACTGCGAGGCTTCCAGCAGGCTGTCGTGGGTGCCGGTGTCCAGCCAGGCGAAACCGCGGCCGAAGCGCTCGACGTGCAGGTCGCCGCGTTGCAGGTAGGCGTTGTTGACGTCGGTGATTTCCAGTTCGCCGCGTTTGGAAGGCTTGATGGCCTTGGCGATCTCGATCACGTCGTTGTCGTAGAAGTACAGGCCGGTCACCGCGTAGCTGGATTTAGGCACAGTGGGTTTTTCTTCGATGGACATCGCCCGCCCTTCCGCGTCGAAGTCGATCACGCCAAATCGCTCGGGGTCCTTGACCCAGTAGCCGAACACCGTCGCGCCACTTGGCCGGTTGATGGCCGTCTGCAATTGCTCGCCGAAATACTGACCGTGAAAAATGTTGTCGCCCAGGATCAGGCACACCGAGTCGCTGCCAATGAACTGTTCGCCGATCAGGAACGCCTGGGCCAAGCCATCGGGCGATGGCTGCTCGGCATAGCTGAAGTGCACGCCAAATTGCTGGCCGTCGCCCAACAGGTTGCGGTATTGCGGCAGATCCTGAGGGGTGGAAATGATCAGGATGTCTTTGATGCCCGCGAGCATCAGCACCGAGATCGGGTAGTAAATCATCGGTTTGTCATAAATCGGCAAGAGCTGCTTGGAAACCCCGAGGGTAATCGGGTGCAGGCGGGTGCCGGAACCACCGGCCAGGACAATGCCTTTCATCATGCAATTGCATCCTTGTTGTCGAGCGAGCCCAGGCGCTCGCCTTGATAACTGCCGTCCTGGACACGTTGGCACCACAGCAGGTTCTCGAGGTACCACTGCACGGTCTTGCGCAGCCCGGTCTCGAAGGTTTCCCGAGGTGTCCAGCCCAGTTCCCGTTCGATCTTGCTGGCGTCGATGGCGTAGCGCAGGTCGTGGCCGGGGCGATCCTGGACGAAGCTGATCAGGTCGGCATAGTGCTCGACGCCTTCGGGTTTGCGTGGTGCCAGCTCTTCGAGCAGCGCGCAGATGCTGCGCACCACGTCGATGTTTTTCTGCTCGTTGTGCCCGCCAATGTTGTACGTCTCGCCGACCGCGCCCTGGGTGACGACCTTGAGCAGCGCCCGGGCATGGTCTTCGACGAACAGCCAGTCGCGCACTTGCTGGCCGTTGCCGTAGACCGGCAGCGGTTTACCGGCCAGCGCATTGAGAATCACCAGGGGAATCAACTTCTCGGGGAAGTGAAACGGCCCGTAGTTGTTCGAGCAGTTGGTCAACAGCACGGGCAAGCCGTAGGTGCGTTGCCAGGCGCGGACCAGGTGGTCGGACGCCGCCTTGCTCGCCGAATACGGTGAGCTTGGGGCGTAGGCGGTGGTTTCGGTGAACAGGTCATCCACGCCGTGCAAGTCGCCATACACTTCATCGGTGGAGATGTGGTGGAAGCGAAACGCGCGTTTCTGCGGTTCGGCCAGGGCCTGCCAATAAGCGCGGGTGGCTTCCAGCAGGCTGTAGGTGCCCACGATGTTGGTCTGGATGAAGTCTGCCGGGCCATCGATGGAGCGGTCTACATGGGATTCGGCCGCCAGGTGCATGATGGCCTCAGGCTTGAATCGCGCGAGCACCGCACTGACGGTCGCTTGATCGACAATGTCGGCCTGGACGAATTCGTAGCGGCTGTCGTGATCGATGCTGCTCAGCGATTCGAGATTGCCAGCGTACGTCAGCTTGTCGAGGTTCAGGACCTGGTGCTCGGTATCGAGAATCAAGTGCCGTATGAGCGCCGAGCCGATGAAGCCAGCACCGCCAGTGATGAGAATGCGCATCCGGTTAAGCCTTTTTCCGTGGGACGACAAAGCATTAGGAGCATAGCTTGTCGGCATGGCGGGAGCGGCGCAAGCGAATATCCCCTGGACACACTCTCCCCATACATCGCCTCAGGAGCGCTGTGCATATTTTTGAACAGAGGGGTTGCTTATCCTCCGACTCAGTGGCGAGATAGGCATCCAAACAAAACCACTTCAGGGGTCCTTGTATGCCACTCGCTACGTTGGTTCACCGTGCCAGTTTGCCAAGCCCACAGATCAGCGCCGAGCAAGCGCTGGTGCTGTTGCGCTTGAATTACGGACTCAGTGGCGACCTGCGACCCCTTGGCAGCAACCAGGACCTCAACTACCGCGTTGACAGCGAGCGCGGGCGCTTTGTGTTGAAAATTTGCCACGGCGACTACGCTGTCCCGGAAATACAGGCTCAACACGCAGCCCTCAAACAGTTGGCCGGACACGACGCGGTGAAAGTCCCGCGGGTGATTTGCGCCAGCAACGGGCTGGACCTGCTGACATTGGACGTCGACGGCCAAGCGATTCACATGCGCCTGCTGGAGTACATCGACGGCCAGTCCCTCACGCAACTCAAGCACCTGACACCCGAGCTTGTCACGGGCCTGGGCCGCCTGTGCGCGGAAATGGACCTGGCCCTGGCGACATTCGACCACCCGGGCCTGGAGCGCACCCTGCAATGGGACGCGCGCCATGCCCCGGCCCTGGTCGAGTACCTGTTGCCTGTCATCGCGGATGAACAACGGCGCCATCTGGTCGCCGAGGTCGCGCAACAGGCCGAGCGACGCTTGCAACCGCTCAAGGCCAGCTTGCCGGTGCAGGCGATCCACATGGACATCACCGATGACAACGTGGTCTGGCAGCGCGATGCCCAGCGCCAGTGGCAATTGCAGGGCGTCATCGATTTCGGCGACCTGGTCCGTACCTGGCGCATCACTGACTTGTCGGTGACGTGCGCGGCCCTGCTGCATCACGCCGACGGCGATCCGTTCTTCATCTTGCCGGCGATCAAGGCCTACCACGCAGTCAACCCCTTGCAGCACCAGGAGCTGTTGGCGCTGTGGCCACTGATCGTGGCGCGCGCCGCGGTGCTGGTGCTCAGCGGTGAACAGCAGGTTTCCATCGACCCGGACAACCAATACAGCCGCGACAACCTGGCCCATGAGTGGGAGATTTTCCGAGTGGCTCACTCGGTGCCTTTCGAACTGATGGAAGCGGCGATTCTCACCGCCGTCGGCCACAGCCTGCCGGCCATTGCCAGCGAGGGCTTTGCGCCGCTGTTGCCGACCCTGGTGGGGCGTGAGTTCGCCCTGATCGACCTGGGTGTGCTGAGCCCGCATTTCGAGGCCGGCAATTGGGAGCAGCCGGGTATCGACCAGCGCCTGCTGGACGAAGCCGCCGGGCTTCACGGCCTGGCCGCCAGCCGCTACGGGCAGTACCGTTTGTCTCGCACCCGGCCGGACAGCGCCATCGAACCCGACACTTATCCGTTGCACGTGGCGTTGAGTGTGCCCCAGGGCACGCCGCTCGAATCGCCGTTCGCCGGGGTTGTGCACAAGGCTGCCGACGGTATGTTGCAACTGGACAGCGCGCAGCTGAGCGTGCGCGTGTGGGGCGTGACGTCGCCGTTGCATTCCGGGGCGGCGCTGGTCAAGGGGCAGGTGCTGGGTGAAGTCACGGGGCCGTTGCAGGTCCAGTTGTGCCGGGGCGCCCAGGTGAATCCGCCGCTGTTCTGCACGCCCAGCAGGGCCGCGGCCTGGCAGGCGCTTTGCCCTTCGCCGGCGTTGCTGCTGGGGCTGGCCTGCGATGCCGAGCCGGAGGCTGACCCCGAGGCGCTGCTGGCCCGCCGCGATGCGAGCTTCGCCCGTTCGCAGAAACATTATTACGTCGATCCGCCGCGCATCGAGCGTGGCTGGCGCAACCACCTGATCGACATGCAGGGCCGCTCGTATCTGGACATGCTCAACAACGTCGCCGTGCTGGGCCACGGCCATCCCCGCATGGCGGCGGTGGCTGCCCGGCAATGGTCGCTGCTCAATACCAACTCGCGTTTCCACTATGCGGCGATCGCCGAGTTTTCCGAACGCCTGCTGGCGCTGTCGCCGTCCAACATGGACCGGGTGTTCCTGGTCAACAGCGGCACCGAGGCCAATGACCTGGCGATCCGCCTGGCCTGGGCCTACAGCGGCGGACGGGACATGCTCAGTGTGCTGGAGGCCTATCACGGCTGGTCGGTGGCCGCCGATGCGGTGTCGACGTCCATCGCCGATAACCCCCAGGCCCTGAGCAGTCGCCCGGACTGGGTGCACCCGGTGACCGCTCCGAACACCTATCGTGGCGAGTTCCGCGGTCCCGACAGTGCGCCGGACTACGTGCGCAGCGTCGAGCACAACCTGGCGAAAATTGCCGAGAGCAAGCGTCAGCTCGCCGGCTTCATCTGCGAACCGGTGTACGGCAACGCCGGTGGGATCGCACTGCCGCCCGGTTACCTGAAGCAGGTCTACGCGATGGTGCGCGAGCGCGGTGGGGTCTGTATCGCCGACGAGGTGCAGGTCGGTTACGGACGCATGGGCGAGTTTTTCTGGGGCTTCGAAGAGCAAGGCGTGGTGCCGGACATCATCACCATGGCCAAGGGCATGGGCAACGGCCAGCCGCTGGGTGCGGTCATCACCCGCCGGGAAATCGCCGAGGCACTGGAAGCCGAGGGGTACTTCTTCTCGTCGGCCGGTGGCAGCCCGGTCAGTTGCCAGATCGGCATGGCGGTGCTGGATGTCATGGAAGAAGACAACCTCTGGGAAAACGCACGGGTGGTTGGCGGGCACTTCAAGGCTCGACTGGAGGCTTTGATCGACCAGTATCCATTGGTCGGTGCGGTGCATGGTTCCGGGTTCTACCTGGGCGTGGAACTGATCCGTGATCGCGAGACCCTGGAGCCGGCCACTGAAGAGACCATGGCGCTGTGCAATCGCCTGCGAGAGTTGGGGATCTTCATGCAACCGACTGGCGATTATCTGAACATCCTCAAGATCAAGCCGCCGATGGTGACCACGCGTCAGAGTGTGGATTTCTTTGTCGATATGCTGGCGAAGGTATTGGACGAGGGGCTGTAATCGATCTGGAACGCCAAGCTGTTCTCTTGTTGGAGCGAGCTTGCTCGCGATGACGGTGTCCAAGCCAATATTAATGTGGCTGAACAACCGCTATCGCGAGCAAGCTCGCTCCCACAGGGTTTGGCGCACCTTTTTAAATCGATTTTTGTCGGTGTTTTCCGCTTTTTTTTGATGGTGTTTAGTTTTTGTGGCTTTATTAGTCGATATTTATCGTTTATAAAGTTGCCACTGCCCATCGCCCAGGAGATGACCCATGACAACGTTGCACAGCACTCCGCGCGCGGATGGTTTCCACATGCCTGCCGAATGGGCGACCCAGACCCAGGTCTGGATGATCTGGCCCGAGCGTCCGGACAACTGGCGCCTGGGCGGTAAGCCCGCGCAGGCCGCCCACGTGGCGGTCGCCAAGGCCATCGCCCGTTTTGAACCGGTGACCGTAGCGGTGTCCGCGGCCCAATACGAAAATGCCCGGGCGCGCCTCGATGTACCGAATATTCGCCTGGTGGAAATGTCCAGCGACGATGCCTGGGTCCGCGATACCGGCCCTACGTTCGTAATCAATGACAGCGGGGAAGTGCGCGGTGTCGATTGGGATTTCAACGCCTGGGGCGGTTTTGACGGCGGCCTGTACGCGCCCTGGAATCGGGATTCGCAAGTGGCTGGCAAGATCCTCGAGATCGAACGCAGCCCGCGTTATCGCACCGAAGGTTTTGTGCTCGAGGGCGGGTCGATCCATGTGGATGGCGAAGGCACCGTGATCACCACCGAGGAGTGCCTGCTCAACCGCAATCGCAACCCGCACATGAGTCGTGAGCAGATCGAGGCGGTGCTCAGCGCGCAATTGGCGGTGGACAAGATCATCTGGCTGCCGGACGGTCTGTTCAATGACGAAACCGATGGCCATGTGGATAACTTCTGCTGCTACGTGCGTCCGGGCGAAGTCCTGCTTGCCTGGACCGACGACCCGCAAAACCCGAACTACACCCGCTGCCATGCGGCGATGGATGTGCTGCAAAACAGCACTGACGCCAAGGGACGCTCGTTCACAGTGCACAAAATGCCGATTCCGGGGCCGATGTATGCCACCGAAGAGGAATGCGCGGGCGTGGATGCGGTGGAAGGTTCCCAGGAGCGCAACCCAACCGTGCGACTGGCCGGCTCCTATGTGAACTTCCTGATCGTCAACGGCGGCATCATTGCGCCCAGCTTTGACGACCCGCTGGACGCACCGGCCAGGGACATCCTGCAGAACCTGTTCCCGCAGCACGAAGTGGTCATGGTGCCCGGGCGCGAACTGTTACTGGGCGGCGGGAACATTCATTGCCTTACCCAACAGCAACCCGCGCCATACGTAAAATGAGTGGCGATGTAACAGCCTGCTGATAGCGCCTGCGCCGGCCCTGCGTTGGCGATTTTGGATCCATCCCGGCAAGCCCGCGGCCCGATTGGGCCGTGGGTTTTTTTGTATCTGTTCATGGGTGGGCGTGGATACATTGGCATAGCTCTTGTATCGGATCCGCGGCAGTTCCGGGGAATGGAGCTGAGTTGTTTTGTCATAAACCTTGGATAAATTAGCCGCTCATCAACCAGGAGAGGGCGCTGGAATGAATATGACAAGCGAGCGCACATGCCATCCCTTGGCCGTCAATGGTGAGTCGCTTCAAGCCTTGGCGCAGTGGTTGAAGTCCAACGGAACGCGTCAGATCAGAGAACCTGATCCGCGCCGGATGATCGTTGAGCGTTACCCCGCTGGCCTGTTCAGCGAGGCTGAGTTGGAAGCGTTGTGGGATGTGATGCAAGGATAGAATTCGACGGATTGATAAAAAGCGCTGGCCGGGATGGCAGCGCTTTTTTTGTGCCCGCGGGTTTTCGAGTTCACACAAAAATCCCTGTGGGAGCGAGCTTGCTCGCGATAGCGGTGGATCGATAACACGACTGTTGACTGACACACTGCCATCGCGAGCAAGCTCGCTCCCACAGGTGGCTGGGCAAGCCCGAGGCCTTCGCCCAATGGCTCAAGCAAACCCTGCCGGAGCAGGCCTTTGCGCCATCGGCGACTTGCGGTTTGGATGGCTGTTCGTTCTGATCGATTCTTAGATGTTTTTCGCCCAATCACAGACGATTCACGAAATTGACACACTGTTGAGGGCGCGACTAGGATTCGCCCTACGCCTGTGGCTGACAGCCATGACTCTTAAATAATAAAAAGGCCCGACACGATAAAACGTGGGCGGGCCTTTTCATTATTTTCAGGAGCAAGAGTCCGAAAAAGAGCGCAAAAAGCGCCATTTCGGCTGCTCGCCGCGGTGCGTATCAACCCGTACAAGGAAAATAATCATGTTGAACAAGCGCATTAGTTTGATCGCACTGGGGATCTTGAGCACGACACACGCCATGGCCAACGACCAGGCGGAGTCAAAGGGGTTCGTTGAAGACAGCAGCTTGAAAGTGCTGTTGCGCAACGCTTATATCAACCGCGACTACAAAGACGGCAACAAGGACAAGGCTGAATGGGGCCAGGCGGCCATCGGTACGTTCTCGTCCGGTTTCACCCAAGGCACGGTGGGCGTGGGTGTAGATGCCTTCGGCCTGTACGCGTTGCGTCTGGACGGCGGCAAAGGTCGTAGCGGTGCGCAAGGCATCGACTTCTTCAAGCAAGGTGACAGCGGCAACGCGGCCGATGACCTGTCCAAGTTCGGTGCCGCGGTCAAGTTTCGCGTTTCCAACACCGTACTGGCCTACGGTGACCAGATGCCGGCCCTGCCGGTGCTGAGCTATGACAACTCGCGCCTGCTGCCGGAAAGCTACACCGGCACGCTGATCACCTCCAAGGAGATCAAGGGCCTGGAACTGAATGCCGGTCGTTTCACCGCCGAATCGCGCAAGAGCGCCGAAGGCCGCGACAGCGGTGGCCTGAAGTCGATCAACGTATTGGGCGGCAGCTACCAGTTCACCGAGCAGTTCAAGGCTTCGCTCTACGCCTCGGATGTCGAGGACGTACTGAAGAAGCAATACGTGAACGCCAACTACGTGTTCCCGCTGGCCAAGGATCAATCCCTGACCCTGGACTTCAACGGTTATCGCACCAAGCTGGACAACAGCTATGTTCGCGAAAACAACGTCACCGGCGACGACAACAAGATCTGGAGCCTGGCCGCCACCTTCGCCACCGGCCCGCACAGCTTCACGCTCGCTCACCAGCGCAGCACCGGCGACAGCAACCTGGGCTACGCCTACGGCGGCTATCAGCGCGGGCAGAATCGTGTGGGTGACGGCGGCAACACGATCTACCTGGCCAACTCCTACTGGTCCGACTTCAACGCCGAGGATGAGCGCAGCTGGCAGTTGGGCTACGGCCTGGACTTCACCACCTTCGGCGTTCCGGGCCTGACCTACAACGTCGCTTATGTGCGTGGCGATAACATCACCACGTCCACCAGCGAAGGCGGTACCGAGCGCGAGATCTTCAACCAGTTCAAGTACGTGGTCCAGAACGGCCCGGCCAAGGACTTGAGCGTCAGGTTGCGCAGCTCCGTGCTGCGGGTGTCGCAGAAGTCCAGCGAGTACAACGTCAGCGGCAATGAGCTGCGGGTGTTCGTGGATTACCCGATCAGCGTCTTCTGATGCCTGAACGGGTTACGAGCTTGTAAAACCGTGGCGAGGGAGCGAGCTCCCTCGCCACAACTGATTCATACCCGCCTGAAGTGAATAGCGTTGCGACGCCAAACTCGGGTTCTTTTGGCTTTTTGCGCAAGAAAAGCCACTGAAACAGCCTGTTTTCCCGAGAAAAAGTCGTACTAATGCAACGTTGCCCTCCGTTTCAAGCGTCGCTTGAAATGCCTCAAATACTTTCTCATGGACGTAAATCCTGCACCTACTAGATTAGGCCGCTCAATGCAGTGGAGACCTATGAAAAATGATCGTTCTGAACAGGGAAGTGGGCGAAGCGCTGAGACGTGACAAATACGTCAACGTTCGCGGTGGGGACTTCAACCTCTACGGTCATTTCGGCGATTTTGTCCGGCTGACCAAAAGCTGGGAAAACATGGAGCCCGACAGTTACTACGGCCAGGCCGAGTCAGGCATGCGTTTTCGCCGCTACAGCGACTTCGAATACAACCCTACGACCCGAGAGCTCAAGCAGCTCGAACACCGGGCCTACGTTCAGTCCAAGGCCAACAACAGCTATGTCGGCGGACTGGAGCGTCACTTCCAGGACTTCTCCAACGAAGTGATCAATTCGCCGGTGATGCGCAGCCTGATCGACACGGACTTCGAGGTGTACAAGAACGTCCTGCCGCAGGAGTTGCACGATGAAATCTGGCAGTGCCAGATCCATCAGATCCGCATCGAGATCAAGCCGGGCAAACAACTGGAAATCACCCCCGAAGGGATTCACTGCGACGGCTATCCGTTCAGCGGCGTGCACTTCTGGGGCCGTCAGAACGTGGCGGGTGCGGAGAGCCGTTTGTACAGCACCCAGGAAGAACAACTGGCGGCGACGACCTACGAGGACATCCTCGACACCACGTTCTTCCTGGACCGCGACATGCGCCATTACGTGACCCCGGCGCGCAACACCCATAGCCATGACATGGCGTACCGGCAGATCCTGGCCATTTCCTTCTCGCGGCCCGGGACCGCTTTCGACATTGTTCGCTGAGCGGCTCGAACCCATGGACGACCCGGTGCAGCAAGTCCTGTTGCGCCGGGCCATGGTCCGGGACGCCGAGCGATTGGAGCGGTTCTTTCGCGGTTTCGACGAAGTGTCGTTCTGCGAATGGCAGGACGCCCGATTCTTGCGCGGTGTGTTGTTGCAGGACACCACCACTGCGTACCTGGCCATCGATGCGAGCGGTGACGTGGTGGGCGCGGTGATCGGCGGCATGCTCGGTACCCGTGGCACGATCAATCACTTGGCGGTCAGCCCGCAGCATCGTACCAAAGGCCTGGGCCAGCGCCTGGTCGAGGCCGCATCGGCTGACATGAAACGGGTAGGCGTGCTGCGCATGTTCCTTTTCGTCGACGATGCTAATCTGGCCGGCAAGCGTTTCTGGGCCGCCCAGGGGTTCTGTGAGCCCCGGGGTGAAATCACCTTCGAGAGGGATTTATGAACAAGACTTCCAGCCAGCCGCTGGCGGTCGAACCACAAGCCTCGCGTACCTTTGCTGAAGCCAGTCCGGTGGTAGCGGGTTATTTCACGGTTTCGTTTGTGTTCGGTCTGATGGCGGTCAACGCCGGGCTACCCCTGTGGTTGCCGGTGGCGATGTGCCTGTTCGTTTACGCGGGTGCTTCGCAATTCGCGGCGCTGGCATTGATTTCCAGCGGTGCGTCACTGACCACCATCGTGCTCACCACGTTCCTGATCAATGCCCGGCACATGCTGATGTCGGTCTACATGGCCAAGGCCCTGCGTGCGCTGGGTCTCAGTCGTTTCGAACGCTGGTGCTACGCGGCAGGGTTGACGGACGAGTCATTCGCTTTCCACAGCGTCAAGCTCGGCAGCGGGGCGCCGGTGAGCGTGCGCTACCTGGTCGGTTTCAACCTGTTCTGCCATACGTCCTGGGTGCTCGGTGGTTTGCTGGGCGCGGTGTGCGCGCAATACGCGGCGCACCTCATCAAATACCAGCTCGACTATGCGCTGACCGCGATGATGCTCTATGTGCTGGTTTCGTTGTGCGACACCCGCAACAAACTGATCGCGGCCCTGGCGGCCGTCGTCTGCATGGGCGGGCTGAGCCTGCTGGGCAGCTCGCCGTTCAATGTCTTCATTGCCACGTTCGTTGGCTGCGGGGTGGGCGTATGCCTGACCAAACGTTCCTGATCCTGGTCGTGGTCCTGATGATGGCCGTGACCTTCCTGCCACGTGCCCTGCCGTTGCAGGTCAATACCGACCACTGGCCGCCCTTCGTCGCCCGTGCCCTGGAATACCTGCCAGTGGCGATCGTCGCTGCCATCAGCCTGACCCCATTATTGATCAAGGACCAGCAGATACAACTCGACCGCCCTGAGTTTTATGCCGCGATTCCGACGCTGTTATGTGCGTATTTCAGCCGCAACCTGTTTCTCAGTGTGGCGCTGGGCACGGCGGCGTACATCGCGCTCGGTTCGTTCCTGTAGCGTCAGGTCCACCACATCGTGCAGCGCCTGGCCAGACAACTCCGGATTATTCACCGCCAGACGGACCTCGAGGAAATCCTCGAAGTCCGGGAAAATCGCCAGGCCGTTGCGCAGCGCCGCCTCCCGGGACACCAGCCCCAGGCCATCGAGCTGCGTGATCAACGACAATGTCAGCGTCTCACTGCAGGAATACACCATGCGCTGGCTCGATCCGTATTCACCCAGGCCTGCGTCGAGAAAGCGCAGGAAGCTGTGGGAGTACGGACATTCTTCTGCCGGACGCACCTGAAACTTGTCACCGAGCAGGCCAAGGGAGTCGTCTTCGTCACCACAATGGGCGCCGACCACCTGAACCTGCACATCCGGCATGGCGATGCTGGTAAACCCGCCCTGTTGCTGCCCAATCAGGATCGCCAGGTCAAAATCTTCGTTCCTGAGCTTGCTCAGGTTCTCCATCGACTCGGCGTAGCTGAATTCCAATTGATACTGGGGGAACACGGCGATCAATCGATCGATCATCCGTCGGTTGAATTCCGCCGGCAGGGTGGTATTGAGCGCCACTCTGAGCGTGCGCTGTCGCGGAGTCTTGAGTGCCGCGACTTTTTCTTCCAATTGCCGGGTGGCAATCAGCACCTGATCCATGAAAGGGGTCAGTTCCGAGCCCTGGCTCGTCAACGTCAGGCCCTTGTTCGAGCGTCGGAACAAGCGGAAACCGAACTGTTCCTCGACCTTGTTCAACTGCGCCGCCAACGCCTGCACCGTGAGGCACGAATGCTCGGCCGCTGCCGACAACGAGCCGGTCTGCACGATACGCATGAGGTTGCGTAGGGTTCTGCTATCCATGAGGTAATGCCCTCTGCTTAAGTGGGCTCGCTATTGTTGTGCACCTGGGCCGGCCAGGTGGTCATGCTGGCTATCATCATGCACCTTGCCACGCTTGTCGCGATTTTGTGCCGAAAAGCGCCGGGAGGCGATGGTTGGAGCTTATGCGGGATTTGGGGCTTTTGCCCAGTGGATGCTGGCCAAGGCCCATTAGCTGGAACCTGGTTGCGTTTGTTGACCTGGAAAGCCATGCCGAATGGGTTCAGATGGAGCGTCGATAGAGTTCGTTTGCGAATAAAAACTTAAAAATAATCCATATGTGTACTATCCTCTAAGCACCACCCCGCTAAAAAGGAGCCAAAGCCATGGCGACTTCCTCCATCACCCTCAACGCGCAGCAACAATTGGACTCCCCGGATGCGGGTCGAGTCGCGTTGAAGTTTTTCTTCAACCTCATGGCGCTCTGGGGTTGCAGCGTCGAGCAGCAGCGCACCTTGTTGGGCAAGGTGGGAAACACGACCTTCTACAAATACAAACAGTTGCCGGAGAACGTGAGGCTGCCTCGCGATACGCTGGAGCGCATTTCCTACCTCATGGGTATCCACAAGGCGCTGAGCATTATCTTCAGCAATAGCCGGGACCGTGCCTATCAGTGGGTCAGCAGCCCGAATACCGCGGCACCGTTCAATGGCCAGTCGGCGCTGTCCTACATGTTGACCGGGCGGGTGGTGGACATCGCCGATGTGCGGCGATACCTCGACGGAGTGCGCGGTTAATGATGCCACCACTGGCGGACCCGCAATGGAAACGGGCCTATCGGATCGTCAACAGCAGCTTCCCTCCGATTTCGCTGTTTGAAGACGTACTCGACCCTGAAGACCTGCCCACGGCCTACGCCCTGGAAGCGCTGACCAACGATCGGCTGATGGAACAGGCCGGCGTGCTGTCCCGGGTCCGCCCCGAGGACCGCGTTTCCGGGCCCGGCTCCTCGCCGGTGATGGCGGCGTTTACCCACATTGGCAAAAGCAGCCGCTTCAGCGACGGCACCTTCGGTGTCTACTACGCCGCCAGCAGCCAGGAAGCCGCCATCGCCGAGACCTGCTACCACCAGGCGCGATTCCTCGGGGCGACCAACGAGCCGGACCTGGAGCTGACCATGCGCACCTACGTCAACAAAGTCGTCAAACCCTTGCACGACATTCGTCACGACTACCCCCACCTCCACAACCCGGACCCTACGGCCTACGGCCCATCCCAGGTGTTCGCCCGGCAACTGCGGGAAACCTTGTCTTGGGGGCTTCTGTACAACAGCGTCCGCCTGCCGGGTCACGAGTGTGTGGCCGCGTTTCGCCCGCCGGCGGTTTCGATTCCGGTGCAAGGCAAGCATATTCGCTACGTCTGGAGTGCCCAGAAGCGGGAGATTTCGTTTGTGTTCGAGGTGAGCGAGGTTTGAAAAGGGCTGCCAGGCAGCCCAGCGGGAGCAAGCTCCCTCGCCACGGGTATCCGATCAAATCTTGAACTGCTGCACCGAAGCCTGCATCGATCCCGCCGCATCGTTCAATTGATCCGCTGTTTGCGTCAGGTTGTGAATCGAACGGGTGTTCTCGCGGGACTGCTCGGCAATCGACTCCACTCGCTGGGCCATTTCATCACTGGCTTTGGATTGCTCGGCAATGGTCTGGGAAATTTCCTCCACCACTTCGGCCGCATGCCGGGCACCGGTGCGGATTTCGCTGATTGATACCCCGGCCTGCTGGGCCAGGTTGACGCCTTCGTCCACGCGGCTGACACACGCCTGCATGTTCGCCACCGCATCCCGTGCACTGGACTGGATGCGCTCGATCATCGCGGTGATTTCCTGGGTGGACTGGGTGGTGCGCGCCGCCAGGTTGCGCACTTCGTCGGCCACCACCGCAAAACCACGGCCCGCCTCGCCGGCGCGGGCGGCTTCGATGGCGGCGTTGAGGGCCAGCAAATTGGTCTGTTCGGCGATGCTCTTGATCACCTGGATAATGGAGTGGATGTCCTCGGACGAGGCATCCAGCGCGGTGATCTTGCTGGAGGACTGGTTGACCACCTCGGCGATCCGGTTCATGCCTTCCACCACCCCGAGAATCACCTGGCCGCCGCTGCTCGCCAAATGCTCAGACTGCGCCGAAATCGTCCGGGCGCTGTCGGCGTGCTGATGGATCTGGCTGATGTTCGCCATCATCTGCTCCATGCTCGCCGCCATGCTGGTCGCGCTCTGGGCCTGTTGGTCGGCACTGGAGACAATCTGCCGCGCCGTATCGCCCAGGTTCCGGGACGTGCCGTGCAACTCATCGCTCTGGCTGCGGATCGTGGCGATCATCTGCCGCAGATTGGTCTGCATCTGCTCGATCACGCCTTGTAGCTGGCCCAGCTCATCCTTGCTTTGCGTGCCCATGGAGCGCTGCAGATCCCCTTGGGAAATCGCCTGGGTATTGAGGATGATCTTGTTCAGCGGTGTAAGCACCGCCTTGAGCAGGCTCCACGACAACAGTGCCAGCGCCACGCAGGTGGCCAGCAACGTCACGATCAGCCAACGCTCCGAGCTCTGAATGCTGCCGTCCTGATGCTCGCGGGATGACTGCGCCTGGTTCTCGATCAGTTCACTCACTGCCTCGTTGCGCTCCTCCAACGCCGAAAACGCCCCGTCGAACTCCGCCCGCAACGCCTGGCCATCCTGGGCGCCGCTCAGTGCCTTGCTGATTATTTGCTTGGCTTTATCAATGTAGGTCTCCACCTGTGGCTTGAGCTCGCCAATCGCCTTGGCGACATCCCCCGGCAACTTCGCCTCGGCATTTTCGGCGATGACCTTGCGCATCCGCTGCGTATGCTCGTCGAACGCCTCAAGCACCTCCTTCGTCCCCTGGGCATCCCCCGGCTTGACCAGCAGAGCGGCGAGCACGTCGGCACGAATGGCGTCATGCATCATGTCCGCCTCCATGTGCTTGCGCATGGCGGAAATGCTGGTCTCGTTCTGCACCAGGGCCTCGGTCATGGAGTGATAGCCCCACAACCCGATACCGCCGAGCAGCAACGCAAAAGAAAGACTGACCAACCCCGAGCCTATGACCTTGGTGCGGATCTTCATCGCTTACTGCTCCTGGAGCGGGGGAATTCTGGAAAAGTGTAGTCGAGCGCGAGCAGAGCCTTGCGGTATTCCAGGCTCTTATCCGAGGCTATCGGCGGGGGATTTGATTAGATGAATACGTTGCAAACTGTTTGGACAGGGGCAGGGTGGCGGGAACACCGCCCATTCAGAAATCCCACAAACTCATTGCAGTCAGTCATTGTGTTCTGTCCCTAATCCGTGGCGAGGGAGCTTGCTCCCGCTGGGCTGCGAAGCAGCCCTTCTTCAATCGTTCCCGTCATACAGAAGAAACCCAATGCTGCTCGACCCAGCGGGCAGCATTGGGCCTGCGGCCCTTAAGCAGGATTACTCCCCGGCGCCTCCAGCACCTTCACCACGTCGTCGATAACGGCCTTACTCATATCCTGCAAATAACACGACGCCCAGGCATACCGATCCGTACCGCGAATCATCGCCGCGTCCTCGGCCAGGACCTTGGCAACGTGGAGCAGATCGGAAGCGTGGGACAGGGCTTCGCCGATGGGTATGCCGCTGTTGACGCGGAATAAAGGGCGGTCGGAGTGGTAGCAGAAGGGGGTTAGGCCTGGGGTTTTGAGGTCTTGCGGGTTTGGCATTGTCTGGCTCCTTGACTGTGAGAGCCGCAACCGTCCTTTCCTACGGGATTGGGTGGCGGCCATGCACGGGGTAGGAAAACCGGGAATCAAGGCACCCGGCACACCCGAAGGTGTCCCGCGCACAGCCGCCATAACGCATATCGCAGACACAGAAAAAGCGCCTGCAATAGTAAGCGAGGCGCAGCTGATACGCCTTGATTTACTTCGGGTTTCCTACGCCCGGTCGCTGAATTGGCAGCGACTGTTGAAGAGTAGTCAGCGATTGGAGGAGGGGCAATCGTGGCGCGATGCTGGCGAATCCAAAATTGCGTATCCAGATTTTACCTGGCTTGTAGCTTCTAACTGGCTGGAGTCCAGTGGTCTGAAACCTTCTTTTCATGGGGCACTGGCGAAGCGATTACGGAAAATCGTCGATATCCATTCGTCGCCACTGTCAGTCCTGACAGTGGCGAATTTATTGTGGATACATCCAAGCTAGGTTTGCTCAGTCTGGACGCAGTGTGGAAGAAGTCATTTGGCTCAAGGTGGTCTTCAGGATGAGGCAATTTATTCTTTCCGACATCTTGGCTTTTCCAGCCTCTTCCGCTCAGTCGCATGCAACGATTCCATTAATGGAAGGGCCTGGCATGGTCATTGATGGTGAAGTATTTAGGAGTGAATACGCGGATGTGAACGGCATTCGCATGCACTATCTGGTGAGCGGTAACGGTGAAAGACCGGTGCTCCTGATCCATGGCTTTCCGGGAAGCTGGAGGAACTGGGAGGCCGTGATGGGGCGCTTGGTGCGCGCTGGCTACACCCCTGTCGTTCCTGATTATCGTGGCGCCGGAGAAACGGATATTTCAGCCAGCGGTTATGACAAGAAGAACATGGCGCTGGACCTGCATGAGCTGATTAAAAAACTGCAGATGAATCGGGTTGATGTTGTGGGGCACGACATGGGTTTGATTGTCGCCTATGCCTACGGCGCACTTTATCCATACGAAACCAAACACATCGTCTTAATGGACGGCTTTATCCCGGGTATTCCAGGGTGGGAGATTCCCTTTAATGGCAATCCCGCAACCGGTATCTCGAGCAAGTGGCATTTTCGCTTCTTTGGAAGCACCGCCGAAAAAATGATCAAAGGTAAAGAAAAGATTTACCTGGACATGTTTTTCGATGAGTTCGTTTACCCAGGAAATCCCAAGGTAACGCAAGAGGTGCGTGAGGCCTTGTTGAACGACTATTCCCGGTCAGGGCGCATGGGCGCGGCTTTCAAGCTTTATTCGGCGTGGATAGAGCATGACGCAAATGACAACCAAGCGTTCGCTGAAAATAAACTGACCCTCCCGGTGCTCACCATTGGCGGGGATCACTCAAGAGGCAAGACGTTGGCCGAGCAAGTGCAGCACATTACCTCGCAACCCCATTCCTTGATCTTGCAAAATACTGGGCATTGGGTGCTTGAGGAGAAAGCGGAAGCTACCAGTCAAGTGATCCTGGATTTTTTGCGAAATTAAAGAATGCATAGGTCTTGGCGAGTTGCGACGGAGGCAGGGGGTAGGGATATCAATATCCCAGAAACAACAAAGCTCTCGTAGCGATACGAGGGCTTTGTTGCATGAGCCGCAGAACGGAAACCGGTTTGATCGCGGAAATCAGAAATCCCAGCGAGTGGCGAGCATCACGTTGCGCGGATCGCCGTAGTACGACGAGTTATAGAACCCGATATTGGTGTAGTACTTCTTGTCGAAAACGTTGTTGACGTTGAGGGTGGCGGAAACGTTGTCAGTCACTTGATACCGCGCCATTACGTCGACCAGCCAGTAAGGGTCTTGCGAGAACTTGTCGGTGGTTTTCTTCGGGCGGTTGTTCAGTAGCTGCCATCCCTCGCCCTGCCAGCGAGCGCCGCCGCCCAGAGTGAGGCGGTCCCAAGAGCCGGTGAGTTTGTAGGTGGTGTAGAAGTTGACCTGGTCTTCCGGTTCCCAGGTGGAGACCTTGGTGCCGCTCTGATCGCGAATGATCTTGTGGGTATAACCCGCTTGCAACTGCCAGCCGGGCGCCAGTTCGCCGGAGATTTCCGCTTCATAGCCTTTGGTCTTGGCGGTGATGCCCCTGTAAGGGTTGGCAACCAGCGAGGTGTCTGCGGTCGAGTCGAATTCCGCGCGGTTTTCCTCATGAACCTCGAAGTAGGCCAGGCTGGTGTTCAGTCGTCCGTCGTAGAACTCACCCTTGAGGCCGAGCTCGTAGTTGGTGCCTTCATCCGGCTCCAGCATTTTGTTGCTGCTGTCTCGATATGCGGTTTGCGGCAAGTAGATTTCGGTGTAGCTGGCATAGAGCGAGTAGTTATCGTTGAGGTCATAGACCAGGCCGGCGTAAGGAATGACCTTGCCAGTATCCTTGGTGTCGCTGGTACCGGTTACCTGATAGTTGGCGATACGCGTGCCCAGCAACAGGTGCAAGTCATCCATCAGGCTGAAACGCCCGGTCATGTACACGCCCGATTGGCGGGTGGTCTCGTCGTTCTTGAAGCCGACATCGCCCCAGTCTGGCTCGATGCTGTCACCGTTCCAGTTGTAGAAGTCGATGACGTTGTTGGTGTAGGTCGGGTTGTAGTAGTCCTTGCCCACCCAGTGTGAAGAGGAGATCGACGAGCCGATGACCAGCTCATGTTCGCGACCGAGCATGCTGAAAGGGCCGGTGAGGTAGAAATCGCCGCTGTCGCTGACGGTTTCACCGGTGTACTTGTTGGCGTAGATGGAGGACAGCCCGGTCGTCGGATTGGGTTCGGCCAGCGAGCCCAGCGGGGCGTTGTAGCCATTGATCTGGTGGTTGTATTGCCCTTTGGCCACCCAGCCGTTGTTGAACGTGTGCTCCAAGGTTGCGAACGCGGTACGCGAGTACTGCTCCCACTTGCTCCACTTCGCGCCATTGTTGAAGGAGCGCGGCAAACTGATCGGATTGCCCGCGGAGTCATATACCGGACGGCTGCCCGACCAGCCTGAGCCTTTTGGATCGTTATCCTGGTAGTCCGCACCGACGGTGAGGAGGGTGTCTTCATCCAGGTCGAATTCGAGAATGCCGTAGAACACGCTGGTCTTGCGCTCATAGTGATCCATGAACGAATGCTTGTCCTGATAGGCAGCGACCGCGCGGCCACGTACGTTGCCGGTTTCCGTCAACGGGCCGCTGACGTCGATTTCCGAGCGGTAGTTGTCCCAGGAGCCCGCGCCCAGTTCGACATGGCCCTTGAACTCGGAAGTGGGCTTCTTGCGCACCAGGTTGATGGTGCCCCCAGGGCCACCGGCACCGGTCAATAGGCCGGTCGCGCCTTTGAGTACTTCGACGCGATCGTAGATCGCCATGTCAGTCAGCGTCTGCCCGGCCGAGTAGGGGGCGTTGCGGGTCATCGGGATGCCATCGTACTGGAAGTTCTGGATGGCGAAGCCGCGAGAATAATAGTTGGTACGTTCACTGTCGTAGGTGGAGACGGTGATGCCCGGCGTGTGGCGCATCACGTCATCGATGCCGCTCAGGCCGAAGTCATCCATGGCTTGGCGGGTGACCACCGATATCGATTGTGGTGTCTGTCGTGGCGTCAAGACCATGCGTGTAGCGGTTGCAATGGTGCCGGGGGTGTAGGAACCGGTGCCTTCGGTCACCGTACCCAACTGGTTGGCAGTGACCTGCGTGGCCCCCAGTTCCAGGGCATCGTCGGTGCGGTTCGCGACCAGAACGTACCCGCCATTGCTCTGACGTTGCGCTTGCAGTCCACTGTTGGCGAGCAGGCGCGACAGCCCATCCTCGATGCTATATGAGCCTTTGAGCCCGGCTGTCGTGAGATGACGAGCCTGCTCGGTGTCGAACGAAAGAGTAACCCCCGCTTGCACACCAAACTGGGCCAGGGCGGAACCCAACGGCCCGGGGGCGATCTGGTAAGCGGTTAGGTTTTGAGCCATGACCTGAACCGGCATCAGCACCAGGCCAGACAGGCTGGCGAGGGAAGCGCCCAGCACGGCCAGGCGAACGGTGCGCGTCAGCAGCGTCGGGGTTTTGAGGGGAAGCGGGGGCATTGAGTGATCCTTCCGTTGTCATGGCAGAAACCCGCTATATCGCGGCTTATGTCATTGACGGATGAGAATCGAAATCAGCAAGGTTGCCGGTGAAGATTCTGCGAAGCGGGTTCACACCGGTTCAATGCTGGCCCAGTAGCGCGTCAGGTAACGCACTTTCACCGGCAAGGATTTACCCAGGTTTTCCAGCACGGTGTCCGTATCATCGATGCGGAAGGCGCCCGAAATGCTCAACCCCCGAACCTCTGCGGCACAGCGCAGCACGCCCGGGCGATAGCGCCCCAACTCCTCGATGAAATCCCCCAGACGCCAGTCGTCTACGCTCAGCATTCCCTGCACCCAAGCGGTCGAGCCCGCTGGCAGGGGGCGGGGGCTGCCCACCCGATCGAGATCGAACGTGACCTGCTGGCCGGTTTCCAGGCGCAGTGCGTGATCGGCATGCCGCTGCGGGCTGACTTCAACCGCGGCCTCTAGCACACCGACCCGCGTTTGCTCGGGCAGTTGTCGCACACTGAACCGGGTGCCGAGCGCGCGTACGCCCCCTTGCGCGGTCTGAACCATGAAGGGGCGCTGGGCGGGATCCTTGGCGGTCTGCACAATGATTTCGCCTCGGAATAGCTGGATCAGCCGCTGTCTGGAGTCGAAATGGATGTCCAGTGCAGTGTCGGCGTTCAGTTCCAGTTGCGAGCCATCGTCCAGGCGCAGCGAGCGACGTTCCCGGATGCCCGTGCGCTGTTGCGCCAGCATCGAGCGGTACGGCACCTGCTCAACGGCCAGCCATGAACCGCCGCCGATGACCATCAGCATACCAAGCATTTTCAGTACGTCACGGCGTTGCGCTTGCGCTGCACCCAGGCCGGACAACGCCGCCTGCTGCGGCATCATCGCCCACTGCTGCTGAAGCTTTTCAACCCGCGACCAAGCGGCCGCATGTTCAGGGCTGGCTTGCATCCACGCTTGCCACGCCTGCGTGCGCGCTTCGCAGGTTGTACCGTCATTGAGCTGCACGTACCACGTGGCGGCCGCTTCCAGCGTCTCCAGGTTCAGGGACGAGGACATCAGTTATCCACCAGCAACAGGCATTGGGTCATGGCGCGAATCAGATGATTTTTCACCGTGGTCACCGACACGCCGAACCGCTCGGCCGCCGCCACGTAGCTCAGCCCTTCGAGCTGCACCGCCAGGAAAATTTCCCGCGTGCGCTGGCCCAGCTCATCGAGCAGGCTATCGACCGCCACCAGCATCTCGATGATGGACAAGCGAATCTCCGGCGAAACATCCACCGGTTCCGGCCGCTGGGCCAACGCCTGCAAGTAAGCCTGCTCAATGGTGCGGCGACGGGATTTATCGATCAGCAGCGAACGGGCGATGGCGCTCAGATAACTACGGGGTTCGCGGATGGGCGCGTCATTGCGCGCCGTCATCACTCGCAGGAACGTGTCCTGCGCCAGGTCCGACGCATCGGCGGCGTTGCCCAGACGCACACGCAACCAGCCTTTCAGCCAACTGTTGTGTTCGCTGTACAACCGATGAAGAGCCGAATGATCAAGCGCCGACATGAGAGAGATACCGAGGCATAAATGATAATCGATCTCATTATTGTGATGGCGGGATATTAATGCAAGAGACTTTCCATGGCACCCACTGAATGAAGTCCGTGGAAAACCTGATATCGCGAACAAGCACTCCATGGATCGAGCAGGATTTTTACGCGCCGCGGAGCAGGCAATCGGGTCGACCTGATCCAGTGCCCGGTTCACTGAGAGTTCCGCCAGCATCCGCTTGACCTCCAGCCGCTTCTTGCGCGCATCGATTGTCGGCTAAAAGCGGCCCTTCAACTGCACGGGCGACTACGCAAGCTCACAGCGGTAGCGGCCGATCCTGGACAACCCGTTTCATCACCAGCGTCGAGGTCAGCCGCTGAACATTGGGCAATGTTGAAAGGCTCTCGTCATACAGTCGCTGAAAGGCCGGCAGGTCCTGGGCGATGACGTGCAGCAAATAATCCGGCTCGCCAAACAATCTTTGCGCATCGACCACCTGGGGGATCTCAATGAGCGCCGCTTCGAACGCCTCTACCGCTTGCCTGTCACCCTCTCGCAGGGTGGCGAATACCATGGCGGAAAAGTTCAGGCCGAGCGCGGCGGGGTCCAGTTGTGCCCGATAGCCGAGCAATACACCGGACTCTTCCAATGCCCGCACTCGACGATGACAAGGTGAAAGGCTCAGGCCGACCCGTTCAGCCAGTTCAGTGACCGAAAGGCGACCATCCTTTTGCAATTCGGCAAGAATATTTCGATCAATTCTGTCCACGCAGTAAAACCTTCCAATACACAGTGTCGTCACGACAATCTTTGAAAGAATATTCTAGCCGACTTTCATTATTCTTCCTTCAGCCATAAACGACCGAGCCCTTCCAAAGAGGCGCGATCCTGGATTGATGGGAAGCGATGATGACAAGAACAACGTTGTATCAACCGGCGTGGGTGACGCCATGACCTTTAGTGTGTTCGCCGCGTTCTGGGCCGTGTCGATTCTGTTCGTCATCACCCCGGGTGCAGATTGGGCCTACGCGATATCCGCAGGCTTGAAGCATCGCGTTGTTATTCCTGCCGTGGGTGGACTGTTATCCGGCCACTTGATCGCCACGATGATCGTCGCGGCCGGTGTTGGCACGCTGGTAGCCAATCACCCGCTGGCATTGTCCGTGCTGACGGTGGCCGGCGCGGGTTACCTGCTTTGGTTGGGGGCCAATATGCTTGCTCGCCCTTCCACACCGCACGCCGATGAAAGCCAAACGACCGACTCATGGGCGCGATGGGCGCTAAAGGGACTTTGCGTGAGTGGGCTGAATCCGAAAGTGTTTCTGCTGTTTCTGGCGCTCCTGCCGCAATTCACCGACACCACCGCGCCGTGGCCTGTGCCCATGCAGATGATTGCACTCGGGCTGATCCACACCATCAGCTGTGGAGTGATCTATCTGCTGGTCGGATTTGGCTCACAAGTCGTGCTTCGAGCACGCCCTGCCGCTGCGCATCTGGTCAGCCGTTTGTCTGGAGTGATCATGATCATCATCGCGCTAGTGCTGCTGATCGAGCAGTTACACGCCTAACCCATCCTGTCAGCGAGACGTCCCGATGAGCGAGCAAACTTCACCCTACGACCGTTCCCCCCAGACAAAACCTGCGACACGAATCCGGATCCCACACCTCAAACAAATGAAAGTGGAAGGTCGCAAGTGGGCGATGTTGACGGCGTATGACATGTACAGCGCCGCCATTTTCGAGGATGCCGGCATACCTGTCCTGCTGGTGGGCGACTCCGCCTCTAACAATGTCTACGGCAATGAATCAACGCTTTCGGTCACCGTCGACGAACTTATCCCTCTGGTGCGAGCAGTCAACCGCTCGACACAGCGAGCACTGGTGATTGCCGACCTGCCTTTCGGCTCCTATCAGGCCTCACCGGAACAGTGCCTGCATACCGCCGTTCGATTCATGAAGGAAGCCGGTGCCCATGCCGTCAAACTGGAAGGCGGGATCGAGTTGCTGCCACACATCGAAAAGCTCACTCGCTCGGGCATCCCCGTCATGGCACACATCGGCTTCACACCACAAATGGAACATCAACTGGGCGGCTATCGTGTGCAGGGCCGAGGTGACGATGCACAGCGCTTGATAGACAGCGCCAAAGCACTGGAAGCCGCCGGTGCCTTCGCGGTTTTGATCGAGATGGTACCCGGTGAAGTCGGAGCCGCGATCACCCACGCTATTTCCATACCTACCGTCGGGATCGGTGCCGGAAACCAATGTGATGCTCAGGTACTGGTTTGGCAGGATATGGCCGGTTTGCGTCAGGGTCGCCTGCCGCGATTCGTCAAACAGTACGCCGACCTCCGTTCCGTACTTCAAACAGCGGCAAGAGATTTTGCACTGGATGTGGAAGCCGGGACATTTCCTGGTCCCGAGCACACTTTTTAACGACCGCCCCGCCGCTACCAGGAAGCCTTTATGAAAAGCCCGAGAGAACGTGCCGCCGAAGGACTCAACGTAGGAGACCGCTTCACCGTTGTCCGCTGTTTTTCGCGAGACGATATCCATCAATTCGCGCAGATCTCTCGGGACTACAACCCGGTCCACAGCGATGCGCATTACGCACAGTTGCGCCGGTTCAAGGCACCTATTGCTCATGGCCTGCTAACGGCAAGTCTGATTACCGAGATCGGCGGGCAGATCGGTTGGTTGGCCACCGGCATGAGTTTGGAGTTCAAGCGGCCCGTGTACCCAGAGGAACAGATCACCTGCCATTGGCTCATCGTTGACATCGATGAACGCGGTCATGCGAAAGCCGAGGTCAGGGTACTCAACGAAGAGGGCGTCACTGTGCTGCAGGCGATAACAACGGGCGTGCTACCCGGTGCCCAGGAGCGTGAATGCTTGAAGCGTATGCTTGCTGAGGGAGATCCTACCAACGGTGCGCGGTGAGGATGAGAGTCAAACATCCATCCCGGCACGATGATTCTCGTTAATCCCGATACCGCCACTCAATCGCTGCTGGTTAACGGCGACGGCTGTTTTCTGATCTTTGTTTGATGGTTGAACAGCCAGGGTTTTCCTAAGCGATGAGTGAGTCGCTCCCACAGGTTTTTAGGGGGTGGAGGAAAAGTGAGCACCTAGAAACAACGAAGCCCTCGCATTTCTGCGAGGGCTTTGTTTTGTATGGCACCAAGAGTCGAATCGCATTACTATTGAGTTAAAAATCAATGATTTAAGGTAATAGTCTTTGAGGCGCTACCTCTATTTATACCCTGATCGTGGATCAAATAATGGAGGGTGTTCGTTATTGATATGAGCGACTATTCGTGATCTGAAAGAGGAATGAGCTAAAAATTCTTAAATTTCGCGTATGGCATATTGACAGCGTCAATGCCGTTTGGGATATTCGACCCGTTCTTTACGCGTACAAGCTCGGTCTCGGTACCGATGCTTAGTCGGGCGATTAGCCAGACTCTAGAAAATTGCTTGGATTTATTCCGCAGAGAATATCTGCGGCCCTCCAATCGCGGGCTCATTACGGTCCACAGATATTCTCTGCGGCTGTTTCTTGGTAAAGAACCTCTTCTAAATGACAGATCCTCGACTTGCTGCTCTATCATCGATAAAAATAGAGTCATCAAGAGTCGAGTACTGTAAGTCTCACATCGTTCTTCTGTGTGGTGGCCGGTCGCCTGAAAAGGGGCATCCGGACGATCCCACCCCTTCGGTACAGTCGCTACGTCACGCGCTTGAGACAGACCTCAATAATAGAATTGAGTTCTTCAAGCCTGAGGATGTCACTAATTGGCAAGTTGACGCTATCTTTAGAAATCTGATTGATCTCGAGGTGGAGTTGGCTGCAATGTGCTCTCTGGTGGTTATCATACTAGAGAGTCCCGGAGCAATAGCTGAGCTTGGTGCGTTTTCTCAGTTGAAGGAGTTCAACGACAAAATTGTTGCTGTTTGCTCGGAAGGTCACTTTCAGAATGACTCATTCATAAAATTAGGTATTTTTCGACATATCTCAAACGATAAGCGAACTGCAGTAAAAAGTTATCCATTTGAAGTCGGATTTCCACTTACTATAACTGCTGAGATCATAGAGGATGTTGTGGTTGATGTTCAGCGCGAGTTGGACGAACTGCCGAAATCGCAGCTTCTTAAAGTATCCAATAGCTCCCATGTTTTTGTTCTCTTGTATGAGCTTATAAAGCTATTTGTTGCCGTTAAAGAGAGCGAGCTATTGGATTATCTTTCCAGGCTAGGAGTTGACGCTGGCAGGGATCAACTAAGGGGCAAGCTTTTTTTGCTTCAGCGATTCAGACTCATTAGTCTTGAGATTTATAGTGATTCCCAATTTTACGTCGCTAGAAACTCTGAGTTCCACAGGGTTAATTTTTCTGCGAGCTCTTCTGTGCCGATAGATAAGCTACGTATTTCTACAGAGTGTAAAGAGTTCTATAATACTTCGGGAAAAGATAATCACCGGCTTAGAGTTATTCGTCGGCTGTTTGGGGGTGGGAAGTGATCGCCCATAAAACGCTTGAGAAAATGTTGGCTGATTTGTCATTGTCAAGCGAACAGTTAGTACGTGTGGTTTCGAGGGCTCCTTATTCTTATAAAACTTATAGTATTCCAAAAAAGAATGGCGGGTTGCGAATAATCTCTCAACCTGCCAGGGAAACAAAGTATGTTCAACATTGGTTGATTCATAACGTTTTTCATCTATTGCCAATTCATGAGGCCGCGTCGGCATATGTAAAAGGTGCAAGCATTAAAAAGAATGCCGAGGCACACAGAACAAACGAGTACATGGTTAAGCTGGATTTTAAAGACTTCTTCCCGTCTATTAAAATTGATGACCTGATAGCGCACTTTCAGAAAAGCTTGCCTTTTCTTGATTTGCTAGAAATTCGATATATTGCAAGACTGTCATGTATTAATAGAGGGAATGGCGGTGCTCTGAGTATCGGCTCTCCAGCTTCACCAATATTATCGAACTCTATCATGTATGAGTTTGATAGTGTGGTAGCTGATTGGGCATCTCAAAACAAATTTGTTTATACTCGCTATGCTGACGATTTGACATTTTCCACGGCTTTACCTTACGCTTCTGAGTCAGTCGTGCCTGTAATAAAAGATTTGTTGTCTAGTTTGAAATACCCACGCTTAAGCTTGAATGTTGATAAGACGATACATTTGTCTAAGCGAGGGAGCCGCAGGATTACCGGATTAGTAATCACAAACGATGATAAAGTTTCTCTTGGTCGTGATAGAAAGCGAGAAATTAGCGCTCTTGTCCATAAGTATGGTCTGGGACTGCTTGAACAAAAAGACGTGTTTAGGCTTCAGGGATTGCTCGGTTTCGCTGCTGATGTAGAACCGTTGTTTTTATCGCGTTTAGGTAAGAAATATGGGATGAAAACCATATTGAATCTTCTGAGAAAGCGTCAGTGAGACCCGCGGGCATTATTATTCAATCTCCGTGAAAGCGTTCATGGTCTTTCTACTTTGGCGGCGGCTGATATTTTTACGGAGTAACCTCGCTGGGAAAGACTATCATATGCCCTAACAAGGTTTACTTTACTGAAGAAGGGCAGATTGCTTTTCACGCTTGCGGCATCGTCGCCCAATATCAGAAAAACCACTTCATATTCTGCGCTTCGAAAGTTGTCGAGTGGAATGATTTCGCGTGCAGCGTTACTGAAAGTACCCAATACCTTTCTGGCTGATTTTCTAAATTCTCGGTCTCCGAGCAATATCTCTGCGGCGACGCTCCCTTGTGCGAAAAGATGACTTAGTCCAGCAGATCCCCCTTTGCGATGTTTGACGTGTATGAATTGCTTCTCAGTTGAAAGAAGATCGCACAGTTCAACTGAACTAGTCGATTTGTTGCTTTTGATCAGTCTCTTGTCTAATAGGTGATATCCGTGCATCTGAGAGGCCCTAATATTGTAATCACCTTCAGCCTCTATTTTTGCCTTCTCACCTTCTTGCCACACGTATACCCCTGGAAATTGAAGTTCAGAAACACCTATATTCGTTAAGCTAGAATTGATTCTCCCTATGAATGAGTTGTCAATTTCATACCAGGTTCCTCCAAATATTATGTTGGTTTTGTTTGCGTTTATTATTTCATAATAGATGCATTTGTATATTGAGTGATCAAATTCGTTTTCATGTATATCGAAAACATACAAATGATCTCTTTTGACTGACTCGATAGATAGCTTTGTATTGTCAATCGTAGATAGATATTTTTCCGATGATACAGTTGGTGATCGATCACTTTTGGCTCGGGTAAAGCTGAAGCCGGTTATCGAGTCCCATTTCTCTATTTCTGGTAGTGTTATAACTATACTCGGATCACGGTCTTTAATTGCTTCAAGCAGAACCCGGTCTAACTGGTCTATGTGTGATTTTTCCTTGATTCTTCTGACGTTGTCTACCCATAGAAAGTCTGTTTTATAATCATCTTTTAGGTAATGGGTTTTTAAATTCTCAGTTATGGTTGGTAAATCGCTGATCTCCATTTCAATACCAAATGAAAACATTGCATCACCGCCAGAGATATTTTTGAAATCTATACCTGGTTTAGGTGTTCCAGTCACAGCTCTCAATATATCTCTAGATATATCAATGCCAAACACACTTATTTCTGAGTCGCGTGCGGCCTGTGATCTTTTTTGAACCGGTTGGTCTTCTAATGTATGAATATCTACGCTTCTTAAACTTTCGTGATTAAGAGTATTTAAGGCGGTTTTTAGCCCGAAGTCTTGGGCGAAGTTTGCAAGATTTACTAGGTGTCGGCCATAACCAAAAGTTATGGCGAATATGTCGGTATCTGTTTTTATGAATAATACCGCAGAGCTTGATTTGTTTCCGATCTGTATTACGTTGGTTCCGGTAATTGTGTCAACCAATTCGCCCCAATTCGGCCTTTTTTCAACTGTGCGCTTTACATATAAAACTCCTTCTAAGCCAAAATCTGCATCCAGTTCATATGGGACTACGTCCTTATCCAAAACTAGTAGATCCGAGAAACCGTTGATAACAGTATCTGGTTTCATCATGAACACATTTAAGTGACGATATTTCATTCCTGGTATTCTCCCTTCCCTAGGTGATATCTCGTGCATGGCATAACGCTACTCCACCCTCTGGATATTGCTATAGTTGAAAGAGCTTAGCAATTTTTTTTGGGAGGCTGAGTTTTCCAGTGTGGCGAATGTCCATGGTCGTTGAGAGCTGGCTCATTAATGATAGTTGTTCGCGTCTGATGGCGCGGGATTTTTCGATTGGTCACGCCGCAGTGTTCGGCATTACGTATTAAGGAAAAAAGATGAATAAGCCAGACGTTGCACTAATCTATGAAGAGGGCATGCCAAGTGAATTGTATGTTGATTTCGAGAAGGCATTGCACAACCCAAATATCTGTATAGCGATTGAGTCTAGGCCCCCTAGTGGACCTCAAGCATGTCTTGAGTGGTTTATTTTTCCAATTGTCGCGGCTTACATAGCAAAACCTTACTTTAAGGCACTTTTTGGGGAGATGGGTAAGGACCATTACTTGCTTCTGAAGGAAAAACTTTCCGAAACAGCAGGCAAGGTGATGTCGCAACCTAAAATAGAGCCAGTCCTCTTAGGATCAGCAGGTAAGCTGAGTACGGAAAATCCATACTCCCTCGCTTTCTCCATATATGCGGAAGCAAATGATGGCAAAAAATTCAAACTACTTCTCCCAAAGAAATCGTCAGTAGAAAACGACTACAACGAAATAGTTAATGTTTTTTTGGATTTCCTATCTGAGTATCATGCAGGAATAAAGCAGCTTGACGAAATTGGTTTTGACTCTAATGCCAATCCGCCGAGTGGACTTATATTTGTTCGTGTTGATCCAATCACTAAGAGCATCGAATGGCTAGATCACAGACGCAATGGATAATGTAGGGAAGGCGAGCCCGCAAAAAAAGATCGGACATCGTCAAAGATGCCATCCAAACTTCCGATGGGCGAGTTTATTCTTGCGAATACTGTGACAAAGATTGGAGCTTTTAAAGGTTTGGCAACCTACTATGGCCTTGATTTTTTTTAAAATTATGCGCACAAATTTTTTATGTTTTTTATCGGAGTAGTTCGATATGTTTGAGATATTTAACTCTTTAATCGGTCAAGTTGGTGGCGCGGCAATCGTCATTACCGGACTTTCGGCTTGGCTGGGGAGTATTTGGAAGGATCGCATCAGCTTGAGAGAGAAGGCGACTTTTGACGTTCTTATAGAAAAACTCAAATCAGAGCACTCTCGCCAGACACAGAATCTGGAAAGCGCATTGCAAACCGAGCGTCACCTAGTTCAATTGGGGCATGCAAATCTGATCGAAAAAAGAGCTGTATTTATCGACGAAAGCTACAAGCTTCTCGTTGATCTGCACGAAGCGATATATGAAAATATTCGACCCGATTATTTTGGGAGACAACGACCTTCAATCACGCAGGCATATGAATCGGCATTGCCAAAATTCGATGCCTTCGTTGAGGTTTATGAGAAAAATAAAATTTATTTTTCTAAGGCAACGTCAGAAAGAATTTCAGACTTCTATGTTTCGGCTGCTCAGACATTGGATCAGGCTAGAGTAGCCATGCGGTCAGGGGAGGCGCTGGGGCACGGTGAGACGCCTCACCTTCAAAAATTGTTCGAGAAAGTGAATTACGAAATGCATGAGACTCGGACGGCCGTCGAACAGGAATTCAGACAACTAATGCACGTGCAATGAGTAATATCTATTTTTATAGAGGGGTTTTAATGTTTGGCTTAGACTTATGTCAGTCTTTTTACAACTCTACGGATTGAAAACTTCCAGCCAGAAATGTCAGGGTGTGACCGTTGGTCAGTCGGCCACTTTTGGCCGATTGCTGACCTTCGCCTAACGCTTGAACTGCCAGGATTTCCCTATACGAAGAGTTAGCAAATGGATGGTCAGGAGATAGTAATAGCGCGTCGATTCAGCGTGCTGATTCAGGTGGTGATTTAGAAACCAGTCGAGATGCTTTTGCTGCCAGGTCCATGGATTGTCACGGTGCCAGCGATTAGACATCGCCGCTTGAATGGCCTTTGCTTGGCGTAGGTGACGCTCGCGTGTGGCATGCGACCCGGTCAGTACGCTTGCCAGGAACAGCTCCATATCGAATGGCTTGCTCATGCTCGTCCCCCGATATACGCCGATACTACGTCGATACGGCCGTGCCCGAGTTCATAGCTGATTTGGTCTCGGGCCGCCTGATCGAGGCGTCGGTCGAGCTGGTAGCAACTGCCACCGTTGATGGGCGCAGGATGCTGGGTGATTTGCTCATAGCGTTCGCACGCATAGGCTGCCCGCAGTTCGTGGAAGCCTTTTAGGTTGTGCGCATGAAGGGTGTCCCGGGCTGGACGGACGATTCGCTTTTGGAAATCGAGGTAGCTTTCGTTCGGTGCAAGCAGGTTGCGGCTGCCGTCGGGCGAGACCTGATCGGCAAACTTCAGCGCGTCACGAATATGATCATCTACCGTAATCCAACGAGGAGCTGATGCGCCCGAGCGGCCACCTTTGGTGCCGTCCTGAATGTTGATCTTACCGAATTGCTTGGCTTCACGTTTTAGACGGGGTAGGTCCGCCAAAATGGCCTCACGTAAGCGCATGCCGGTGGCTCGCGCTAACTGAGCGATGGCCGCGGCGCGCGGCTTCTGGTGTTCGTAAAGTACGTCGACGATCCGCTGCACGTGTTCGCGGTCTTGGCCTTGTGGAACTGTCGTGCGGATGGTGGTGCGCTGCATTTCCAACGCCTTGCTCGGACTCGGCACCTTCACATACTGATCACCGCGAAGTGCCGCCATGGTTCGGTTGACGCTGGACAATCGGTTTTGTGCGGTGGCGATAGCGAGGTCGCCGCGCTCGACTAAGTGACGTAGATGCGCCGCGTAATCCGACAAGATCTGGCGATCTATCTGCCGTGCATCGTTGAGTCTTGGTCCATCATCTGAGCGACACCAGCGCACAAACGCCTGCCAGCGATCACTGTGCGCCTTGACCGTGCCGTAATGCCCGCCGCCAAACAGATCGCGCAACGCCTGTGGCCCGGCATAACTCAGTTGCCGTCCATATCCAAAATTCCGCCCATCCCGTCTACCTACCAATGCCATGATCAAACTCCTGTCGAAGCCAAATCTTTGAAACTTTCCCCACGTCATCCCGCCACGAATGTTGAGTGTTATCAGGGATCAAGGCCCCTGCGACCTGTGAGGGTTGTCCACTAACGCGGGACTGGCGGCTCTTTACGACCGGGAGCTTGGGCATCTCATTACCTGACCTCCTGAGCACCTCTGAAGAAGTGGGCGGGTGGAGGCTGCACTGGCTGACGAGACCAATGCCGCGAGATCCTGAGTCGGGTGAATGCAGCGAAGTGATGACCGGGGCGTGCCTGACTGTCAGTCAGGTGCAGTCCATTCCGTGGGCTGCGGCACCATCATCTGCATCGCTGTTGCTGGTGACTTCAGTGTTTGTCACGCCGATTGTCACGAGGGGGAATGCCGCAAAGCCTTGTACGAGTTGGGCTGCAGCAGCGGTAGGAGCGCCCGTCTCTTTCCGGGAGAAAGAGACGGGCGCAGGTTGGCGCACGGGAATGGCCAAGCGGATAGGTTGCTGCAGGGCAGCTATGAAAGGGGATGAGTTGCCGCAGTGGGCACACTGGAAAAAGTAGGCATCCATCACATCGCTGTGACCGTGCGAGCCGCCGGACGCTAATCGCACTTTGGGAGAACCACCACCGTGTGGCGTAGCCTTAAAGGTTCTGGCTACCTAGGTTGCTGTCGGCGACAGCGCTTTGCCCGATCTTTTCTACGCCTGTGGATAATTCGGGTCAAGACTCCAATTTTCGGGAGTTCTGCGGCTGTGGATGAAATTATCCACCGGTGGAAATCAGTGGTTTTCCACAGACAGTTGGGTGGGCTTTAGATTTTTTAAGTGAGGTCCATCCAAGCAGGGCGGCTTTGCAGCCCTGTTTGGATGGACCCGCGTTGACAAGCGGATCGCTGAGATATGAAGATCGAGCGCTTACTCGGTTGCGCCACGTTTTGCTTTTAGGCGAGTGACGTTCGCTCCGGTCTGGTTCGCGAATTCGTGTGGAGTGACATGTTCCTGCCGGTTGGCCTCCAGATACCGGCTCCACCAGTTCATGATCAGCCTGCGCTCCTCAATGAACTCGGCCTTGTGGATGTATGCGGCGCGGACGTTGTTGCGTTCCTTGTGGCTCATCTGCCTTTCAATGGCGGTCTCGGACCACAGTCCTGACTCGATCAGTGCGCTGCAGGCCATCGAACGAAACCCATGTCCGCAGATATCGGTTTTGGTGTCGTATCCCATCGTCCGTAGCGCGTTGTTCACGGTATTTTCGGACATGGGCTTCCAGGGTTTGGCATCGCCTGCGAAGACCAATGCGAAGTTACCTGTGAGCGCATGGATTTTTTCGAGTAGCGCCACTGCTTGCGGCGATAAGGGTACTAAATGGATATCCCCTGCCATCTTCGTACCCCTTGTGGAAAAGGGTACTCCCTCCAACGCGGGTCGAGTGTCCGGTATCTCCCAGGTGCCACGCTTGAGGTCGAATTCGCTCCAGCGGGCGAAACGCAGTTCGCTGGATCGTACAAACACATGCAGCGATAGCATCACCGTCAGGCGGGTAAGTGCGCGGCCTTTATAGGTGTCGATCCGCTCCTGTAGTTCCGGCAGTCGCGATAAGGGTAGAGCGGGGCGATGTACCACCCGCGGGGCTTTGATCAAGCCTTCGAGGTCGTATGCAGGGTTGGCGGTGATAAGCCGGAGGCGTTTTGCCTCGCGCATGATGCTCTGCAGGTAGTTTTGTACCCTTAAAGCTACGTCTATCGTTCCGCGCTTCTTGATCGTTTCCAAGGGCTGCATGAGGTCATGGGTGTCGAGGTCGACAATGGCGCGGGCGCCGATCAGCGGGAACACGTGAGTTTTGAGGCGACTCATCACAGTCTTGGAATGGCCTGGTGCCCACTTGGCCGACATTTCCGTATGCCAGTCGAGCGCAACGCTTTCAAAGGTTCTGCCTTTGATTACGGCTTCCGCCTTGGCTTGGTGCTTGGTCTCTATGGGATCAATGCCATCCGCCAGCATTCGCTTGATCTCCAAGCGCTTGCGGCGTGCATCGGCGAGGCCAATGACGGGGTAGTTGCCGAACGAGGTCAGTCCTTCGCGTCCATCAGGTTTGACGTAACGGAGCCGCCAGCCTTTGCGGCCGTTGGGTTGGACTAGGAGGTAGAGGCCATCGCCGTCGAAAAGCTTGTAGGCGCGGTCGGTGGGCTTGGCTGAGCGGCAAGCCGAATCAGAGAGTGGAGCAGTGGTGCGCGACATAAGGGTACTCCCTTTTATCGAAGTGACCTTTACCCCAAACTCTACCCTTAAACCAGTTGGAATCCACCAGGATTCACCGGAATCCGACGGAACGCCAAAACGAAAAAACCCGCCAGAAGGCGGGTTTTTCGGGGGTTCCAGAGATTTTGAAAGCCTTCTCTGGAACCTTGTATGGTGCCGGCACCAGGAGTCGAACCCGGGACCTACTGATTACAAGTCAGTTGCTCTACCAACTGAGCTATACCGGCGTGTGGGCGACGATTATAGCGATTGGGTGCGTTCTGTAAACCCCTGAATTCTGACTATTTTTGCGCAGGTCCGGCTTAGGCGCGGTGGAGCAGGTTGCGCAGTTTGTTCAGGGCGCGCCAGGTGCGGCTGTTTTGGATGGCGTGGAGTTGGGCTTCGGCCTGTTCGGCGCGGCGCAGGGCGGCGTTGAGTTGTTGGTCGGTGTCGTCGATGGGGTGGCTGAATTTGTGGCCTTTGCAGAGCTGGAAGCCGTCGAGGTTGCACGGTGGGATGTCGAAGGCGGGTTTGAGGGCCAGGTGTTCTTCGGCGAGGTAGTAGGTGTTGATGCCGTCGAACAGGATGGATTGGTAGCCGGCGTCGGTGATCAGGTGCTCCCAGGTCTGGTCGCGGGCCCACGGGGTTTCGATGAGGATGATCCAGGGGCGCCAGCGGCTGAAGTCCATGCCGCGCAGCACGGTTTCTTCGTGGCCTTCGACGTCGATTTTCAGGAAGTGGATGGGGTGGTCCTGGGCGTATTGTTCGCAGATGGAGGCCAGGGTGCGGGATTGGACGGTCTGGTTGCGCACGTCCATGCCGGCGTCGCGATGCTGTTGGGCGACGCTGGCTTCTACCGTGGACAGGCCCGTGTCGGCGATGGTGTAGAAGGTCAGGCTTTCGGCGTTTTCACCGGCCACGCATTGCAGGTTGGTGTCGTGGGGGCGTTGCTGACAGAGGGCGTCGTAGTAGGCCGGCACGGGTTCGATGTTGATGCCACGCCAGCCGCGGTCGTAAAACGCTCGGGTGACTGAATCATCTGTCGGATGGTTGGCGCCGACGTCGAGGTAAAAGCCGTTTTCCACCGATTGAAGGGCGCGCCACAGGCGTATGTCTTCGAAGTTTTGTGCGTAGGAAATGAACGTCACGGCCAGTCCTTGAGTGTGTCGGCATTGTGTCAATCACGATACGTGGGGCTGTTGTATAGCACGGGCGCGGCGGACGCAATTATTGGCGCGGGGCAGCACTGAATTCGGCGGTTATGTCGTTTTGCTTAGACGCTTATGCACAACGGGCTGGATGAGACGCAGGGCATCTTGCGATTTTGTGACCGCTTTCGCGTTTCGTCGCAAATGCCTGTTTTCATGGTTTTTTATCCATATGAACAAAAAATGACCAATGCTGATACGGTCAGGAAATCTCGGATTTCTTGGATCCGGGTTTATTTCATCAACAGAGTTATCCACAGGCTGTTTCGCCTCAGTAACGCTCTGCCAGCAACAGCAGATTGCGCGGCGTCAGTGGGGTTTCGCAGAAGGTGCCAAGGCGAACGTCGTAGCCTTTTTGCGTGAGGAAAAGCGCCCGGTCCAGCACCAGCCAAAGCTCCAGCGGTCGTCGGAAAAGGCCTCTCAGTAACTCCAGGTTGCGTACCTCGGCCAAGCGCTGATGGCCCGCTGCTTCCAAGGCGACCCAATCAGGCGTGCCGACTGTGGATAAGTCTTTCAGGGCTGCCAGATCGGTGCAGTACTGGGCGAAGGATTTTTCCAGCCAAGCGCTGGGGAGTGACGGCGTGGGCAAGTAGTCGTTGCACCCTCTGATTTGTCGTTGCAGCAAGTCGAAGCCCAGGCGCCAGGCCATGGAGTGGTCTCGTTGTCTTCTGACGCGTGCGCCAGCGGTGACGGATTCGGTCAGCGGCAGGCTGAGATCGTCGAGCGACAGCTGTAGGGCGGAGCCCTTGGCGGCGTCGGACAGCGCTTGATAGCGCTCGGTGTTGATGCGGTTGTAACAGCACGGTGCGATAGCCAGTTGTGCACAGCCAGCGGCGCTGGCCAGTTGCATCAAGCGCACATGCAGGTCGCCACAGGCGTGCAGGGCTACGGGAGTGTGTTCGGGGTGGAGCACCTGGGCTGCGTCCGCCGCTAGCACGTCTTGTTGCAGGTGCGTGGCGGGCAGGTGATGGCGCTGGCTCAGCTGTTGGCCACTGGCGACCAGTGCGGGGTCGTATTCCAGGCAAGTCAGTTGCTGTTCACCGTGCAGCAGGCGTCGACCGAGGTGACCTTTGCCGGCGCACCAATCCAGCCAGTGGGTCGGCTGGGTGGTGAAGTGCAGGCGGCTGGCGAAGGCTTCGATCTGCTGCCATTTGCGCCCGGGTACGTCGACGTTCAGGCGATGGCTTGGCGCTTCGAGTGTGCTGGCAGGCAATTCTGCGAGAGCGCTCAATGTGCGAGAGATAGCGGCCAATTCCGGGAACGGTGCGGGTGCGTCCTCCATCAACCACGGCTGATGATGATCATTTTCCGCCGCTTCCAGCGAACGCTGGCGTAGCCATCGGGCCAATTCCGGGTGGGACGTTTCCCAAGGCAGCTGCAGGTGGGTGAACGGACGTGGTTTCCACAGCGCCTGGTGCGCTGTGAGAAAAACGTCCAGCGCCGTGAAGCGGGCGAGCAATGCCTCGCCCGTCAGCACGTCGCTGTCAGCGCCCTTGGCAGGCATCGACGCGCAACCAGCGCTCCAGCTGCTTGAAGCCTTGCACCAACAGGAAGGACATCAGCAGGTAGAACATGCCGGCGGCGAAGAATATCTCCACCGGCAGGTAGGTCCGGGCAATGATGGTGCGGGCCATGCCGGTGAGTTCCAGCAGGGTCACGGTGCTCGCCAGGGCACTGGCCTTGAGCATCAGGATCACTTCGTTGCTGTAGGCCGGCAGGCCGATGCGGGCAGCACGGGGCAGCATGATGTAGAACAATGCCTTGGGCCGAGACATGCCCAGGGCCCGTGCGGCTTCGATCTCGCCCTTTGGGATGGCCTGGATCGCGCCGCGCAGGATCTCGGCGATGTAGGCGGCGGTGTGCAAGGTCATGGTGACCGTGGCGCACCAGAACGGGTCCCGCAGGTACGGCCACAGCGCGCTGCTGCGCACGGCGTCGAACTGCGCCAGGCCGTAGTAGACCAAAAACAGCTGGACCAACAGCGGCGTGCCACGGAAAAAGAAGATGTAGGCGTAGGGCAATGCCCGCACCTGCCACAGGCGCGAAGAGCGGGCGATGCCCAGCGGAATCGCCAGCAGCAGCCCGGCGATCACGGCGATGGCCACCAGCTCCAGGGTCAGTGTCGCGCCTTGGGCCAGCTTCGGCAGCCACTTGATGATGACGTCCCAGTTCATTGGGTGCTCCTGGCAAATCCACGGGCGGCGCGTCGTTCCAGCAGGTGCATGCCGAGCATGGCGAGCACCGTCAGCCCCAGGTACATGAACGCTGCGACCATATAGAAGGTGAACGGTTGCTTGGACACGGTCACGCCAATCTGTGCGTGGCGCATGATTTCTTCCAGGCCGATCACCGAGACCAGCGCGGTGTCCTTCATCAGGATCATGAACAGGTTGCCCAGGCCCGGCAGGGCGATGCGCCACATCTGCGGCATGATCAGTCGGGTGAAGATCCGCCACTTCGACAGGCCCAGGGCGACGCCGGCCTCACGGTGGCCCTTGGGAATTGCCAGGATCGCGCCGCGAAACACTTCCGTGGCGTAGGCGCCAAAGCACAGGCCCAGGGCAATGACACCGGCGGCGAAGGCGTTGAGGGCAAGGTCAGGCATGCCCAGGTACTCGCCCAGCGCACGCATCAGGTTGACGGTACCGAAGTAGATCAACAGCACCCAGAGCAATTCCGGAATGCCACGAACCAGTGTCGAGTAAGTGCCGCCAAGCCATTGCAATGGCTTGTACGGCGAGGTCTTGGCCAAGGCACCGAGCAGGCCGAGCACCAGCCCCAGGCATAGGGCCGAGAGTGCCAGTTTGACGGTCATCAGTGCGCCAGCGGCGAGCGCCGGGCCGAATCCGTGGAGATCGATCATCATGGGTGTGTGTTCATATCGCGGCAGGCTTTGCTAAGGGCCGGCGCTGCGGTGTGGCAGCGTCGGCCGGGTACGTCAGCATCAATAGATGTTGAACGGAAAGTACTTGTCGTTGATTTTCTTGTAGGTGCCGTCGGCGACAATTTCCTTGAGTGCGGCGTTCAGTTTGTTGCGCAATTCGTTGTCGCCCTTGCGCACGGCGATGCCGATCTTGTCGCTTTCCACCACCGGGTCGCCCTTGAATTCGTAGGCGCGGCCGGCCTCGGTTTTCAGCCAGTCATAGTTGACGTATTTGTCCGCCAGGATCGCATCGACGCGGCCAGAGGTCAGGTCCAGATAAGCGTTTTCCTGCGTGTCGTAGAGCTTGGTGGTGATGTCGCTACCCAGTTCGTCTTCCAGCCAGGTGCCGGCCAGGGTCGCCCGTTGTGCGCCGATGACCTTGCCTTTGAGCGAGTCCTTATCGGTCTTGAACTCGGCGCTTTTCGGCGCGATGAACTGCAGTTTGTTGGAGTAGTACGGGTCGGTGAAGTCCACCGCCTGCTTGCGTTCCTCGGTGATCGACAGCGAGGAAATCAGGAAGTCGAATTTCTTGGCGTTCAGGGCCGGGATGATGCCGTCCCAATCGGAGGTGACGACTTCGCACTCGACTTTCATCTTGGCGCACAGGGCGTCGCCGATGTCTTTATCGAACCCCACGACCTGGCCGCTGGCGTCCTTGTTGTTGAACGGTGGATAGGCCGCTTCGATGCCCATCTTCAGTTTATCGGCCGCCATGGCGTTGGCCGAGAAGACCAGGCTGACGGCTGCTGCCAGGAGGAATTTCTTGTAGGTCTGCATCTGTACTGCTCCGTTAGCGGTTGCTGGACATGAATTGTTTGCAGCGCGCCGAAAGCGGGTTTTCGAAGACCTGCTGTGGCGATCCTTGCTCCTCGACCAGGCCTTGATGAAGGAACACGACTTCGCTGGAAACCTGACGGGCGAAGCCCATTTCATGGGTGACCAGCAGCATGGTGCGTCCTTCTTCGGCCAGGGCGCGGATCACACTAAGTACTTCCTGGACCATTTCCGGGTCAAGGGCGGAGGTGGGTTCGTCGAACAGAATCACCTTGGGCTGCATCGCCAGGGTGCGGGCGATGGCGGCGCGTTGCTGCTGGCCGCCCGACAGTTCGGCCGGGTAGGCGTGGCGCTTGTCGGCGATACCGACCTTGGCCAGCAGCGCTTCGGCCACTTCGACGGCTTCGGCCTTGCTCTGGCCGAGCACCCGGCGCGGGGCTTCGATGATGTTATCGAGCACGCTCATGTGCGGCCAGAGGTTAAAGTTTTGAAACACAAAACCGATCTCGCTGCGCAGGCGGTTGATCTGTTTGCCGTCGGCGGCCACCAGTTCACCGTTTTTCGCGGCCTTGAGCTTGAGCTCTTCGCCGGCCACCAGGATCTGGCCCTGGTTGGGATTTTCCAGCAGGTTGATGCAGCGCAGAAACGTGGACTTGCCGGACCCGGAGGATCCGAGGATCGAGATCACATCGCCGTCGCGGGCGGTCAGCGAGACGCCCTTGAGCACCTCCAGCTGTCCGTAGCGTTTGTGCAGGTTGCGGATTTCAAGCGCGGGCGTGGCCTGGGCCATGTGCGGTCCTCATGGTGTGTGCTCCCTTGCTGTTGGCTGCCTTCCTTGGCGAGGCGGCCAAGCTAGCATGCGTCCGAATGACAGCCAACAGCGCTTCGGCTGGTAAACCGGGGATGTGTGGCAGGTTGTCGCATCGGCACAGCAGTCTGTCGCGCCATCAACAACCGAACGGCCGTTTGAACCCTGTCTGCCGGTGAAAAGCCCGGGGAGTCGCGTGAAAAAAGGCGCGATGGTGCCAGCTTTGGGCGGGGGTTGGAAGGGTTAACCGGATGAGCGTGTCGCTGTGCTTTGAGTGGTTACTTGGTTTCCGTTCATAGCCAATAGATCTAAACCTTGCCGCGTAATCAAGATCAAAAGAGAACTCATGAGCTGTTTCCAGTACCTGGAGTCCTCGCCATGAAGCATAACCATTACTTTTTGCTGCCCTTCCTTCTGCTCGGCGCGCTGTTGTTCCCCATCATGCTCAACGCCACGAACCTGGCCCCGGTAGACAGTGCCGGCGTGCAGGTCCAGCCACAGCAACAGAACGGCATTACCTATCTGTCCGGTGGTATCGGCGAGGACGAAGCCCGGGCCATCGGGCAGGCCCATGGCTACAACCTGCACATGACTTTTGCGATCGGCCCGGAAAACAAATACGTCCCGGATGTGGACGTGACCGTGCAGAACGCATCGGGACAAACATTGTTGACGCTCAGCGATGCGGGGCCGCTGGTTTATGTGCAATTGCCGCCGGGCAAGTACAACGTGGTGGCGACGCGCAACGGGGAGGCGCGACGCGACACTGCTGAGGTAGGCAGCGGGGCCGCGCGCAACCTGGTGTTCCATTGGAACGGTGATGAATAGCCGACCCGCTTATTCGCTGGCGGGTGCTTCCATCGACTGGCGATAACGGTCCAATGCTTCGCTGAAGTCCTTGATGAACTCCGGTGTGCTGAGCCAGCGCTGGGCGGTCTCGCGGTCCATGTCATCGACCCACATGCGGTAGTCCACCAGCATGTCGGCGGCCAGGTTGGTCGCCGCCATGCCTTCGTTTTCAGCGTTCTTCAGGTCGAGCAGGCCTGGGCGTTCGATGATCATCACGCTCAGGGACGTAAGCAGCGTATCGAGCATTTCACTGCGGCTGACGGCCTCGGCTTCGCGCAGCTTGGCGAACAGTTCCAGCACGTAGACCGGTGGCTGGGCGGTGGCGTGGGCCGGATCGCCATACATCGGGATCGATTTGCGCCCGGTCATGCGGATTTGCTTGGCTTTGTCTTTGGCGCGCTTGGCGCGTTTTTGCTGTTTGTTCAGTGAGGCCATTGGGCTTCGGTTTCCAATTCGTTAGGGGGCGGTGCCCGGCTCAGTCGATTCTCGGCACGGTAAAGCGGAATTCGCTGCCCTGGCCTGGCTGGCTTTCGGCATGCAGTTTACCGCCATGGGCCTGGACAATCCCCTTGGAAATGTACAACCCCAGCCCGGTGCCGTTCGGGTTGCCCTCCTTGCTCGTCCAGTAGCGCTCGAAAACATGAGGCAACTGCTCTGGCGTAATCCCTTCACCGGTGTCGCGGACGCTGAACACGATCTCGTTCCCGACGGACATCGCACTGATGCCCACGGAGCCCTGCTGCGGCGTGAACTTGATAGCGTTGCCGATCAGGTTGGACAGCACCTGGAACAGCCGCTCGGGATCGGCATTGATCCTCAGGTTCGGTTCGGCACTGAAGGAAATGTCGATGGCCTTGGCAGTGGCCAACGGCGTCAGCAGCGAGCAGGCGTCTTCGAAGATCTGGCTGACGTCCATTGGCTGGGGATTGATGGTGTAGCGCCCGGCGTCGATGCGCGAGGTGTCGAGCAGGTCCTCCAGCAGGGCATTCATGCGGCTGGTAGCCTGTTGCATGGTGTCGATGGCTGAGGCGATACGCTTGGAGCTGTGGGAACCGTCGGAGCTGAAGGCCTTTTGCATCATGCCGCAGAGCATGGAAATGACCGTCATCGGGCTGCGCAGGTCATGAGACACCACGGCCACCAGTTCATCGCGGGCCTGCACGGCCAGGCGCTCCTTGTGCACCTGGCGGGCCAGGTCGTTTTCCAAGGCCGAGCGCCGCAAGTCGTTGGCGGCGAACAGATCGCCATGGCTCCATTTGGTACTGATGCCGGCCATTTCGACTTTCCAGATCTCGAAAGACGTCCGGGGTCGCAGGCGCAGACCGGTCTCGCTGTTTTCCAGGTCCAGGGGTTTTTGTGGGTCGCCGCTCCATTGGAGGGTTTGCTTCACCTCGGGGCGGAACCACAGCACGCCGTTTTCCACAGGCTTGGGCAAGTGGATCGCCAGCACGCCGCTCGCCACGTCCTGATACGCCTGGGCCGCAGGGAACACGCTGCTCAGGTTGTGGTGAGAGAACACCGGCTTGCCGGTTTCCAGGATCCATTTGTGCAGCTCGCGGATCTGCTCCGGTTCCGGGCACTGGCCATGGCGGTGCAGTTTGTTGTCCTCGAGAATCGCGACGCCACTGGCGCCGGTCAGGTCCATGAGGCGTTGCGGCTCGTGGGACAGGCTATCGAAGACGTTGTCGCTGGACTCGGCCATGACCGCGGCGAGGACCTTGAGGTCTTCCAGCTTGGCGTCCCGTTGCCGAGTCAGTTCCAGGGTTTGCATGGCGCTGATCTGCAATGACAGCACCTGGCCAATGGTCTGGCAGGCCATGCGCATTTCATGGGGCACCAGCAGCGGCTGGCGATTGCCGCAACTGATCAGCCCCCACAAGCGTTCGCCTTCCATCAACGAGATGCTCATGGACGACAGCACACCCATGTTTTTCATGTACTGGCGGTGGATCGGCGAGACGCTGCGCAGTGTGGCAAAACTCAGGTCCAGGGGCGCCTGGGTGTCGGACCGCAATTGCGGAACCAGCGGCACCGGCGCGTAGTCGGCGTTGGGGATGATCCGCAGCCAGTTGATGCGATACAGCTCGCGAGCCTGTTCGGGAATATCCGACGCCGGGAAAAACAGGCCCTTGTAGAGCTCCATCGACGGCGCACTGGCCTCGGCAATCACTTGGCCGTGGCCTTCTTCCTCGAAGCGATAGATCAGCACCCGGTCGTAACCGGTCATGGCCTGGATTTCCCGCACACTGATTTCGTACAGGGCCTGGAGGGTTTTCGCACTTTGCAGGCGTAGCAACATGCGGCCCATGTTGGCCTCGCCGCTGACCCCTTCGGGGCGATAGTCGCTCAGGTGCTGTTCCAATTCGACGATCAGGGCGCCCTGATGGCGATGCACCAGGGCATCAAAACGCTGCTGGTTCACGACAATGGCCACGGGCACGTTGTCGCTTTCCGGGGCGGCGCGACAGGCGATGAGGATCGCCTCGGCCTGTTCCAGCCCCAGCAGTGCGTCGAGTGTCTGGCCCAGCAGCCTGTGGGGATCCTGCGCCATCAATTGCAACACGTTGGCGCTGACCTGACGGATCACGAAGTCGGGCTCGGACAGCATCAACAACACGCCGTGGGGCTGGATGGCCCCAGGAAAGCGAATCGGTTCGTCTGCGCAATTGGCCAGCAGTTCTTCGAAGGCTTCCTGGTTTTCCGGGGTCATGACAATACCTTTTGGCTGTCCAGCCAGTGTTCAAAATGAGAGAACGTCGCCTTGGCGGCGCGTGTGACTTCGAACACCTGGGCCTGGCCAAGGTTCCTGTCGTCCAGGTATTGGAGGAAATCCTTCCAGCGCCGGCCGGTGAGTTCGCCATACACGTTGAGGAAGGCTGCTCCGCTAGAGGCGTCAAGCCCCAGCTCCTCGGCCACCCTACGCCGCAGGATCTGCCCCCCGAGCGTTGCACCTTCCAGCACATAGGACACGCCGAGTGCGGCGGCACGGGAGTCGATCAGCGGCAACGCCTGGCAGGTGGGCAGCGCTTCGATAGTAGCTGCTTCCAGACCCAGGGCCGTGAGATCCGCCCGCAGCACCGGAAGTTTGATCCGTAGGGATTGGTCCAGCCCGGTCGGCGTCAGTGCAAGTACATGAAGGCGTTGTTCCAACGGTTGATAGAAGCCGTAGTAGGCCGCCATCAGGCGCCGATACAGATCGAGGTCCAGCTGTTCGGAGAAAAACGGCAGGCGTTTTTCCAAGGCAATGTGCAGTTCAGCGGTTTCGCTCCGCAATGCCTGGATCAGAGAAGGGTAGGGTGCGGCCGATGACATGCAGGATAGGGTTCTTTGACTGGAGCGTTGCTGAAAGAAACGCATAAATCTTACATGGGTTTTGGGCAATGCAGTCATCGGGTGTCGGCCCTCATTTCCTCAAGTCGCTGCGCCTGCTTGCTGCTCGCCGAGTCGCGCCCGTTCGCGATTTAGCTCATTGCACAGCTCTTCTTCCGAGGGGAGCACCAGCTTGTATTGACTGGCCAACAATTGCTCATTGCCCTGCAATACGGAGTAACGCACCACCGATTCGTCTTTCTGGGTGCACAGAATGATGCCGACGGTGGGTTTGTCATCCGGGCCGCGTTTAAGGTCGTCGTAGAGGCGCACATACATGTCCATCTGCCCGATGTCCTGATGGCTCAGCTCGCCGAGTTCGTTGATCAAGGGGGCGAACTGAGGGTCATCTTGGGGCAGCAGTGGCGTCATCGCAGTGTCCAACCATTGAGAGGGGCGGACTGCAAGGATGCATCAAGCGATGTTTCGATGATGCCGGACGGGGCTGATTGCTTGGGAGGAAAAATAGTGGATTGGCGCAGGACGGGTATGACGCCGCCCCATGTTGGTTGACCTTGGTTTGTAGGAGCTATCCCCGCAGGGCGTCATCCATCGTGGCCCCGGTCTGATAGTCAGTCCTGGCCTTGCGTCAGCGCCTGGGAGGCAGCCACATAATCGGCCTGGAATTGCTTGCTTTCCACCCAGTCCAGCGCGGTCTGCTCATCCACGCCCGTGGTCAGACGGCGGTATTCGATCAATGCGGTAATGATGAAATCGGTCGCTTCTTCCTCACCTTCCTGTTCCAGCACCAGCGCCAGCAGGGGATGGGCCAGGAACGCTTCGCACAGCGCCTTCTGGCTGACCTTTTCGGCGGCACTCATTATCTGGAACAGTTCCGTCAGGTCCACGGTTTCCAGATCGATGCGCTCGTCGTTCGGGTCCAGGAAGTCGTTCGGCGCAGCAGCACGCCGAGTGCGGTTCTGCTTGGCTTTCGCCTTGGCGCGCTGGCTGCGCTTGTGCTGTTTGTTCGCCGATGACATGGTCGGATTCCTGATGGATAAGGCCATCTATCCTACAGCCTCAACGCCGACGCTTCGAATCTCAATCCACGACGAAGAGCGTAGCCCCCGATGAGGTGGAGGGTCGATGAGGCGGCGCAAGGAAATCCCGGGCAATAAAAAACCCCGATCAATTGCTTGATCGGGGTTTTCGGTATTTGGTGCCCAGAGACGGAATCGAACCGCCGACACGGGGATTTTCAATCCCCTGCTCTACCGACTGAGCTATCTGGGCAACGGGGCGCATTAAACGGGTTTTTCAGGGGGGCGTCAAGCAAGTTTTCAAAAAATATTTAACTATTACCGTCGCTTACGATCCGCCCCCGCGCTGAACAGCTTATTCGGATGGCGGTACGTAGCCTTCGGCCTTGGCGTAATCTTCGCCGGAAAAGTACTTGTCCATCTCGCCCTGAAGGTATTTGCGATCTTCGGCGTTCATCATGTTCAGGCGTTTTTCATTGATCAGCAGGGTCTGGTGTTTCTGCCAGTCGGCCCAGGCCTTGGCCGAAACATTGTCGTAGATGTCCTGGCCCTTGGCACCCGGGAACGGCGCACGTTCCAGGCCTTCCAGTTGTTCTTTGTACTTGCGGCACATGATGGTGCGGGTCATTGCAACTCTCCTGCGTTCATTACGGCGGCCGCGCGTTCGAGCAAGGTTTTGACCGGGGCGGCAAGGCCCAGGCGCGGCGGGGTGGCGAGGTTATACCAGAGCCAGTCGGCCTCGGCCACGTGATGGCCGGTTTCCCGGACCCGGACCAGCCAGGGTTCGATCGCCAACTGGAAGTGGCTGAAGGTGTGCACCAGGCCTGGCATTTCGTGTTGGCTGCCCAGTTCCAGCGAGTGTTGCAGGGCCAGGTGTTGCAGGTCGTCGAGGTCGTCGAGTTCCGGCAGGCTCCACAGCCCGCCCCATAGTCCGGTGGAAGGGCGACGGTAAAGCAGGATCGCGCCCTCGTGGTTGGCCAGCATCGGCATCAAGGTGCGCTTTTTGGGCACCTCTTTACGAGGCTTGGGAATCGGGTAGCGGGTTTCCAGGCCCAGCATGTGGGCCTCGCAGCCCTGTTTCAGTGGGCAGAGCAGGCAACTGGGCTTGCTGCGGGTACAGAGTGTCGCGCCCAGGTCCATCATCGCCTGGGTGTAGGCGTTGACCCGGTCTTGTGGCGTGAAGCGCTCGGCGGTGGCCCACAGCTGTTTCGCCACCTTGGGTTCGCCCGGGTAGCCTTCCTGGGCGGTGAAGCGCGCCAGCACCCGCTTGACGTTGCCATCGAGGATCGGCGCCCGAAGGCCCATGCTGATGCTGGCGATGGCGCCGGCGGTGGACAGGCCGATCCCCGGCAACTCGGTGAGCTTTTCCACGTCCCGGGGGAATTCGCCGCCGTACTGCTCGACGACGATTTTCGCGGTTTTCTGCAAGTTGCGCGCACGGGTGTAGTAACCCAGCCCGGTCCACAGGTGCAGCACTTCGTCCTCCGGCGCGGCGGCCAGGGCTTGAACGGTGGGCAGCGAGGCCATGAACCGGTCGAAGTAGTTGAGCACGGTACTGACCTGGGTCTGCTGCAACATGATTTCCGAGACCCACACCCGATAGGGAGTGATGTCTTGCTGCCAAGGCAAATCGTGGCGCCCGTGGCGGTCGAACCAGTCCAGTACCGCGGAGGAAAACTGCTCGGCTCTCATCGCTTGAACAGCCCCTTGAGCGCGTCTTTCAGCTCGGGACTGACCTTGTCGCCGAGCTTCTCCTCGATCTTGTCGCCGAGGCGGTCGCCGGCCAGTTTCGCCGCGACCTTGCCCAGCCCGTCATTGTCCAGGCGGCAGGCCTTCGCCCCCAGCTCCAGTGGGCCGCGGCAGCGCAACGGCCATTCGACGTCGACGTAGCGTTCGTTGACCTGGCAGGCCGGGTCGGGCATGTCGCTCTTGTCGCCTTCGACGATGACGCCGACGCGGTAATCCATGCCCAGCACCCGCAGGTCGATATCGCCGTTGCCGTTGACGGTCATGCCGGGGATGCGGACTTTCAGGTCCGGGTTGTGGGCAACGCCGTTGTTGAAAGTGAGATTGCCGTTGAGTTGCTGGAACGGCGTGTCCTTGCCCCGGGGTTCGCCGCTGAGGGACTTGCGATTGAGGGTGGCGATGCCTTTGCACAATTGCTGTTCGAGGTTGGCATTGAGCAGCACGCCATCGTTGATGACGAACCCGGCGTTGCCGTTGAGGCTGTCGATCAGGGCCTTCTGGCTATTACCGGTGGCGGTGATCGCACTGTTCACGGTGACCAGGCCTTTGACCGGCGGATTCTTGCCCTGGCTTTCGATGATCTTCTCGGCAGGGACCCGGTTGATACGGGTTTGCAGGCTCAACAGTGGGGTAGGTTGGCGCACATCCAGGGTGCCCTTGGTTTCGAAGTTGCCGCTGTACAGATCGCCCCGCAGGTTCTCCAGGGTCAGCAGGCCGCCCAGGCCGGTGGCCTTGAGCGCGGCGTTCTGGATCGGCAGTTTATCCAGGGTCAGTTGCCCTAAGGTCAGGTCTGCATCGAGGTCCAGCTTGCTCAGGCGCTCCACAGGAAACAGCCGATCGTTACTCCAGGCACCCTGGGTCGGCGCGCTTGGCAGCGGTGAGTTGCCGACACCGGCCATGGCGCTGGCTTCGGTGTTGCTGACTTCGGCCTCACGGGCCGCCTTGGAGCTGTCGGCTTCGGCGGATTTTGGCGGCAGGTAGCGGTCGACATTGAACGTGTCGGCCTTGAGCTGCACGCGCAGGGCCTGCTTGGCAAAGTCTTGCACGGCAATACGACCGCTGAAGTTGCTGTCGTCGAGCTTCAGGTTGATGTCGTTGAATTCGACGCTGGTCGGCGTGCCGGCAATGCGGCTGGCCAGCTCGACTTTGCTCAGGCTGCCTTCGGCCATGGCCGGAAGTGTCTGGCCGACGCTGTCGACGAATTTCGCCAGATCGAACTGGGCGATCGATAGGCCGCCATTCAATTGCGGAGTCTTGTCGAGGTCGTTGACCTTCAGTTCACCCAGGGCACGCAGTTGATTGAGGGACAGCTTGATGCCGGTCCATTCGGCGACATTTGCCGCCTTGTCCAGGAACAGCTGGCCTTGGGCGGCGAAGTTCAGTGACTTGCCTTGCAAGGGGTCGCCGGTGGCTTCGCCGGACAGTTTCAGGTCTTCGAACTTGTAGCGCTGCAAGGCGCGTTCGTAGCGCAGTTCTCCCGTCACTTCGGTGCGCACGCGTACGGCCGGCTGGTTGCTGGACAGGAATGCGGTCAGGGTGACCGGGATGTTGGTGGAGTCGTGGACCGGGCCGGTGCTCAGTTGGATGCTCTCGGCGGTGTACAGCTTGCCGGTCTGCTCGTCGGTGTATTCGACCCGGGCGTTGTTCACGGTCAGGCTGTCGATGTCCAGGCGGGTCGGCTGGGCAGGTTTTTCTGCCGGGGTGTTGGCGGGCGGGGCCGGTTGCTCGGTTGGCGCCGGGGTGTTCGCCGTCGTCGCTGAGGTTGGCGCCTTGCCGATGTCTTCCCAGTTACCGTGACCGTTCTTGTCGCGGTTGAGCCGCAGGTTCAGGCCCTCGACGCGCACATCGCTCATCTGCACTTCCCGGCGCAGTAGCGGTATCACTCGGACCGAAAGACCGAGCATCTGCAGGTCGGCGAAAGGTTGGGTCGGATTGGCCAGGGTCGCGACGCTGGCATCGTGCAATTCCAGACCCAGCCAAGGGAACAGGCTCCAGCCGATATCGCCATTGAGGGTCAGCTCGATGTGGGCCTTGTCGCGGGCTATCTGGCGGATCTCTTCTTTGTAGTCGTTGGGATCGAACAGGTGGGTCAGGGCAAAGCCCAGGGCCACAATGATCAGCAACAGCCCGAGAAGTACCAGACCCAGGATTTTGCCGAACGCTTTCATGGGCGAATCCTTGTAGGTTGAGTTCAAAATTTAGCCGGGAGTATAACGCTGTGGATTGGTGGTGGTGCGTTAGGTGCTCGTTATAAGTCCCGTCCGCAGATTCAGTGTGGGAGCGCGCTTGGCCGCCCATGTCTGGCATCGCGAAACGGTTCGAACAGCCAGTCCGGGGCATCCTGGTAGATTTCCCGCAGGTCCTGTTGGCCCTGACAGTTGGCGTCGGTAATGAGCTAGACAACGACGAGCATGAAAATTCCTGAAAAAATAAACCATTAGCCCCCTACAGAAAGCGAGCTAGCGTGCGATAAGACAGATGGCACGAAAAAGGTGATATCACTTTGGTTTTTCTGCCACGAGCAAATGGTAACCTTTGCCCGTTCGTCCGTCCTTCTGCGACTTGATGTCGCACACTATGGAGCTTCACCAGAAAATACAGCCATGCCTGCGTGCAATGAAGGCTGAGGGTGACGCGTGGCTGACGGACCATTCCAATAACTGGGGGATACACAATGAGCACGAGCATCACGGCGGGCGGCATCGCCGACCAGCCTGCGTTCCTCTCCAAGGAACGCATCATCGCCAAGCCCGGTTTCAACCGGTGGCTGGTTCCACCGGCCGCACTGGCCATTCACCTTTGCATCGGCATGGCCTATGGCTTCTCGGTGTTCTGGTTGCCACTGTCCAAAGCCTTGGGTGTCACCAAGCCTGTGGCCTGTGCACCGGATATGAGTTTCATCTCGCAAGTCTTTTCGTCCCAATGTGACTGGCCGATCTCGATGCTCGGCTGGATCTACACCCTGTTCTTCATCTTCCTGGGTTGCTCGGCAGCCATCTGGGGCGGCTGGCTGGAACACGCCGGGCCACGCAAGGCCGGCGTTGTATCGGCCTTGTGCTGGTGCGGTGGCCTGCTGATTTCCGCGTTGGGTATCTATACCCATCAGATCTGGCTGATGTGGGTCGGTTCCGGGGTGATCGGTGGTATCGGCCTGGGCCTGGGCTACATCTCCCCGGTGTCGACCCTGATCAAGTGGTTCCCGGACAAGCGCGGCATGGCGACCGGCATGGCGATCATGGGCTTCGGCGGTGGTGCGATGGTCGGTGCTCCACTGGCCGCGGCGCTGATGAACCATTTCGCTTCGCCGACGGGCGTGGGCGTATGGCAGAGCTTCCTGGTCATGGCCGCGATCTACTTCGTGTTCATGATTGGTGGCGCCTTGTCGTACCGCGTACCGCCGACCGGCTGGAAGCCTGAAGGCTGGACCCCGGCACCGAAGAAAGCCGCGAATGCGATGATCACCCATCGCCACGTTCACGTGAATGTTGCCTGGAAAACCCCGCAGTTCCGTCTGGTATGGCTGGTGCTGTGCCTGAACGTATCCGCCGGTATCGGCATCCTGGGCATGGCTTCGCCACTGCTGCAGGAGGTGTTCGGCGGCAAGCTGCTCGGCAACGACCTGCCTTTCGGTCAACTGGACGCCGTGCAACTGGGCCAGATCGCGGCCATCGCGGCCGGTTTCACCGGTCTGTTGAGCTTGTTCAACATCGGCGGTCGGTTCTTCTGGGCCTCCTTCTCGGATTACCTGGGTCGTAAAAACACCTATTTCGTGTTCTTCGCCCTGGGCTTTGCCCTGTACGCGCTGATCCCGAACCTGGGTCACCTGGGCAGTGTCGCGCTGTTCGTGGCGGCGTTCTGCATCATCCTGTCGATGTACGGCGGCGGTTTCGCCACCGTGCCGGCCTACCTGGCGGACCTGTTCGGTACGCAAATGGTCGGTGCGATCCACGGTCGCCTGCTGACCGCCTGGGCTGCCGCGGGCGTGCTGGGTCCGGTGCTGGTGAACTACCTGCGTGAATATCAACTGAGCATCGGCGTTGAACGCGCCGCGGCCTATGACATCACCTTGTACATCCTCGCCGGCCTGCTGGTGCTGGGCTTCCTCTGCAACCTGATGGTCCGTCCGGTCGCCGACAAGTACTTCATGACCGACGCCGAACTGGCCGCCGAACAGGCGCTGGGTCATGACAAAGGCGCCGACAGCAGCACGTCGCTGGAGTGGAAAGCCGCACCGGGCACCAAGCCCCTGGCGATCGCCGCCTGGCTGGTGGTGGGCATTCCGTTGGCGTGGGGTGTGTGGGTGACCCTGCAGAAGACGGCGGTGTTGTTCCGCTAAGACCGTTGCCCTGACCAACAGGACAGGGCAATCCTTGTGGGAGCGAGCTTGCTCGCGATGAGGGTATGTCAGTCGACATCATGGTCGGCTGACCCACCGCCATCGCGAGCAAGCTCGCTCCCACAGTCGTTTTGGGTGATGGCAAAGACTTGTATGGACATGTCTATCACCGACAGCCCGGGATTCAGCCCGTCAGTGATGTCACCTCTTGTGTTTCTGTTTGCCGCTCGCGCCCCTATAATGGCTGCCTTTTTCGCCCAATGATTTTGCGGAGCTGGTGATGGCCGAACGTAAGGCGTCTGTCGAGCGCGACACTCTGGAAACCCAGATCAAAGCCTCGATCAACCTGGATGGCACCGGAAAGGCCCGGTTTGATATCGGTGTACCTTTTCTTGAGCACATGCTGGACCAGATCGCCCGTCACGGGCTGATCGACCTGGACATCGTCAGCAAGGGCGACCTGCATATCGACGACCACCATACAGTGGAAGACGTTGGTATCACCCTGGGCCAGGCCTTTACCAAAGCCATCGGCGACAAGAAGGGCATCCGTCGCTACGGCCATGCCTACGTGCCGCTCGATGAAGCGCTGTCGCGGGTGGTCATTGACTTCTCCGGCCGCCCGGGCCTGCAGATGCACGTGCCGTATACCCGTGCCACCGTCGGCGGCTTCGACGTCGACCTGTTCCAGGAATTCTTCCAGGGCTTCGTCAACCACGCCAACGTGACCCTGCACATCGACAACCTGCGCGGGCACAACACCCACCACCAGATCGAAACCGTGTTCAAGGCTTTCGGCCGCGCGCTGCGCATGGCCGTGGAGCTCGATGACCGCATGGCCGGCCAGATGCCTTCCACCAAGGGCGTCCTGTAATGCAGACGGTCGCGGTTATCGACTACGGCATGGGCAACCTGCACTCGGTGGCCAAGGCCCTCGAGCACGTGGGCGCCGGCAAGGTGCTGATCACCAGCGATGCCGACGTGATTCGCGAAGCCGACCGGGTGGTGTTCCCCGGCGTCGGCGCGATTCGTGATTGCATGGCCGAGATTCGTCGCCTGGGCTTCGACAAGCTGGTGCACGAAGTCAGCCAGGACCGTCCGTTTCTCGGCATCTGCGTGGGCATGCAGGCCTTGCTCGATCGCAGCGAAGAGAACGATGGTGTCGATTGCATCTCGCTGTTCCCGGGCCAGGTGAAGTTCTTTGGCAAGGGCCTGCACGAAGACGGCGAGCACTTGAAGGTCCCGCACATGGGCTGGAACGAAGTGAAGCAGACGGTGGATCACCCGCTGTGGCACAACATTCCGGACTTGGCGCGCTTCTACTTCGTGCACAGCTACTACATCGCCGCCGGCAATGCGCGGCAGGTGGTGGGCAGCGGTCACTATGGCGTCGATTTCGCCGCGGCCCTGGCCGATGGTTCGCGCTTCGCCGTGCAGTTCCACCCGGAGAAGAGCCATACCCATGGCCTGCAATTGCTGCAGAACTTCGCGGCGTGGGACGGGCGCTGGTAATGGCCCGCAAGAAACCGCCGATCCTCACCCTCACGCCCGAGCAGGAGAGTGAAGCGAACCGCAAGATCCAGCGGTTCATGGAGGAGCGTTTCGAACTGGACCTGGGTTCGTTCGAAGCGGCGGAAATTCTTGACCTGTTTACCCGCGAAATTGCGCCGCACTATTACAACAGGGCGATTTTCGATGTGCAGACGCACCTTAAAGAAAGGTTCGAAAGCATTGAAAGCGACTTGTGGGCGCTCGAGAAAAATTGATTTTCGAGCCAAGCTGAATATTCGTATTTGAAGGTTTGCCAGATGCTGATTATCCCCGCTATCGATCTCAAGGACGGCGCTTGCGTACGTCTGCGTCAGGGCCGCATGGAAGACTCCACGGTGTTTTCCGATGACCCGGTGAGCATGGCCGCCAAGTGGGTGGAGGGCGGCTGCCGTCGCCTGCATCTGGTCGACCTCAATGGCGCCTTCGAAGGGCAGCCGGTCAATGGCGAGGTGGTCACGGCCATTGCCAGGCGCTACCCGAACTTGCCGATCCAGATCGGCGGCGGCATTCGTTCGCTGGAAACCATCGAGCACTACGTCAAGGCTGGCGTGAGCTACGTGATCATCGGCACCAAGGCGGTGAAGGAGCCTGAGTTCGTTGCCGAAGCGTGCCGCGCGTTCCCGGGCAAGGTCATCGTTGGCCTGGACGCCAAGGACGGCTTTGTCGCCACCGACGGCTGGGCTGAAGTCAGCACCGTGCAGGTGATCGACCTGGCCAAGCGTTTCGAAGCCGACGGCGTGTCTGCCATCGTCTACACCGACATCGCCAAAGACGGCATGATGCAGGGCTGCAATGTCCCGTTCACCGCCGCCCTGGCTGCCGCCACCAAGATTCCGGTGATCGCCTCCGGTGGCATCCACAACCTGGGTGACATCAAGGCACTGCTCGACGCCAAGGCGCCGGGCATCATCGGTGCGATCACCGGTCGCGCGATCTACGAAGGCACCCTGGACGTCGCCGAGGCCCAGGCCTTCTGCGATTCCTACAAAGGCTGAGGACTCACCATGGCGCTGGCCAAACGCATTATCCCTTGCCTGGACGTGGACAACGGCCGGGTGGTCAAGGGTGTGAAGTTCGAGAACATCCGTGATGCCGGCGACCCGGTGGAAATCGCCCGTCGCTACGACGAACAGGGTGCGGACGAGATTACCTTCCTCGACATCACGGCCAGCGTCGATGGCCGCGATACCACGCTGCATACCGTCGAGCGCATGGCCAGCCAGGTGTTTATCCCGCTGACCGTGGGCGGTGGCGTGCGCACCGTGCAAGACATCCGCAACCTGCTCAATGCCGGAGCGGACAAAGTGTCGATCAACACTGCGGCGGTGTTCAACCCGGAGTTCGTCGGCGAAGCGGCCCAGCACTTCGGCTCGCAATGCATTGTCGTGGCCATCGATGCCAAGAAAGTCTCCGGCCCGGGTGAAACCCCGCGCTGGGAAATCTTCACCCACGGCGGTCGCAAGCCCACGGGCCTGGACGCCGTCGAGTGGGCGAAGAAGATGGAAGGCCTGGGCGCCGGTGAAATCCTGCTGACCAGCATGGACCAGGACGGCATGAAAAACGGTTTCGACCTGGGCGTCACCCGCGCCATCAGCGATGCCCTGGGCATTCCGGTGATCGCGTCCGGCGGCGTCGGCAACCTGCAACACCTGGCCGACGGCATCCTGGAAGGCCACGCCAGTGCGGTGCTGGCGGCGAGCATTTTCCACTTTGGCGAATACACCGTGCCGGAAGCCAAGGCCTATATGGCTCATCGCGGTATCTGCATTCGCTGACTGCTGGACACCATGGCGGGCCCAAGGCACTCTTGGGCACACCATGGATTGCGGTAGCCCGACATGCTCAAACGCCTCGTTCTTGCCTTTGCCGGTGCCACGTTGCTGCTCGCAGGTACTGTCCGCGCCGCTGATACATCGCTGGTGTTGCTGACGGAAAACTTCCCCCCGTACAACATGGCCAAGAACGGCAAGAACTTCGCCCAGGACGAGAACATCCATGGCATTGCCGTGGACATCGTCCGCGAGATATTCAAGCGCGCCGATATCTCCTACAGCCTGACGCTACGTTTCCCCTGGGAGCGCATCTACAAACTCGCCCTGGAAAGTCCGGGTTACGGTGTGTTTGTCATGGCGCGGTTGCCGGAGCGTGAAAAGCTTTTCAAATGGGTCGGACCCATCGGTCCGGACGACTGGATCATGCTCGCCAAGGCCGACAGCAAGATCGCTCTCGACTCGCTGGAGCAGGCGCGTCAATACAAGATCGGTGCCTACAAGGGCGACGCAATTGCCGAGACATTGGCCAAGCAGGGACTCAAGCCGATTGTCGTGTTGCGCGATCAGGACAACGCCAGGAAGCTGGTCAACGGCCAGATCGATCTGTGGGCCACCGGGGACCCGGCCGGGCGTTACCTGGCACGTCAGGAAGGGGTGACCGATCTCAAGACCGTGCTGCGCTTCAACAGTGCCGAGTTGTACCTGGCCTTGAACAAGGACGTGCCCGACGACGTGGTCGCCCGGCTTCAGGCTGCCTTGGATGAGCTACGCAAGGAAGGGGCGGTGGACGCGATCATGGCGCGGTATCTCTGATAGCTGGAACAAACCTGTGGGAGCGGGCCTGCTCGCGAAAGCGGTGGGTCAGCTTGTCGGGATGTTGAATGTGCCGCCGTCATCGCGAGCAAGCTCGCTCCCACAGGGACCTGCTGTGAACGCCAATCTTGTGCCCGATGCAAAACCACTGTGGGAGCGAGCTTGCTCGCGAAAGCGGTGGGTCAGCTTGCCGGGATGTTGAATGTGCCGCCGTCATCGCGAGCAGGCTCGCTCCCACAGGGATCTGCTGTGAACGCCAATCTTGGGCCCGATGCAAAACCACTGTGGGAGCGAGCTTGCTCGCGAAAGCGGTGGGTCAGCTTGTAGAGATGTTGAATGTGCCGCCGTCATCGCGAGCAGGCTCGCTCCCACAGGGATCTGCTGTGAACGCCAATCTTGTGCCCGATGCAAAACCACAGTGGGAGCGGGCTTGCTCGCGAAAGCGGTGGGTCAGCTTGTCGGGATGTTGAATGTGCCGCCGTCATCGCGAGCAGGCTCGCTCCCACAGGGGATCTGCTGTGAACGCCAATCTTGTGCCCGATGCAAAACCACTGTGGGAGCGAGCTTGCTCGCGAAAGCGGTGGGTCAGCTTGTAGAGATGTTGAATGTGCCGCCGTCATTGCGAGCAGGCTCGCTCCCACAGGGGATCTGCTGTGAACGCCAATCTTGTGCCCGATGCAAAACCACTGTGGGAGCGGGCTTGCTCGCGAAAGCGGTGGGTCAGCTTGCCGGGATGTTGAATGTGCCGCCGTCATCGCGAGCAAGCTCGCTCCCACAGGGATCTGCTGTGAACGCCAATCTTGTGCCCGATGCAAAACCACTGTGGGAGCGAGCTTGCTCGCGATAGCGGCAACGCGGTTGTCGCTATCGATACACCCCATTCTTCCCATGCCCGACCATCGCCTGATTGCTGCGCAGGCTGATCATCGACTTGATATCGATCCATTCGATGCCCTGGGCCTTGAGCTTGGGTAGCTCGCGTTCGAGTACCGCCAGGGTCTGCGGATAGGGATGGCCGATCATCACGGCCGAGCCTTGCCGGCGGGCCAGGTCGATGGCGGTTTGCAGCTGTTGGGCGATGGCGGTTTCGGTGCGCTCGTCGTCCAGGAACACATCCCGCGACACACTGGCGAGGCCGATCTTTTGCGCTTCGGCGGCGGCGACGGTCTGGGCGCTGGTACGGCTGTCGACGAAAAACTTGTGGCGTTGCTGCAAGTTCGCCATCAGCCACGCCATGGCCTGGGGCTGGGCGGTCATGCGGCTGCCCATGTGGTTGTTGATCCCGCTGGTGTAGGGCACGGCGGCGAACGCGGCGTCGAGGCGCTTGCCCAGTTCTTCGATGGACAGGTCCGGATGCCAGGCGAACGGCCCGGTGGCCGGGTCCATGGGCATGTGCAGCATGACCAGCTTGCCGGCGCGATGGGCTTCGCGGGCGAATTCGGCGGCGTGGGGTGTGTCAGGCATGATCGCGGCGGTGACCGGCCCGGGGAGGGCGAGCACCCGGCGGTCCCGAGGCAGGTTTTGCCCCAGGTCGTCGATGATCAGGCTCAGGTACGCCTTGTGCGGCGAAGAGGGCGTGGCGGGCGCCGCGTTAACGGCCCCCGCCAGCAGGCACAGCAGGACGAAGGTGAAACGCAGGCCCATCTCAGCGGCCGGACGTGATGTTCAACCCTTTGAGCAAGCTCAAGGCCTGGGCCAACTGATAGTCGTCATCCTGGGGCATTGGCTTGGCCTTGGTGCCGGAACCGGTCGGTTTGTCGGCGCCGCCGTTGCCGTTGCCCAGGTGACCTTGCAGGTCGGCTTCCTTGAAGTACTCGCTGTCCTGCTCGTTGGTGATCTTGGCCTTGCGCACTTCGATGTCCGGGACAATCCCCTGGGCCTGGATGGAACGGCCGTTAGGCGTGAAGTACAGCGCGGTGGTGATCTTGAGGGCGCGGTCGTTGTTCAGTGGCAATACGGTCTGCACCGAGCCCTTGCCGAAGCTGGTGGTGCCCATGACCACACCGCGCTTCTGGTCCTGCAGGGCGCCGGCGACGATTTCCGAGGCCGAAGCGCTGCCGCCGTTGATCAGCACCACCAATGGCACGGCTTCGCTCAAGTCGTTGCCAGTGGCCGAGAAGCGCAGCTCGGAATTGGCGATACGGCCCTTGGTGTAGACGATCAGGCCCTTGGTGATGAAGTGGTCCACCACTTCCACCGCCGACTGCAATACGCCGCCGGGGTTGTTACGCAGGTCCAGGACCAGGCCGTTGAGTTTCTTGCCGTTGTCCTTGCGCATCTTGGCCAGGGCCTTGGCGACTTCTTCGCCGGTCTTGACCTGGAACTGGGTGATGCGGATGTAGCCGTAGCCCGACTCCAGCAACTGGCTTTTCACGCTCTTGACCTGGATGACCGCTCGCGTGAGCGTCACATCGAACGGTGTGCCACCGTCGCGTACCAGGGTCAGGGTGATCTTCTGGCCGATCTTGCCGCGCATCTTGTCCACGGCTTCGGTCATGCTCTGGCCGCGCGTCGGCTGGCCGTTGATCTTGACGATGAAGTCACCGGCCTGGATGCCGGCCTTGGAAGCAGGCGTGTCGTCGATTGGCGAGACCACCTTGACGAAGCCGTCTTCGCTGCCGACCTCGATGCCCAGGCCGCCGAATTCGCCGCTGGTGCTTTCCTGCAGCTCGGCAAAATCGTCTGGCCCCAGGTAGGCCGAATGCGGGTCAAGGTTGCTGAGCATGCCTTTGATGGCGTTCTCCAGCAGCATCTTGTCATCCACCGGTTCCACGTAGGCGGCCTTGATACGGTCCATGACCTCGGCAAAGGTGCGCAGTTCGTCCAGCGGCAGCGGCGCCTTGGTGGTTGCGGCCGTGGCGGCGGGGGCCGATGGGGCCGGTTCGGCGGCGAAAGCCAGGGGCGCACCGATCACGAGGGCGATCGTCAGGGCCAGCGAGGTAAGGCGGGACAAATGCAGCATGTCGAACGAACTCCTTAATAGGATGGGCGCGCTTATCCTTGCGCACGACACCATTGGGCCGGGTCACTGGGGCGACCCTGCTGACGAATAGCGAAATACAGTGCTGGCGTATCCTGCCCGCCACTGTTACCGACCGTGGAGATGGACTCTCCGGCCTTGACCACGTCGCCCGCCGACTTGAGCAGCGTCTGGTTGTGGCCGTACAGGCTCAAGTAACCGTTGCCGTGATCGAGAATCACCAGCAGGCCGGCGCCGCGCAACCAGTCGGCGAATACCACGCGCCCGCCATGCACGGCATGTACCTGGCTGCCAGCGGAGGCGCTGATCATCACCCCGTCCCACTTGGTGCGGGTGTCGTCGCCGCGGGTTTCACCGAAGCGCGCAAGCAATCGACCATTGACCGGCCACGGAAGTTTGCCTCGGGCTGAAGCAAAAGCGCCGCCAAAGGTTTCGCCGTCACTGGAAACCAGTGCGCCGGGGCTGGATTTTGCCGGTTTGCGCGGTGCATCGCCGGCGTCTGCGTCGACCTGGGCTTCACGCAAACGCTTTTTTTCGGCTTCCTGCTGGGCGATCAGCGCTTTCTGGCGCGCTTCTTCCGCCTCTCGGGCCTGGCGGGCCAGGGTCTCTTCGATGGTTTTCAACACATTGGCCAGTTCGGCCTGGTCCTGCTCGCGGGCCTTGAGCTTGCTGTCGCGGGCCTTCACGTCGTCATTGAGCTTGGCCAGAGCCACCTGGCGTTCCTTGCGAACCTTCTCGAGTTCTTCGCGCTGGGTGTCGAGGCTGCTTTTCTGCACCAGCAACTGGGCCTGCTGCAGCTCGATGTCTTTTTCGACATTGGCCAGTTGGCGCAAGGTTTCATTGAAGCTCTTGAGTTGTTCCAGGCGTGCCTGGCTCAGGTAATCGTAATAGGTGAGGGTACGGGCGAATTTCTCGGGGTTCTGCTGGTTGAGCAGCAGCTTGAGGTATTCCTGGCGGCCGTTCTGGTAGGCGGCCCGGGCCTGGATGGCGATCAGCTTTTGTTGTTCAGTGCGCGCGCTCTGGAGTTTTTTTTTCTCTCCATCGAGCCGCTGCAGCTCGGATTCGCTTTTCTTCAGTTCTTTTTGCAGGGCGTCGACCTGCTTCTCCAGCTTGCCCATCTCGGTTTCAGTGCCGCGCAGGTCTTTCTGCACGCTGGATTTCTCTTCCTGCAACTTGCCCAGCAGCTTTTTCAGCTCGGCAATGTCCTGGCGCGTGGCTTCCAACTGCTGTTGGGTTTGCGCGCGCTCGTCGGCAAAGGCCGGTTGGAGCAAGCAGGTCAGAACGAGGGCTATCAGGACGCGAAGCATAGAGGCGGGCGACACCAGGGAAAGGGACGGCCTAGTATGCCCGCCCCACGCCGCAAAAAAAACGCCCATTTGGGGCTGTGTGATAACTGGCCCGAAAAACACCAAGAACCCATGTGGGAGCGAGCTTGCTCGCGATGGCGGTGTATCAGTCAACATCAAGGTTAGCTGATCCGGCGCTATCGCGAGCAAGCTCGCTCCCACAGGGTTTGTGGAATCAAACCAGGATCGAAGTCCCGGTCATTTCCGCAGGCTTTTCCATCCCCAGCAACATCAGCATGGTTGGCGCCACGTCAGCCAGCACGCCACCGTCGCGGACCTTGAAGTCCCGCTTGCCGACATAGATGAACGGCACCGGCTCGGTGGTGTGGGCGGTGTGGGCCTGGCCGGTGGATTCGTCGGACATCTGCTCGACGTTGCCATGGTCGGCCGTGATCAGTGCTTCGCCGCCGACCTTTTCCAGGGCCTCGACGATGCGGCCAACGCAGGTGTCCAGGCATTCCACGGCCTTGACCGCCGCGTCGAACACGCCGCTGTGGCCGACCATGTCGCCGTTGGCGTAGTTGACCACGATCACGTCGTAACGCTGGTTTTCAATGGCGTCGACGATGCGGTCGGTCACTTCCGGTGCGCTCATCTCCGGTTGCAGGTCGTAGGTGGCGACTTTCGGCGAGGGGATCAGGATGCGTTCTTCGCCCGGGAACGGTTCTTCACGGCCGCCGGAGAAAAAGAACGTCACGTGGGCGTACTTTTCGGTCTCGGCGATGCGCAGTTGGGTCTTGCCGTTTTTCGCCAGGTAGTCGCCCAGCACGTTTTCCAGGCTGCCGGCGGCGAAGGCCGAAGGCGCGGGAATGCTGGCGGCGTATTGGGTCAGCATGACGAAACCGGCCAGTTTTGGCTGACGGGCGCGCTCGAATTCCTTGAAATCGTCTTCGACGAACACGCGGGTCAGTTCACGGGCGCGGTCGGCACGGAAGTTCATGAACACCACGGCATCGCCGTCTTCGACTTTCACCGGCTCGCCAATGGTGGTGGCCTTGACGAATTCATCGCTTTCGCCGCGCTCGTAGGCGGCTTGCAGGCCTTCCTGGGCGGTGGCGGCGTTGAATTCGGCGCTGCCGTCGACGATCAGGTTGTAGGCCTGGGACACGCGATCCCAACGGTTGTCACGGTCCATGGCGAAGTAGCGGCCGACGAGGCTGGCGATGCGCCCCTTGCCGAGGGCCTGGAACGTTGCGTCCAGCAGCTCGATCGACGACATGGCGCTTTTCGGCGGGGTGTCGCGGCCATCGAGGAACGCGTGCAGGTAGATCTTCTCGGCGCCGCGCTTGGCAGCCAGTTCGGCCATGGCGATCAGGTGGTCCTGGTGGCTGTGCACACCACCGTCGGACAGCAGGCCCATGAAGTGCACGGCCTTGCCGGCGGCCACGGCCTTATCCACCGCGGCGCAGATGGTCGGGTTTTCGAAGAACTCGCCGTCGCGGATCGATTTGGTCACGCGGGTGAAGTCCTGGTACACCACGCGGCCTGCGCCGAGGTTCATGTGGCCGACTTCGGAGTTGCCCATCTGTCCGTCCGGCAGGCCGACGTCCATGCCGCTGCCGGAGATCAGGCCGTTGGGCACGGTGGCCCACAGACGGTCCAGCACAGGCTTGTTGGCCGAATACACGGCGTTGGATTCGTGGCTGTGACTGTGACCGAAGCCGTCGAGAATCATCAGGACCAAAGGTTTAGGCGTGGTAGTCATGGAATCCACTCGTGGCGGGTTAAAAGAAGACGATGGAAAAGGGACGGGCAGTTTAAAGGTAAGTTCCGGCGGCGTCACCGCCGGGCGGGGTTTGGCCGGCCTTGCGTGCTGTGTATACTGGCCGACATTTTAACGCCCTGGAACCTCCTTCGATGGTTGCTCACCTGATTCAATTTGCCACTAACCACTACATTCTCGTCGGTATCTTCGTCGTGCTGCTGGCGTTGCTGGTTGCCCACACGATGCAGGGCGGCGGTCGCAGCCTGAGCACTGGCGAGCTGACCGCACTGGTCAACAAGGATGCCGGCCTGGTGGTGGACATCCGCCCGAGCAAGGATTACGCCGCCGGTCACATTGTCGGGGCGGTGAACATTCCCCAGGACAAACTGATGGCGCGGATCGGCGAGCTGGAGAAACACAAGGCCAAGACGCTGATCCTGGTGGACGCCCAAGGCCAGCACGCCGGCACCCACGCCCGCGAGCTGATGAAGTCCGGTTTTACCGCCGCCAAGCTGTCCGGCGGCGTTGCCAGCTGGAAAGCCGACAATCTGCCCCTGGTGAAGTGAAATGTCCCACGTTGTTGTCTATTCCAGCGATTACTGCCCCTATTGCTCCAGAGCCAAGTCCCTGCTCCAGAACAAAGGCGTGGCCTTCGAAGAGATCAAGGTCGACGGCAAGCCGCAACTGCGCACCGAAATGACCCAGAAGGCCGGGCGCACGTCCGTGCCGCAGATCTGGATCGGCAGCACCCACGTGGGCGGTTGCGATGATCTGTTCGCCTTGGAGCGCGCCGGCAAGCTCGACGCGCTGCTCAAGGCCTGAATTTCCCACTAAAGAACCTGAAAGTAAGAAGGATCTGCGATGACTGACCAACAGAACACAGCTGCCAGCGAAGAAGAAGCCGCACCGCAATTCTCCTTGCAGCGCATTTATGTACGTGACCTGTCCTTCGAAGCCCCGAAAAGCCCGGCGATCTTTCGCCAGCAGTGGGAGCCGAGCGTAGGCCTGGACCTGAACACCCGTCAGAAAGCCCTGGAAGATGACTTCCACGAAGTGGTGCTGACCTTGTCGGTCACCGTCAAGAACGGTGACGAAGTGGCGTTCATCGCTGAAGTGCAACAGGCCGGGATCTTCCTGATCAAGAACCTGGATGCTCCTTCGATGAGCCACACCCTGGGCGCGTTCTGCCCGAACATCCTGTTCCCTTACGCCCGGGAAACCCTGGACAGCCTGGTGACCCGCGGCTCGTTCCCGGCCCTGATGCTGGCGCCGGTGAACTTCGATGCCCTGTATGCGCAAGAACTGCAGCGCATGCAACAAGAAGGCGGCGCGACCGTTCAGTAAGCGTCCACTGCCAGGCATAGCGCTCGACGGCCAGGCACAAAACCTGTGGGAGCCGAGCCCTGTGGGAGCCGAGCTTGCTCGCGATGAACGATGACACGGTTTTGCAGTTGAACCGTGTCGACCTCATCGCGAGCAAGCTCGGCTCCCACAGGCTCGCTCCCACAGGTGTTTCTGGCTGACAGGAAGGGGTCAGGCGAAGCCGTTCTGCCGCCACGCCTCATAAACCGCCACCGCCACGGTATTGGACAGGTTCAGGCTGCGGCAGCCTTCGCGCATTGGCAGGCGCAGGCGCTGCTCGGTGGGCAGGGCATCCAGTACGTCGGCCGGCAGGCCACGGCTTTCCGGGCCGAACAGGAAAGCGTCACCGGCGACGAAGCTGGCGTCATGGAACGGCCGCGAACCCTTGGTGGTAAAGGCGAACAGACGCGGATGCCCGAGGCTTTCCAGACAACTGGCGAGGTCGGCGTGACGCTGCAAGGTGGCATACTCGTGGTAGTCGAGGCCGGCGCGGCGCAGGCGCTTGTCGTCCATGTCGAAGCCCAGCGGTTCGATCAAATGCAGGTGGCAGCCGCTGTTGGCGCACAGCCTGATGACGTTGCCGGTATTCGGCGGAATTTCCGGTTGAAAAAGGATGACGTGAAACATGCACGGCTCCGCAGATAAAGATGAGCGGCATTCTACGCCGCAAACCGACCGACGTTCGAAGCTAATGCCTCGGGTGATGGGCTCTTTGGCGATCGTTGGCGTGATGGTCGGGCTGATGATCGGGCGCCTGACCACGCCCGAGCCGAGCGCGTTGCAACAGATCGAGGTGACAGACGGAGCGCTGGTGGCCTGGTTCAACAATGAACCCAAGCTCCATGGCGAAATTGTCGACGGCTCAGTGGCGTTGCTGTTCCAAGCAGAAGGCCAGCCGCAGAAGGGCCAGCTCAAGCTCAACGGCAAGGATGTGAACTGGCGGGTGCGTTTGAGTGACGAGGGGTTGTTGCTGACGCTGGTGGCGGCGCGTCCATTGCGAGGGGAGTGGGCCGGCAGCGAGGTCGATGATCGCTGGCGGCTGGAGGTCCGTCTCCAGGAGCAATAAAAGAGGGAATCCCCGGCCTGCCTGTACCAAGGTCCCCAAAACGGGAGGGCTCGCGCTAAGCGCATGGCCCTGGGTGTAAAGAAGGGAAACCTTGACCTGCCTGTATCAAGGCCCCCAAAACAGTGGGCTCGCTGAGCCCGGTATAAAATGGGGATTCCCCGGCCTGCCTGTACCAAGGTCCCCGAAACTGGGTAGTGATCTAGCTATTGCAGGGGGCGTGCCAGTTTTAAATTATTTGTCACAAAAACGCTTTCTGTAACGCAAAAGCCCCGTATTCCGGGGCTTTTGCTTTTGTTTGTGCGGTTTTTTCGAGCTGGGCCGATTGGTTTTGGCGGGTAGTGCATGTGCAATTGCGGTTCGCAGTGCATTGATGCGGTGCATGAGGCCTTTAAAAGCATCGCGAGCAAGCTCGCTCCCACAGGATGGACTGCCCCCAAAAAGTTGGACACCCATCTGACTTTTGGGGGGCAGTCCAGGAATTGCGTTTCCCTTGTGGGAGCGAGCTTGCTCGCGATTGGGCCTTCAAATTCAGCGAAGGGCTGAAGACTGATCAGCCCTCATCCCCGTCATCATCATCCCCACCGTCGACCTTCATCCCCAACTCCTTGATCTTGCGGGTCAAGGTATTGCGGCCCCAGCCCAGCAGCACGGCGGCATCGCGGCGGCGGCCGGCGGTGTGCTTGAGGGCGGTTTCGATCATGATCCGCTCGAAGGCCGGTACCGCGCTGTCCAACAGGCTCGACTGACCGCGGGCCAGGGCCTGGTCGGCCCACTGGCGCAGGGCTTGCTCCCAGTTGGTCACGGGGGCCGAATCCTGGGGCAGGCTCAGGAGTTCCGGCGGCAGGTCGCTGATGTGCACTTCGCGACCTGAAGCCATCACCGTGATCCAGCGGCAGGTGTTCTCCAACTGGCGCACGTTGCCCGGCCACGGCAGGTTCTTGAGGTATTCCTCGGTTTCGCTTTTGAGCAGCTTGGGCTCGACCGCCAGTTCCTGGGCCGCGCGGCTGAGGAAGTGCCGGGCCAGGGTCGGGATGTCTTCGCGACGATCCGCCAGGCGAGGGATATGAATACGGATGACGTTCAGGCGGTGGAACAAGTCCTCACGGAATTTGCCGGCGTGAACCAGGGTTTCCAGGTTCTGGTGGGTCGCGGCGATGATGCGCACGTCCACCTTCACCGGTGTATGGCCGCCGACCCGATAGAACTCGCCATCGGCCAGCACGCGCAGCAAGCGGGTCTGGGTGTCGGCCGGCATGTCGCCGATTTCATCGAGGAACAACGTGCCGCCGTCGGCTTGCTCGAAGCGCCCGCGCCGCAGGTTGGCCGCGCCGGTGAAGGCGCCTTTTTCGTGGCCGAACAGCTCGGACTCCATCAAGTCCTTGGGAATCGCCGCCATGTTCAGCGCGATGAACGGCGACGCCGCCCGTGGGCTGTGGCGGTGCAGGGCGTGGGCCACCAGTTCCTTACCGGTGCCCGACTCGCCATTGATCAGCACAGTGATGTTGGAGTGGCTCAAGCGCCCGATGGCGCGAAACACTTCCTGCATCGCCGGCGCTTCGCCGATGATTTCCGGGGTGCGGGCCAGGGCCGGCACCTCTTCCATGCCTTGTTGTTCCTGGGCGTGCTGGTTGGCGCGCTTGACCAGCGATACGGCTTCGTCGACGTCAAATGGCTTGGGCAGGTATTCGAAAGCGCCGCCCTGGTAGGACGCCACGGCGCTGTCCAGGTCGGAATGGGCGGTCATGATGATCACCGGCAGTCGCGGATGCTGCTCGCGAATCCGCGCCAACAGGTCCAGGCCGCTGGCGCCAGGCATGCGGATGTCGGAGATGATGACGTCCGGTTGCTGACGCGCCAGGCGACTCATCACCCCGTCGGCGCTGTCGAAGCTCTGGGTGGTCATGCCTTCTTGTTGCAAGGCTTTTTCCAGGACCCAACGGATAGAACGGTCGTCATCGACGATCCACACGGTTTCACTACGGCTCATGTCGATGTGGCTCCTTGTTCCAGTGGCAGGAAGATCGAGAAAGTGGTGTGGCCGGGGTGGCTCTCACATTCGATCAAGCCCTGATGCTGACTGATGATGTTCTGGGTAATGGCCAGGCCCAGCCCGGTACCATCCGGACGGCCGCTGACCATGGGAAAAAAGATGGTTTCCTGCAGTTCGGCAGGGATGCCCGGACCGTTGTCGATGATTTCGATCTTGGTCACCAGGCGATGGCGCACGTGGCCGATGGTGAACTGGCGCATGGCGCGGGTACGCAGGCTGATGCGACCCAGGCGCAGTTCGTTCTGGCTGCTGATGGCCTGCATCGCGTTGCGCACGATATTCAGTACCGCCTGGATCATCTGCTCGCGGTCGATCAAGACGTCGGGAATGCTTGGATCATAGTCGCGCACCAAAGTGATGCAACCCTGGCTTTCCGCCTCCACCAGGCTGCTGACGCGCTCCAGCACTTCATGGACGTTGCACATCGCCAGGGACGGTAGCTTGTTCGAGCCGAGCATGCGGTCCACCAGGTTCCGCAGGCGGTCGGCTTCCTCGATGATGACGTTGGTGTAGTCCTTGAGGCTTTCTTCCGGCAGTTCGCGGGCAAGCAACTGTGCCGCGCCACGTATTCCGCCGAGAGGGTTCTTGATCTCGTGGGCCAGGCCCCGCACCAGCATCTTGCTGGTTTCCTGCTTGGACAACTGCGCCTCTTCCTTGGTGATGCGCAGCAGGCGATCACGCGGGTGGACTTCCAGCAGCAACAGGGTGGCGCCGTTGTTCAGGATCGGCGTGACCGCATAATCCACGGTCAGGGTCTGGCCGGTCAGGGCGGTGAGCATCGCCTCGCGCTTGGTGAACGGGTGAGCCTGCTCCACCGCTTGGCGCAGGGAATTGAGCGCTTCGGCAGATTCGGTAAACAACTCGCTGATGAACTGCCCGTGGCTGCGCTGGCCGCTGACGGCCAGGAGCATCTCCGCCGCCGGGTTCATGTACTCCAGACGCAGTTCGGCGTCGAGCAGGATGGTCGCGGTGGTGAGGTTGTCGAGCAGCAAGCGGTGTAGTGCGTCGCTAATGGTCATCAGGACCTCTTTTGGAGCGTAGCAACTCGGGACCGGTCCCAAATTGCGCGCGCGATTAATGCGCTGTCACAAGGAAAATGCAAAAACCAAACCAAGGCTCCGAAAAGAAGCGTTTAGAGCCTCAAAAGGGTGTTTTTCGGTCGCTTGCGTGGCGTTCTGCCAGCTTTTCCGGGTACTTTCGAACCAAAATGGGTTTTTGGACTGAGTAGCGTGCAAGCTATTGCACCAATATAGTGCGACAGCCTGGGTGGTGTTAAAAAAACGGCAAGATGCTGCTTTTTTCTTCTTCAGGCTTTTCGGCGAGAGGGCACTCGGGGCGTTGACCGTAATCGGCCATGGCACAGGGCTTGATGCGGCGCTTCTGCGCAAGGGATATGCGCTGCATGTGGAAGGGCTGGTTGGCGGTGCGTTCGACGATACGGTCCTGCTCGTCGAGGATTTCGACCGCCAGGTGATGGGTGCCTCGATCGATGTCGCTCAAGGCGAATACCGGGCTCGGTCCCGGCGCGCCCGTTGGTTTGCCGTCGAGCAACAGGCGGTAGCGGTGGCCTTTTCTCAGGCTCGGTTCGCTGGTGACACTGACGATCAATTCGCCTGCGGTGCTGCGTATCGTCGCGTCCGGCTCGGGAATCAACAGCCTGAGCATTTCGTAATGAAACAACGGTTCGGGCCTGGCTTCGGTCGCGGGCGCCGAGGCTGTACCCGTGGGCGGCGCCGGCATCCGGTTGCCGGGTGGCAGTTGGACTTTCTTTGCGTTGCCAGGGCGCGGCTGATCGGTGAACACGCGATTGCCCTGGGCATCAATGTAGGTGTAGACCTGCGCCACGCCGGGCATCGCCGTCAGCACCAGGCCCAGCGCGAGCAGCCAGCGGATCATGGCTGGTGCACCCGTTGCACGGTGAAGGTGACGGTTTCGCTTTGCTGCACGAGGTTGTCGCCGTCGATGACTTGAACCGCCAGGCTGTGTTCGCCCCGGTCGATATTCACCAATTGCAGGCGCGGCACGTTGCTCGCTTGGCCGTAGGGCTGCCCGTCCAGCAGCAACCGGAACAGATGCGGGCTGCGCAGGCGCGGTTGAGCGTGTACGCCAACGGTGAAGGTGCCGTTGTTGGCGCGCAGGGCCTCGTCGGTGGGGATGTCGGTCAGTTCCAGGGTTTCGTAGGCATCGCCCTGCTTTTCGCTGTTGATGGGGGGCGTCGGTGTGCCCGGGCTGGCCGGAGACTGGCGTTCGATGCTGTTGAGCGGTGGCAACTCCACCGTCTGGGCCGGGACGCCTTGGGGCGGCTGGTTGCTGTAGGCGGTATTGCCCTCGGCGTCGATGTACTTGTAGATCTGCGCGGCGGCGGGCAGTGCCAGCAGCGACAACAGGATGATTGAAAAACCGCGCCCCATAAAATCGACCGAAAACTAGAAGTGTTGGGTTGCAGCATAGGTCAGGGGGGAGGGTTGGCCCAAGTTGTTGTGTGTTGGGCCATGACCTACCTTGTGGGAGCGAGCTTGCTCGCGATGGCGGAGTGTCAGGCACTGAGGTGTTGAATGTGCTGGCCTCATCGCGAGCAAGCTCGCTCCCACAGGGGGGGCTTAGGCTTTTGTGGAGATACACAGCTCTGCGGTTGCTCGGATCAGGGCGAGCCGGTGCACCGGGTGCTGCTTGTTGTGGTGGGTGGCACGGGCCAGCCATTGCGGGCACTGCGGGTCGGTGCGGTAGGGGGCAAAGTCGGCCAGTTGTTGCAACAGGCGTTTCTGCAGGCGGTCGAGCTGCGGGCGGATCTGCCCCACCAGGTCCGGACGCGGGAGGTCCGGGGCCTTGCCGTCCAGGGCCCAGTCGGACAAGTTGATGTACTGCACCATTTTGTTGGCTTCTATCTGGGCGGCAAAAAACGCTTCCACGGTTTCGCTGCTCAGTTTGTAGGCCGGTGCCTGGGCAACGGCGGCGGCGATGACTTCACGCTCGCGCTGACGGTCCTCTACGGGTTTGCCACTGTCCCATTTACTCAGCGCCACTTGATCGGCGATGGCCAGGCGTTCGCCAATGGCGTTAAGCAACGGGGTCAGGGCCTCGGGGGCGGGAGTCGAGGTCGAGGCGGCTGCGGCGGTGGAGGCCAGCAGCGCGGCAGACAGGGCAAGGCAGAGCTTGAAGCGCAAAGTCATGGGCAGTCTCGTCTTCTATGGGGGGGCTACGGGGCATCATGCACGTAACCTGCGCCCATAAAAAAGGCCTCCCGAGGGAGGCCTTTCTTTATTTCACGCCGTGCGTGGCGGCGCTACCGGATCAGCAGCTGTAGTACAGCTCATATTCCAGTGGGTGTACGAAGGTGCGAACCTTGATTTCTTCTTCGCTTTTCAGTGCGATGTAAGCGTCGATGAAGTCATCGCTGAATACGCCGCCTTTGGTCAGGAATGCACGGCCCTTGTCCAGCTCTTCCAGGGCTTCTTTCAAGCTGCCACACACCTGTGGGATTTCCTTGGCCTCTTCAGGCGGCAGGTCATACAGGTTTTTGTCAGCGGCATCGCCAGGGTGGATCTTGTTCTGGATACCGTCCAGGCCGGCCATCATCAGTGCAGCGAAGGCCAGGTACGGGTTGGCAGCCGGATCCGGGAAGCGTGCTTCGATACGGCGGGCTTTAGGGCTGTTCACGTAAGGAATACGGATCGAGGCGGAACGGTTGCGAGCCGAGTAGGCCAGCATGACCGGGGCTTCGAAGCCTGGTACCAGACGCTTGTAGGAGTTGGTCGACGGGTTGGTGAAGCCGTTCAGGGCCTTACCGTGCTTGATGATACCGCCGATGAAGTACAGGGCAGTGTCCGACAGACCGGCATAGCCTTCGCCTGCGAAGGTGTTCTTGCCGTCCTTGGAGATCGACATGTGAACGTGCATGCCCGAACCGTTGTCGCCGTACAGAGGCTTCGGCATGAAGGTCGCGGTGCGGCCGTAAGCGTCAGCAACGTTGTGTACGCAGTACTTGAGGGTCTGTACTTCGTCAGCCTTCTTGACCAGCGTGTTGAATTTCACGCCGATTTCGTTCTGGCCGGCAGTCGCCACTTCGTGGTGGTGAACTTCGACGGTCTGGCCCATTTCTTCCAGTGCGTTGCACATGGAGGTACGGATTTCGTGGTCGAAGTCGAACGGTGGAACCGGGAAGTAACCGCCTTTGATGCCTGGACGGTGACCTTTGTTACCGCCTTCCACGTCCTGGTCGGACATCCACGAGCCTTGTTCGGAGAAGATCTTGAACATGGAGCCGGAGATGTCGGACTTGAACTTGACCGAGTCGAAGATGAAGAACTCAGGCTCAGGACCGAAGAAGGCGGTGTCGCCGATACCGGTGGACTTCAGGTATTCCTCGGCGCGGTGGGCGATGGCGCGTGGGTCGCGGTCATAGCCTTGCATGGTCGAAGGTTCGATGATGTCGCAGACCAGGATCAGGGTCGGCTCTTCGGTGAACGGGTCCAGGACGGCGGTTTCGTCGTCCGGCATCAGGATCATGTCGGAGGCTTCGATGCCTTTCCAGCCAGAGATGGAGGAGCCGTCGAACATTTTCCCGATTTCAAAGAATTCGTCGTCCAGCGCATCACGGGCCGGCATGGTCACGTGATGTTGAGTACCTTTGGTGTCAGTGAAGCGCAGATCAATCCACTTGACGTCATGATCTTTGATGAGTTGAACCGACTTCGACATATGTCCTCCGGGTGGCTTCGGGCGGGTAGTGGAGTGCCCTTAGATATGGGTGATGCCGGCGCGAATACTCTGCCAAGGCAACCTGCCTCACAAGGGAGCAAATTGCATGCCAGTGCCCCAGCATGGGTTTTTTGCACCAAATACACGCTTTTAAAGGCGTAAATCAAAGATTGTCCGACAATAACGCACTGCAATGTGGCGTCGCCAATCGATAATGACCTGTTTTGGTGCGCGTAAAACCATCTGCACATTAACTGGTTAAACCTTGAGCAATTTCCGCTATAATCCGCGCCCCCCTTTTTCGGCTGGCCGTTCGCGCGCTGTTTTCATGAAACTAATCGTAAAAGTCTTCCCCGAGATCACCATCAAGAGCCGCCCGGTACGGATGCGTTTCATCCGCCAGTTGGCCAAGAACATCCGTGCCGTGCTCCGAGACCTGGATCCGGCCGTGGTGGTGAATGGCGTGTGGGACAACCTCGAACTGGAAACCCGTGTCAGCGAACCCAAGCTCCTGAAGGAAATGACCGAGCGCCTGAGTTGCATGCCGGGCATCGCGCATTTTTTGCAAGTCGATGAATACCCGCTGGGGGATTTCGACGACATCCTTGCCAAGTGCATGCTTCATTATGGTGACGCACTGGCCGGCAAGATCTTTTCGGTGCGTTGCAAGCGTGCCGGCAAGCACGCGTTCAGCTCGATGGATGTGGAGAAGTTCGTCGGCAGCCAGTTGCGCCGGCAATGCAGCGCGGCCGGTATTTCGTTGAAAGACCCGGAAATCGAAGTGCGCATCGAAATTCGCGACCAGCGGTTGTTCGTGATCCACAGCCAGCACAACAGCATCGGCGGTTATCCGCTGGGTTCGCTGGAGCAGACCCTGGTGCTGATGTCCGGTGGCTTCGACTCCACGGTGGCCGCCTACCAGATCATGCGTCGCGGGTTGATGAGCCATTTCTGCTTCTTCAACCTCGGCGGGCGTGCCCATGAATTGGGCGTGATGGAAGTGGCGCACTTCATCTGGAAGAAGTACGGCAGCTCTCAACGCGTGTTATTTGTGAGTGTGCCGTTCGAGGAAGTCCTGGGCGAGATTCTCGGCAAAGTCGATAACAGTCATATGGGCGTCATTTTGAAGCGTATGATGTTGCGCGCCGCTTCACGAATTGCCGACCGCCTGCAAATCGATGCGCTGGTGACCGGCGAGGCGATCTCCCAGGTGTCGAGCCAGACGTTGCCGAACCTGTCGGTGATCGACTGCGTGACCGAGAAGCTGGTCTTGCGTCCACTGATCGCCAGCCACAAGCAGGACATCATCGACCAGGCCAACGAAATCGGCACCGCCGAGTTTGCCCGGCACATGCCGGAATACTGCGGCGTCATCTCGGTCAATCCGAAGACGGCGGCCAAGCGCGGGCGGGTGGAGCACGAAGAGAAAGAATTCGACATGGCGGTACTCGAGCGAGCGCTCGAAAACGCCAGGCTGGTGCCGATCGATCGCGTCATCGACGAATTGGGCCAGGACATCAAGATTGAAGAAGTCGGCGAAGCGCTGGCCGGTCAGATCATCATCGACATCCGCCACCCGGATGACGCTGAAGACGACCCGCTGAGTGTCGCCGGCATCGAGGTAAAAACGATGCCGTTCTATGCCGTGAACGCGCGTTTCAAGGAACTGGACCCTACTCGCCAGTACCTGCTGTATTGCGACAAAGGCGTGATGAGTCGCCTGCATGCCCACCATTTGCTCAGTGAGGGGCATGCCAATGTGCGCGTTTATCGACCGAGCTAAGTGCCCGGGGCTGTTTGCCTGTGGCCTGCGTCACCGGCCCCCCGACGCCGCCGACAGGCTGTAACGGCTTTGTCGGACTCAACGTAAATCGCTGCCACGACCTGTCAGCACACCGAATCCTCTGATCGAGATACACAAGTGATCGAAAATCTACGCAACATCGCCATCATTGCTCACGTTGACCATGGTAAGACCACCCTGGTAGACAAACTCTTGCGTCAATCCGGCACCCTGGAGCGCAACGAGCTCAACGACGAGCGCGTGATGGACTCCAACGACCAGGAAAAAGAGCGCGGTATTACCATCCTGGCGAAAAACACCGCCATCAACTGGAACGGCTACCACATCAACATCGTGGACACCCCGGGCCACGCCGACTTCGGTGGTGAAGTAGAGCGCGTGATGTCGATGGTCGACTCCGTGCTGCTGCTGGTTGACGCTCAAGACGGCCCTATGCCGCAAACCCGTTTCGTGACCAAGAAGGCGTTCGAAGCCGGCCTGCGTCCGATCGTGGTCATCAACAAGGTTGACCGTCCAGGCGCGCGTCCGGACTGGGTTCTGGACCAGATCTTCGACCTGTTCGACAACCTGGGTGCCACCGAAGAACAGCTGGACTTCAAAGTCGTCTACGCCTCGGCCCTGAACGGCATTGCCGGTCTGGACCACACTGCCATGGCTGAAGACATGACCCCGCTGTACCAGTCGATCGTCGACGACGTACCAGCGCCGAAAGTCGACCGTGACGGTCCGTTCCAGATGCAGATCTCGGCACTGGACTACAACAGCTTCCTGGGTGTGATCGGTGTTGGCCGTATCGCCCGTGGTCGCATCAAGCCGAACACCCCGGTGGTTGCCATCGACGCCGACGGCAAGAAGCGCAACGGTCGTATCCTCAAGCTGATGGGTCACCACGGCCTGCACCGCATCGACGTTGAAGAAGCTGCGGCCGGCGACATCGTCTGCATCAGCGGCTTCGAGCAACTGTTCATCTCCGACACCCTGTGCGACCCACTGAACGTCGAAGCGATGAAGCCGTTGACCGTCGACGAGCCAACCGTTTCCATGACCTTCCAGGTCAACGACTCGCCATTCTGCGGTAAAGAAGGCAAGTTCGTGACCAGCCGTAACATCAAGGAACGCCTGGACAAAGAGCTGCTCTACAACGTTGCCCTGCGCGTTGAAGAAGGCGACTCGGCCGACAAGTTCAAAGTGTCCGGCCGTGGTGAGCTGCACCTCTCGGTACTGATCGAAACCATGCGTCGCGAAGGCTTCGAAATGGGCGTGGGTCGTCCTGAAGTGATCATCCGCATGGTTGATGGCGTCAAGCACGAACCGTACGAAAACGTGACCATCGACCTGCCGGAAGAATCCCAGGGCGCGATCATGGAGCAAATGGGCCTGCGTAAAGGCGACCTGACCAACATGGTTCCGGATGGCAAGGGCCGTGTGCGCCTTGAGTACAACATCCCGGCCCGTGGCCTGATCGGTTTCCGTAACGAGTTCCTGACCCTGACCTCCGGTGGCGGCATCCTGACCTCGATCTTCGATCGTTACGACGTGATGAAGTCCGGCGACATGTCCGGCCGTCAGAACGGCGTGCTGGTATCGGTTGCGACCGGCAAGGCCCTGACCTACTCGCTGGAAACCCTGCAAGCGCGCGGCAAGCTGTTCGTCGAGCACGGCCAGGATATCTACGAAGGTCAAATCGTCGGCCTGAACAGCCGCGACAACGACCTGGGCGTGAACCCGACCAAAGGCAAGAAGCTCGACAACATGCGTGCTTCGGGCAAGGACGAAACCATCGCCCTGGTTCCGCCGGTCAAGTTCACCCTGGAGCAAGCGCTGGAGTTCGTACAGGAAGACGAATTGTGCGAAGTGACGCCTAAGTCGATTCGCCTGCGTAAGAAAATCCTTGGCGAAAGCGAGCGTACCCGCGCTGCCAAGAAAAGCGGCAACTGAGTTTCGACTTAGTTAGCGGCTGAAAAAAAACGCCCCTGATTGTGAGATCAGGGGCGTTTTTTATGCCTGGAAGTGATGTAGCGCCTGTCAGGGCCCTATCGCGAGCAAGCTCGCTCCCACAGTGGATTTGCAGTGGGTACAGATGTTGTGTCCGACAGGAATCCCCTGTGGGAGCGAGCTTGCTCGCGATGGCGTCGGCTCAGGCACCGCTGAACCCGCAGTCGATCAGAATTTGTCCAACGTCCGCGGATTCCGCTCGCGCTCCACTTCCTTGGGCTTGTAGGCACAATACCCCGGCCGTGGCCCAATCCGCGGATGGTTGCGGCAGGTGTCCGGGCGCTTCTCGTAAATGGTGCACAACCGGCTCTTGCGGTCCAGATAAAGGCAATCGTTGTTGCTCATGCGCTGGAGCGTGAAAATTTCCGACTTCTGGTTGTAGCGCTCGACGATCCCTTCCTTTTGCAGGCGCTTGGCGATGTTCTTCGGCGGGTCGCCCAGTTCGAACTCATCGACGATGCCGATGCGGATCAGGTCCTTGATCTTGGCCTCCACCGGCAGCGTGCAGCAGCTCGATACGCAGGAACCGCACATCGGGGCGGAGTACTTGGCCCAGGTATCGAGTCGGTCGATCTCCGCGGCGGCGATCAGGTTGGGCTTCATCATCACGGTTTACCAGCATGCATCAGGGCGCGCGATCATACCGGGACTGGTGAAATTTTGAACGACCATCTGCCGGTTTTTTTTTCATCTGCGCTAAAACGCTCGAGGACCGGCACGGCCCCTGCATTCATTTGCCCATCCGGCAACTCTCTGGCGACGATTCTCCGACACTCGGGGGAATCCACCGAACCAAGAGCCTGTACCGTCTGTCAGACCGACTAGGCTCAGACAATTCCATGCTCGTTCGAGGTCTCATCAATGACTCAAGAACCACTTGTTCGCGAAGCTGAAGTTGCGGCATTTCGCGACGCCGTGTTGACCAAACTCACTTACGCCGTCGGCAAGGACCCGGATCATGCGTTTGATCACGATTGGTTCGAAGCCATTGCCCTGGCCGCCCGCGACCACATGGTCGAACACTGGATGGACCACACGCGGCAGATCTACCGCAAGGGCCAGAAGCGCGTCTATTACCTCTCCCTGGAATTCCTCATCGGCCGCTTGCTCTACGACAGCCTGAGCAACCTTGGCCTGCTGGACACCGCGCGTGAGGCCCTGACCGAGCTGGGCGTGGACCTGGAGCGCATCCGTTTGCTCGAACCCGATGCGGCGCTGGGCAACGGTGGTCTTGGCCGCTTGGCGGCATGTTTCATGGAAAGCATGTCCACACTGGGCATCGCTGGCCATGGCTACGGCATTCGTTATGAGCACGGCCTGTTCCGCCAGGCGATTGTCGATGGCTGGCAGCAGGAGCAGACCGAGCATTGGCTGGATTTCGGCAACCCGTGGGAGTTCGAGCGGCCGGAGGTGGTCTACCCGATCGGTTTTGGCGGCAGCGTCGAGACCGTGACCGATGAGGCCGGCAAGACCCGGCAAGTCTGGTCCCCGGCCGAAACCGTGCGGGCCATCGCCTACGACACGCCGGTGGTGGGTTGGCGCGGTGCCAGCGTCAACACCCTGCGTCTGTGGCGCGCCCGGGCCGTGGAAGACTTGCACCTGGAGCGCTTCAACGCCGGCGACCACTTGGGCGCGGTGGCGGAAGTGGCTCGGGCCGAAAGTATTTCCCGCGTCCTCTATCCGGCCGACAGCACCGAAGCCGGCCAGGAATTGCGCCTGCGCCAGGAATATTTCTTTGTCGCCGCCTCGTTGCAGGACTTGCTGCGGCGCCATCGCAACATGCACACCTCGGTGCTGACCCTGGGCGACCATGCGGCGATCCAGCTCAACGACACGCACCCGTCCATCGCCGTGGCCGAGCTGATGCGGCAATTGGTGGATGTCTATGACGTGGCCTGGGATGCGGCCTGGCAGATCACCCAGGACACGCTGTCCTACACCAACCACACACTGCTGCCCGAAGCCCTGGAGACCTGGCCGGTGGGGCTGATGGAGCGCATGTTGCCCCGGCACATGCAGATCATCTACCTGATCAACGCCCAGCACATCGATTCGCTGCGGGCCAAAGGCGTGCACGATTTCGACGTGCTGCGCTCGGTTTCGCTGATCGAAGAGGACAACGGTCGCCGGGTGCGCATGGGCAACCTGGCATTCCTCGGTTCCCACAGCGTCAACGGCGTGTCCGGGTTGCACACGCAACTGATGCGCAGCACGGTGTTCTCCGAGCTGCACAAGCTCTATCCGGATCGGATCAACAACAAGACCAACGGCATCACCTTCCGCCGCTGGTTGTTCCAGGCCAACGCCGAATTGACCTCGATGATGGTCGACGCCCTCGGCCCGAGCGTGCTGGACAACCCCGAGGAGCGCCTGATCGAACTGGAGCCGTTCGCCGACAAGCCGGCGTTCCGCAAACAGTTCGCCGAGCAGCGCCTGCACAGCAAGAAAGCCCTGGCTTACCTGATCCACGAGCGACTGGGCATTGCCGTCAACCCGGCGGCGATGTTCGACGTGCAGGTCAAGCGGATCCACGAATACAAGCGCCAGTTGCTCAACCTGATGCACACCGTGGCGCTGTACCAGGCGATCCGTGCCGAGCCGGAAGTGGATTGGGTGCCGCGGGTGAAGATCTTCGCCGGCAAGGCCGCCGCCAGTTATCACCAGGCCAAGCTGATCATCAAGCTGACCAACGACATCGCCCGAGTGGTGAACAACGATCCGACCGTGCGCGGTTTGCTCAAAGTAGTGTTCCTGCCCAACTACAACGTCAGCCTGGCCGAAAGCATCATTCCGGCGGCGGACCTGTCGGAGCAGATTTCCACGGCCGGCTTCGAAGCGTCGGGCACCAGCAACATGAAGTTCGGCCTCAACGGCGCGCTGACCATCGGTACCATGGATGGCGCCAACGTGGAGATGCATGAGCGCGTCGGTGGCGAGCACATGTTCATTTTCGGCCTGACGGCTGAGCAAGTGGAAGCGCGCAAGCAAAACGGTGAGTTCAGCGCTGCGCCGGACATCGCCGCCTCCCATCGCCTGAATGATGTGTTGCAGGCGATTCGCGGCGGGGTGTTCTCGCCGGATGATCCGATGCGCTACGCCGGGCTTGTCGACTCGCTGGTTGACTATGACCGCTTCCTGGTCTGTGCCGACTTCGACTCGTACTGGAGCGCCCAGGCCCGGGTCGAAGAGCGTTGGCACGACGACAAGCAGTGGTGGCGTTCGGCGGTGCTCAACACCGCGCGCATGGGCTGGTTCTCCTCGGACCGGACCATCCGTGAATACGCCACCGACATCTGGAAAGCCCTGGAGTAGCATTTGCTGCAAGAAATGTGAGCGAAGCCCAACGGCGGTTGGGCTTCGTCGATATACTAGGCGCCAGTTTCGCCGGGCTTTGTGGCCGGACTCAGCAATTGGCAGCGCCAACATTCCAATGTGGGTTTGGGGTTCCACTAGACTGATCCAGGCATCGCATCACCCCGGTCATGCCCGCAACGGGCCGCTTAGGGATATCAACCATGCAATGGATCTTGACGTTGTTGGGCCTGGCACTCGGCTGGGTGGTGGACGAGTCGTTCGCCGATGCGCTGATAGGCGCACTGGTGGGACTTGGCATCGCCCAGGCGTTTCGATTGGGGCGCCTGGGTGTCCAGGCGGCCAAGCAACAGATCTTGTTGCAAGAGGCCCAGCAGAGCTTGCTCACGTTGGAGGGCCGCCTGGCGGTACTCGAACGCGGCAAGGTGGCCGAACCGAGTGATCCGGCCCCCGCACCCGAGGTTGTCGTGCCCCAGGCCGCGAAGCCCGCAACGCGCATCGAACCGGAGCTCGTCTGGGAATTTCCGTCAGACCTCGAACCCGCTCCCGCGATGGCCACCCAGGCCAGCCAGCCGTTGCCCGATGACATTTGGAAGCCCGCGCCAGAGACATCCAGTCGGCGTGCCGAGCGCGATTTTGCTCCTCTGCCTCTGGAGCCAATGATTGCGGAGCCGGCGGCCCCACGTGGTCCGAATCTGTTCGACCGCGCCATCATCGGTGCGCGCAACTGGTTGTTCGGCGGCAATACGGTGCTGCGGGTCGGTGTGGTGTTGTTGTTCCTCGGCCTGGCGTTTCTGCTGCGCTATGCCACCGAAGGCATGGTGGTGCCGATCGAATTGCGTTACGCCGGCGTCGCGGCCAGTGCGTTGGGCCTGTTGGGCCTGGGCTGGTGGTTGCGCCAGCGCAACAACAGTTATGCGCTGATGCTCCAGGGCACCGGGATCGCCGTGTTGTACCTGACGGTGTTCGCCGCCATGCGCTTGCATCCGTTGCTCGATTCCAAGGCGGCCCTGGGCTTGCTGGTGGCGGTGACGGTGTTTTCGGCGATCCTGGCGGTTACCCAGAATGCCCTGGGCCTGGCTGCGGCGGCGGCACTGGGCGGGTTCGCCGCGCCGATCCTGACTTCTACCGGCAGCGGCAACCACGTCGCGCTGTTCAGCTATTTCATCCTGCTCAATGCCGGCATTCTCGCGATAGCCTGGTTCAAGGCCTGGCGCCTGCTCAACCTGATCGGTTTTGTCGGCACCTTCGGCATCGGTTTCGCCTGGGGCCTGCGTTCCTACACGCCAGAACTGCTCTGGAGCACCGAGCCGTTCCTGATCCTGTTCTTCCTCATCTACCTGGCGATCGGCTTGCTGTTCACCCGCCGCAAGCTGCTGGAAATGAACGACGCCCCCGAAGAGGGCAGCCGCGACGCGTTGTTGCGCTGGTCGGCGCGCAAGGGCGATTACGTGGACGGCACGATGCTGTTCGCCCCGCCGCTGGTGGGCTTCGGCTTGCAGTTCGCGTTGGTGCAGCACCTGGAGTTCGCCGCTGCCTTCAGCGCCCTGGCCCTGGGCATGATCTACATGGGCCTGGCGCGGCTATTGATGGGCGGCCGCGCCTTGTTGTTGGCGGAAACCTGCCTGGCCCTGGGGGTGATTTTTTCCAGCCTGGCAATCCCGTTGGGGCTCGACGCCCGTTGGACCGCCGCGGCCTGGGCCGTGGAGGGCGCGGGGATTTTCTGGCTGGGCCTGCGTCAGCAACGACCTTTCGCACGAGCCTTTGCTTTGCTGCTGCAATTGGGTTCGGCGCTGGCCTTCCTCAGCGAATTGCGATCTGGCGAAAGCAGCCTGCTCGACGGCTCACCGTTGGGGGCGTTGATGCTCGGCGGCGCTTTGCTGTTCACGTTCTACCAACTGCGCAAGGCCGCCCCTGAACACACGGCGGCTTGGGAGCGCCAAGGCCTGCCGGTGCTGGCGGTGCTGGGCTTGAGTTTCCTCTATCTGCTGGCACCGTTGTTCTTCTTCACCCACGGCACGGCCATCGCCTGGGCCCTGGCCGGATTGGCGACGTTGTTTGTCGGCCTGCGCCTGCAATCGCGCAGTTTCCTGTTCACCGCGTTCGCGGTGCAATTGCTCGGCGGCGCACTGTTCCTGTTGCGCTTGCAAGGCGCCGAGGGCGATTCGGCGGCGGTGTTCAGCGCGGGCTGGAGCGGTTTGCTCAGTGCTTCTCTGATCGGTCTGGCGTTGATCGGCGGCATGTTGCTGGCGGCGCGCGACGACATGGTGCGCAACGATGTCCGGTTGCTGCGCGGCTTGTCGGTGGTACTGCTGGCGGGGCTGGTGCTGATCAACCTCGCGGTGCTGTTCGTCCTGCCCTGGCAAACCGCGAGCGGGGTGTGGGCGGCCAGCGGGCTGTTGATCATCTGGCTGAGCCTGTACCTGAAACAGCGCGTGAGCTTTGTCTTCGGTCTGCTGTTGCAACTGCTCGGCGGCGCGTCGTTCCTGATGGCGGGGCCGGCACTGTTGGGGCCGCTCAATGCCGAGGACCTGCGACCCCTGGCCCACAGCGGGTTCTGGACGCCGCTGGTCCTGGGGCTGGCAGCGCTGGTGGGCGCATGGCGTCTGCAGCGGGCGCACGCGGCGCAGGAACTGGACGCCTTGAGCTTGCAGCGCCTGTCCGAGCTGTTGCTGATCTGGGGCGCGGGTTGGTGGGCGCTGGCGTGGGTCAGCGAAGTGCTGCGTTTTGCCCCGGCGAACCTGCAAGGCAGCATGCTGTTGTTGGTCGCGGCCATCAGCGTGGCGGTGTGGAGCGTTTTGTCGCTGCGGTTGAAATGGCCGGCACTGGGGTTGCTGTGCACCCTGTTGATCCCGGCGGCGGGCTGTGTGCTTGTCGCAGCGTGGGATAGCCGCTACCACCCGGCGGCGGACTTTGGCTGGCTGGCCTGGCTGGCGGTATTTGCCGTGCATTTCCTCTCGCTCAAGCGCCTGGCGCCGGTGCTGCCGGCCCGGGCGCGCAGTACGGCCCACGTACTCGGTTGCTGGTTGCTGATGGCGGTGTTGATGCTGGAATTGCGTTACGGCCTGCTGTTGCTGTCCGAGCAGTACAACGCTTGGCGCTGGCTGGCCTGGGCGATCCTGCCAGGTCTGTATCTGGTGCTGATGGCCACGCCGCGTACCTTGCCATGGCCGGTTTCGGCACAACCACGGGAATATCGTGTCTATGCGGCGGCGCCCATGGCGCTGTTGATGCTCGGTTGGTTCTGGCTGACCAACACCTTCAGTGATGGCAACTCAGAGCCACTGCCTTATGTGCCGTTGCTCAATCCCTTGGAGCTGGGCCTGCTGTTCGCCTTGTTCGGTATCTATGTGTGGGCTCGCAACGCCGTGGAGCAATCGACGAACGGCTGGAATCGCGTCGGGCACATCGCCCAGTTGATCGCCGGTGTGTCGCTGTTCGCGTTCTTCACCGCCCTGGTGATGCGCACGGCCCACCAGTGGATGGGGGTGCCATACGAGTTGGACGCGCTGCTCGAATCGATGTTCGTGCAGGCCGGGTTGTCCATTGTCTGGACCTTGATCGCCCTGGGCCTGATGATCGGTGGGCATCTGCGCCATCGCCGTGAAGTGTGGCTGATCGGTGCGGCGTTGATCGCCGTGGTCGTGGCGAAGCTGTTCTTTGTCGAATTGAGTAACCGTGGCGGTCTGGCGCGGATCGTGTCGTTCATCGGCGTGGGTGTATTGCTATTGGTGGTGGGCTACTTTGCGCCGCTGCCGCCCAAGCGCCCGGAGACGGTCGCCCAGGATGAGCCGCCTATGCCTGTCAGTGAGGGAGTGTCATCTTGAGTCGCAAGTTGAATCGGATCGGGCTGGGCGTGGTCGGATTGTGGGTGGCGTTGTCGGCTACGGCCCAGGAGCAAGCGGCGGATTTCGCCCATCAAGTGCCGTTGGCCCTGAGCGGCGAAGGGCCGTGGTATCGCCTGCCGTTGCCACTGGACGTGCAGTTGCAGGCGCGGCAGACCGACCTGAGCGACCTGCGCGTCTTCAACGCCGCCGGCCAGGCCCAGGCCTACGCCTTGGTGCGCGAGTCGGCCCAGAGCCGGGAAAACCGCACCCTCACCGATGTGAAGTGGTTCCCGCTATACAACGCCGCCGACGACAGCGAGCGCGCGCCCAGCGTACGTGTGCAGTCGAACGCCAATGGCACGCTGGTGGAAGTCCAGCCATCGAGTCGGCTCGAAGCGGGGGAGGAGGAACTGCGCGGTTGGTTGCTGGATGCCAGCGCGATCAAGGCACCGTTGCAGCAGTTGGTCCTCGACTGGACCAGCGAGCGCGACGGCTTCCAGCGGTTCACCATCGAAGCCAGTGACGACTTGCAGCACTGGCAATCCTGGGGTGAAGGCCAGGTGGCGCGCTTGACCTTTGCCGATGAGCGGGTCGAGCAGCATGAAGTGAACCTGCCGGGGCAACCGGCGCGCTATCTGCGGTTGCTGTGGGATTCGCCGTCCTCCGCGCCGGTGCTGACCTCGGCCCAGCTGCACAGCGCCAGCCGCGAAAGCCTGCCGTTGCCGCTGGTCTGGTCGCAACCGTTGGCCGGCAGCACGACGAAGGCCGGTGAGTACACCTGGCAGTTGCCCATGGGGCTGAACATCGAACAAGTGCAGGTCGAACTGAGCCAGGCCAACAGCCTGGCGCCGGTGACCCTGGCCGGTCGCCGTGAAAGCAGCCATCCGTGGCAGCCACTGGGCAGTGGCTTGCTCTATCGCCTGACCCAGAACGGCCAGGATGTGCTGCAAAACCAATTGCAACTGTCCGGCCAGACCGTGCAGCAATTGAAACTGACCGTGGACGAGCGTGGCGGCGGCCTGGGAACCGAAGCCCCGGCCCTGCGCTTTGCCGTGCGCCCGACCCAGGTGGTGTTCCTGGCGCGGGGCGAAGGGCCTTACCGCCTGGCGCTGGGCAGCGCGACAGTCAAAGCGGCCAGCTTGCCATTGAGCACGCTGGTGCCTGATTACAAACCGTCGCGCCTGGCGACGCTGGGGACGGCGACGGTGAACGGCGCGGCCACGTCGACGCCAACTGCGACCCCTGCAACCGCAACCGCGCCTGCGACGGTGGATACCAACTGGAAGAAAATCGGCTTGTGGGCGGTGTTGCTGCTGAGCGTGCTGTTCCTCGCGGCGATGGCGTTCAGCCTGCTTCGCAAACCGCCGGTCAAGAGCTGAGGTGCGTTCATCGCGAGCAAGCTCGCTCCCACAATAGACCGCGTTCGTCGAAACAACTCGGTCAACTGTGGGAGCGAGCTTGCTCGCGATGGCGTCCTCTCAATCGACAGAAATATCCAAGCGAGCCGCCACCCCGTGAACTCAATCCTCCATATCCCGTCTCATAGGAGGAATTAAGTCCCGACTCGCGCTAAACTGCGCTGGTTTTTCCGCCCCCTATTCTTCGGAGCCGTCCATGTCCCGCGTTACCTTGAGTCGCTATTTGATTGAGCAGACCCGCAGCAACAATACCCCTGCCGATCTGCGCTTTTTGATCGAAGTGGTGGCGCGTGCGTGCAAGGAAATCAGCCACGCCGTCTCCAAAGGCGCGTTGGGTGGTGTCCTGGGCAGCATGGGCACCGAAAACGTGCAGGGTGAAGTGCAGAAGAAGCTCGACGTGCTGTCCAACGAAATCCTGCTCGAAGCCAACGAATGGGGTGGTCACCTGGCCGGCATGGCGTCCGAGGAAATGGACAATGCCTACCAGATCCCGGGCAAGTATCCCAAGGGTGCCTACCTGCTGGTGTTCGACCCACTGGACGGTTCGTCGAACATCGACATCAACGCGCCGGTCGGCACCATCTTCTCGGTACTGCGTTGCCCGAACGAGTACCTGAGCCAGAACGAAGCCCTGAATGAAAAGGCCTTCCTGCAGCCGGGCACCGAGCAGGTCGCCGCCGGTTATGCCATCTACGGCCCCCAGACCATGCTGGTGCTGACCCTGGGTGACGGCGTCAAGGGCTTCACCCTGGACCGTGAGATGGGCAGCTTCGTACTGACCCACGAAGACATCACCATTCCTGAAACCACCCAGGAATTCGCCATCAACATGTCCAACCAGCGTCACTGGGAAGCCCCGGTGAAACGCTACGTCGAAGAATTGCTGGCAGGCGAAGAAGGCCCGCTGAAGAAGAACTACAACATGCGCTGGGTCGCCGCGATGGTTGCCGACGTGCACCGGATCCTGACCCGTGGCGGCTTGTTCATGTACCCGCGCGACAGCCGCGAGCCGTCCAAGCCGGGCAAGCTGCGCCTGATGTACGAAGCCAACCCGATGTCGTTCCTGGTGGAACAGGCGGGCGGCGCTTCCACCGACGGTCACCAGCGCATCCTCGATATCAAGCCTGAAGGTCTGCACCAGCGCGTGGCCGTGTTCCTCGGTTCGAAGGAAGAAGTGGCTCGCGCCACGGCTTACCACAAGGAGTAAAGCATGGCCGAGCCCTGGCAGCCGTTGCTCGATTGGTGGTTTGGTGCAGCCAAGACACCGGACGAAATATCGGCTGACAGGGGCAAGCTGTGGTTCGGCAAAGGCCATGATCGCCAGGCGCAAGAGCGCTTCGGCGATCGGGTCGAGCAGGCACTGGCCGGCGGATTGACCGATTGGGCGCAACGCCCGGAAGGTTGGCTGGCCCTGGTGCTACTGCTCGATCAACTCCCGCGGATGATCTTTCGCGACACCCCCGAGGCTTTTTCCGGTGACCTGCGTGCCCAAGCACTGGTGGCTCAAGGCATGGCGGCGGGTTTCGACCGGCAACTCAAACCGATCCAGCGCGTCTTCATCTACCTGGTACTCGAACACTGCGAAAACCTGGCGGTGCAGAACGAGGCCGTGTCGCGGTTTATCGACCTGGTGCGAGAGCAACGGGAGGCGGAACGGGCGGTGTTTGAAGACAACCTGGATTATGCCGAGCGGCACCAGAAGATCATTGCCCGGTTTGGACGGTTCCCCCATCGCAATGCGGTGTTGGGGCGTGAGTCCACGGTTGAGGAAGTAGAGTTTTTGAACAGGCCTGGGTCCAGGTTCTGATTCTTTCGATCTAGCTGACGCCGCTATCGCGAGCAAGCTCGCTCCCACATTGATGACTTCGAACGCGGTCAATTGTGGGAGCGAGCTTGCTCGCGATGGGGCCCTTGAAAGCGCTAGATCCGGAAACTACCCACCAACTGCTTCAACCGCGCCGCCTGCTGCTCAAGGTCGGAACAGGCCCGCAAGGTGGCTTGCAGGTTTTCCACGCCTTCCTGGTTCAGCGTGTTGATCTCGGTGATGTCGACGTTGATCGACTCCACCACGGCGGTCTGTTCTTCAGTGGCGGTGGCCACGGATTGGTTCATGCCGTCGATTTCACCGATACGCTGGGTCACGCTGCCCAGTCGCTCGCCGGCCTGGTTGGCGATGCCGACGCTGCTTTCGCTCTGGCGCTGGCTATCGGTCATGGTCAGCACCGCTTCCCGTGCGCCGACTTGCAGCTCTTCGATCATCTTCTGCACTTGCTGCGCCGAGTCCTGGGTGCGGTGCGCCAGGTTGCGCACTTCATCGGCTACCACCGCGAAGCCGCGCCCGGCTTCACCGGCCCGGGCCGCCTCGATGGCGGCGTTGAGGGCGAGCAGGTTGGTCTGCTGGGAAATGCTGGTGATCACCTCGAGGATCTGGCCGATGTTCACTGTGTTGCTGTTCAGCGTTTCGATGTTGCCGCACGAATCGCTGATCTTGGCCGACAACTGCTGCATGGCCGCGATGGTTTTATCCACGACTTGCTGGCCGTCTTCGGCCAGGTTGCGGGCCTCGCTGGAATGTTGCGAGGCGAGGGCGGCGTTCTGGGCGATTTCCTGGGCGGCGGCGCCAAGCTGGTTGATGGCCGCGGCCACGCTGCTGGTGCGCGACGCCTGCTGGTCGGAGTTGAACATCGACGAGTTGGACGCACTGACCACGCGCAAGGCGACTTCGTTGACCTGGCCGGTGGCCGAGGCCACTTCGCGGATCGAGGTGTGAATGCGTTCGACAAAACGGTTGAACGACGTGCCCAGTGCGCCGAATTCGTCATGGCCGTGAATGACCAGGCGCCGGGTCAGGTCGCCTTCGCCTTCGGCGATGTCATGCATGGCGCGGCCCATGGTCAGCAACGGTTGCATCAGCACGCGGATCAACATGCCCAGCAGGGCGATGATGAACACCACCGCGATGACCATGGCGATCAGCGCCGACGTACGGAACTCACTGAGCATCGCCAGCGCGGTGTCCTTGTCGAGCACCAGCGCCACGTACCAGTCGGCGCCCGGCACGCCGTTGACGCGGGTGAAGGAGATGAATTGGGTCTTGCCGTCGAGGTCGACTTCCTTCACGCCCGGGCTGATTTGCGGCGCGCCGTTGGGGTAGGCCTCGGCCAGGGTCTTGAGCACGCGCTTGCTGTCGGGGTGGATCAGGATCTTGCCGTCGGCGCTGACGATGAACGCGTGGCCGTGGCCGCCGAAGTTCAGCGAGTTGATGATGGCGCTGACGCTGGACAGGTCAATGTCCGCACCGGCCACGCCAATCATCTGCCCCTGGCGCTGTACCGGCGTGGCGACGGTGATCACCAGCTTGCCCGACGAGGCGGCGATGTACGGTTCGGTGACGATGGTTTGCTGTGCGCTGTTGGCGGCCTTGTACCAGCCACGGGCACGTGGGTCGTAGTCGGCGGCGCGATTGCCGGCCGGTACCGAGAACATCACGCCGTCGGTGCCGCCGAAATAGCTGAGCTGAAAGTTGCCGGTGTAGGCCGGCAGGCCCACGGCGCGCTTGAGGCTGTCGGCACTGCTGCCGTCCACGGCGATCTGCTGGGCCAGCGATTGCAGCAATTGGATACGGCCGTCGACCCACGTCTGGATATTACGGCTGGTCAGGTTGCCGAGTTCCTGCATGGAGGTCTCGGTGCTGGCGTGCAGGCTTTGGCGTTGACGATAGTCGTTGAACAGGATGAAACAGGCGAATGCAACGGCCACCACGAGGGCGGCAGCCAGCAGGATTTTATGGCTGAATTTCATGTTTCTGGTCATTAAGAACACTACCGCGGAGGGACGGGTCAGGAAGGGGTGTCAATTTGCCATAGCGCAGGATTTTGCGCTGTTACTTTTTATCGGCGCAAAAGCCCGGCCCATCAGGCGTCAGGGGCCCAATCCCGACGAAAGGTACGACGGCGTCACAAACCGGTTGATTCATCGATGAAACACCTCTGCACAGCCAATAAATACTGGGGGTGTCAGGGAACCAGATAGGGGTTTTCTCTTCTAAGGATCAGGTTGGCACCCTGCCACCTCCCTTCCGTTCCAGGAGTTACACCATGTCGCTGCGATCTATCGCTCTGCTGTTTATGTGCGTCGTGTTGACCGCATGCAGCAAGGTCAACCAGGAAAACTATTCGAAACTGTCGGCTGGCATGCCCAAGGCCGAAGTCGAAACGTTGCTGGGGAAACCGACCGATTGTTCAGGCGCGCTCGGCATGTCCAGCTGTACCTGGGGCGACCAGAAAAGCTTTATCAGCGTGCAGTACGCCGGTGACAAAGTGTTGATGTTTTCCGGCCAAGGCCTGAAGTAAACCGAGGCCAAAGGCCTGCGGGAGAAAAATAATGATGCGGTTAGTTTTTGTGCTTTTGGCTGGCCTGGTATTGGCCGGCTGTGCCACTTCTGGCGAAGATCCGTTGGCGCCCAAGACGGTCAACAGCGTCAATCTCAAGCGTTACCAAGGGACCTGGTATGAGTTGGCCCGTCTGCCCATGTATTTCCAGCGCAATTGCGCGCAATCGGAAGCTCACTACATCCTCAAGCCAGACGGCAACGTGGGTGTGCTCAATCGCTGCCTGACCTCGGACTGGCAGTGGGAGGAAGCCAGGGGCACGGCCACGCCGCAGGTGCCGGGCAAGACCGACAAGCTCTGGGTCGAGTTCGACAACTGGTTTTCACGGATCGTGCCGGGCGTGGCGAAAGGGCAATATTGGGTGCTGTACGTCAGCGATGACTACAAGACCGCCATCGTCGGCGACCCGAGCCGCCGCTACATGTGGCTGCTGTCCCGCACACCGACCGTCAATAGCGTCGTGCGCGAGGAGCTGCTGAGCAAGGCGCGCCAGCAGGGCTATGACACGACACGACTGATCTGGCGCGCGTCGGATCGGCAGATGGCCAAGACTTCGAATTGATCGGCTCCTGAGAACCCATGTGGGAGCGAGCTTGCTCGCGATGACGGACTTTCAGCCAACCTCAGTGTTGAATGTGAAGGCCTCATCGCGAGCAAGCTCGCTCCCACATTTTTATCCGCGTCAGTCTAGAAGTTCGCGCAATACCTGGGTAAACGCCCGGGCACTTTCCTCTTCGCCGGCATGACGCCCATCACGCACAACCCACCGTCCACCGACCATCACATCCCGCACCTGACGATCGCCGCCGGCAAACAACCAGCGATTGAGAATCCCGTCGCCATTGGCCGTGGCCAGGTACGGATCGTTGCCATCGAGCACCAGCCAGTCGGCGCGCTTGCCGATGTCGAGGGCGCCGACCGGTTGCCCCAGGGCCTGGGCGCCGCCTTCCAATGCCGCATCGAACAAGGTGCGGCCGACCATCGGCTGATCCGCCCGATACAAGCGGTTGCGCCGTTGGTCACGCAGGCGCTGGCCATATTCCAGCCAGCGCAATTCTTCGACCACGCTCAAGGACACATGGCTGTCGGAGCCGATACCCAGGCGCCCGCCCTGGGCGAGGAAATCCACGGCCGGGAAAATCCCGTCCCCCAGGTTGGCTTCGGTGGTCAGGCACAGGCCGGCAATCGCCCGGCTCTTGGCCATGAGGCTGACTTCCTGGGCGTTGGCATGGGTGGCGTGCACCAGGCACCAGCGCTGGTCGACTTCGGTGTTTTCGTACAGCCATTGCAGCGGGCGGGCGCCGCTCCAGCTCAGGCAGTCATCGACTTCCTTCTGCTGCTCGGCGATGTGGATGTGCACCGGGCAATCACGGTCGCTGGCGGCCAGCACGTCCTGGATCTGCCCCGGTGTCACGGCGCGCAGCGAGTGGAAACACAAGCCCAGGGCCTGGGCCGGTTGCCCGGCCAGGATCGGTTGCAAGCGTGACTGAAGCTTCAAGTAGTTTTCGGTGCTGTTGATGAACCGGCGCTGCCCGTCATTGGGCGCCTGGCCGCCAAAACCGGAATGGCTGTAGAGCACCGGCAGCAGCGTCAGGCCGATGCCGGCGGCGCTGGCGGCGTGGCTGATGCGCAGGGCCAGCTCTGCCGGGTCGGCGTAGGGTGCGCCGTCGGTGTCATGGTGCACGTAATGGAATTCGGCGACCGAGGTGTAGCCGGCCTTGAGCATTTCGATGTATAGCTGGCGGGCGATGATGCCGAGTTGATCCGGGCTTATTTTTCCGACGAGGCGGTACATCAAGTCGCGCCAGGTCCAGAAACTGTCGTTGGGATTGCCCGCCACTTCCGCCAGCCCGGCCATCGCCCGTTGAAAGGCATGGGAGTGCAGGTTCGGCATGCCCGGCAACAGCGGACCGCCCAGCCGTTCGGCGCCGTCTGCGTGGGAACCGGCCTGGATATGGGTCAGGACGCCCTTGGCATCGACCTCAAGACGTACATCATGGGCCCATCCACTAGGCAGCAGCGCGCGTTCGGCAAAGAAGGCGGACATGGTTCAACCTCATCGTGCGTAATTTGTATATACATATACAGACGTTTGCCTGGCCGGTAAACTCCGGCAAGCTAGCAACCTTATTCGCAGAACAGGGAACCGCCGTGCCGACTCCGCCTGCCAAACCGCCGCTGGCCGCACACATGGGTGACAGTCCGGCGCCCTTGTACGCCCGCGTCAAACAGATGATCACCCAGCAGATCGACAGTGGAAACTGGCCGCCGCATTACCGCGTGCCGTCAGAAAGCGAGCTGGTCAGCCAGTTGGGCTTCAGCCGCATGACCATCAACCGTGCCCTGCGGGAAATGACCGCCGACGGCCTGTTGGTGCGCATGCAGGGGGTTGGCACGTTCGTGGCCGAGCCCAAGAGCCAATCCGCGTTGTTTGAAGTGCATAACATCGCCGACGAAATCGCCTCCCGTGGTCATCGCCACACCTGCAAGGTGATCACCCTGGAAGAAGAGGCGGCCGGTTCCGAGCGGGCCTTGGCCCTGGACATGCGTGAAGGCCAGAAGGTGTTCCATTCGCTGATCGTGCATTTCGAGAACGACATCCCTGTGCAAATCGAGGACCGTTTCGTCAACGCACTGGTGGCGCCGGACTACCTCAAGCAGGACTTCACCTTGCAGACGCCCTACGCCTACCTGAACCAGGTCGCGCCGCTGACCGAGGGTGAGCATGTGGTCGAGGCGATTCTGGCCGAGCCGAGCGAGTGCAAACTGCTGCAGATCGAGCGAGGTGAACCGTGCCTGTTGATCCGCCGCCGCACCTGGTCCGGGCGCCAGCCGGTGACCGCCGCGCGCCTGATCCATCCGGGTTCCCGTCACAGTCTGGAAGGGCGCTTTCATAAATGAGTCAGTTGAAGGTTTTACGCGCAGCAGATTACCCCCGCATGCCGTGGAAAAACGGCGGTGGCAGCACCGAGGAAATCACTCGTGATGCCGGCACTGGCCTGGAAGGTTTCGGCTGGCGTCTGTCGATTGCCGATATCGGTGAGTCGGGTGGTTTTTCCACGTTTGCCGGTTACGAGCGGATCATCAGCGTCTTGCAGGGAGACGGTATGACGCTGAACGTCGATGGCCAGGCCACGGGGCCTTTGCGCCCGCTGGACCCCTTTGCCTTCAGCGGCGAGAGCCATGTGCATTGCACCTTGCTGGGCGGCCCCATTCGGGATTTCAACCTGATCTATGCGCCGCAGCGTTACCGCGCGCGATTGCAGTGGGTGGGGGGGCAGCAGCGATTCTTCAGCGAAGCGGAGACGTTGCTGGTGTTCAGCGCGGCCCCGGGATTGACCATCAGGATTGGCGAGTCCGCCGTTATCCTGGGCCTCTACGACTGCTTGCAATTGAGCGGTAACACTGGGCTGCTGGACATCACCAGCCACGGCCAATGCTGTGTGATCGAGCTGACGGCCCGCTGATTTCAGCTTCTTGAGTACCCTGTGGGAGCAAGGCTTGCCCGCGACGCAGGCGACTCGATTTTCTGGCAGGCCACATTGCCTTCGTCGCGGGCAAGCCTTGCTCCCACAGATAAATCCCCTCGCCACAAAGTGTCTACCTGCTGTTTCTTCTGCGCACCAACTTGTTACCGAATGCCCCAGCGTGGCGCAGAACCGCGCTTTCGTAACCTGCCTGTGTTCTTCATAAATCCCTCCTTCAGAAATTTCATCTGGCTCTCAAACCGCTCAATCACGGGGCTTTCAGCCAATCCTCACGCCATCCTGCAAACGTGTCCTCGACAAGTTGGCCGCTTGATTGCATATGCTTGTACATACAAGTAAAGACGTATGCGTATGAGTCACCGATCTTCTACGCAACGTTCGCTAAATCGCTGCCCACTGCCCGGGCTGGTCTGGATTGATCGCTGAGGAGTTTTTGCTGTGACCGACGCTACCCGCAAACCCGAAAAATACCGTGACGTTGAAATCCGCGCCCCTCGCGGTAACACGCTGACCGCCAAGAGCTGGCTGACTGAAGCGCCGCTGCGCATGTTGATGAACAACCTCGACCCGGAAGTGGCCGAGAACCCCAAGGAACTGGTGGTCTACGGTGGCATCGGCCGCGCGGCGCGCAATTGGGAGTGCTACGACAAGATCGTCGAAAGCCTGACCAACCTGAACGACGACGAAACCCTGCTGGTGCAATCCGGCAAGCCGGTGGGCGTGTTCAAGACCCACAGCAACGCCCCTCGCGTCCTGATTGCCAACTCCAACCTGGTGCCGCACTGGGCCAGTTGGGAACACTTCAATGAGCTCGACGCCAAGGGCCTGGCCATGTACGGCCAGATGACCGCCGGCAGCTGGATCTACATCGGCAGCCAGGGCATCGTCCAAGGCACTTATGAAACCTTCGTCGAGGCCGGTCGCCAGCACTACGACTCCAACCTCAAGGGCCGTTGGGTCCTGACCGCCGGCCTGGGTGGCATGGGCGGCGCGCAACCCCTGGCCGCGACCCTGGCCGGTGCGTGCTCGCTGAACATCGAGTGCCAGCAGGTCAGTATCGATTTCCGCCTGAAAACCCGTTACGTCGACGAGCAAGCCAAAGACCTCGACGACGCCCTGGCGCGCATCGAGAAATACACTGCCGAAGGCAAGGCGATTTCCATCGCACTGTGTGGGAACGCTGCCGAAATCCTGCCGGAAATGGTCCGTCGTGGTGTGCGCCCGGACATGGTCACCGACCAGACCAGTGCCCACGATCCCCTCAACGGTTACCTGCCGGCCGGTTGGACCTGGGACGAATACCGTGCCCGCGCCAAGACCGAGCCCGCTGCCGTGGTGAAGGCCGCCAAGCAATCGATGGCTGTCCACGTCAAAGCCATGCTGGCCTTCCAGAAAATGGGCGTGCCGACCTTCGACTACGGCAACAACATCCGCCAGATGGCCCAGGAAGAGGGCGTCGAAAATGCCTTCGACTTCCCTGGTTTCGTCCCGGCGTATATCCGTCCGCTGTTCTGCCGTGGCATCGGCCCGTTCCGTTGGGCTGCGCTGTCCGGCGACCCCCAGGACATCTACAAGACCGATGCCAAGGTCAAGGAACTGATTCCCGACGACGCTCACCTGCACAACTGGCTGGACATGGCCCGCGAGCGCATCAGTTTCCAGGGCTTGCCGGCACGTATCTGCTGGGTCGGCCTGGGTCAGCGCGCCAAGTTGGGCCTGGCTTTCAACGAGATGGTGCGCAGCGGTGAATTGTCGGCGCCGATCGTCATCGGTCGCGACCACCTGGACTCCGGTTCCGTGGCCAGCCCGAACCGTGAAACCGAATCCATGCAGGACGGCTCCGACGCCGTTTCCGACTGGCCGCTGCTCAACGCCTTGCTCAACACCGCCAGCGGCGCAACCTGGGTGTCGTTGCACCACGGTGGTGGCGTCGGCATGGGCTTCTCCCAGCATTCGGGCATGGTGATCGTCTGCGACGGTACCGACGAAGCGGCCGAGCGTATTGCTCGCGTACTGCACAACGACCCGGGCACCGGGGTGATGCGCCATGCCGATGCCGGTTACCAGATCGCCATCGACTGCGCCAAGGAACAGGGGCTGAACTTGCCGATGATCACCGGCAAATAACCCCGGCCCCTTTGTGGGAGCGAGCTTGCTCGCGATGAGGGAGTGTCAGTCAACAGCATTGTCTGCTGACCCACCGCTATCGCGAGCAAGCTCGCTCCCACAGGGAAGCAGCGCAATGAATTCCAGAACAATCCACAGAGGTTGAACCATGGCTGTCACCAGCACACGCGCAAGCAGCAAGCCGTTGATCGAGAAGCGCTCGATCGACTACATCCCGGAAGCGGAGAGACACGGTCGGCTGTTGAGCCAGTTCACCCTCTGGATGGGGGCCAACCTGCAAATCACGGCCATTGTCACCGGTGCATTGGCGGTGGTGCTGGGTGGTGATGTGTTCTGGTCGTTGATCGGTTTGCTGATCGGCCAAGTGCTGGGCGGTGGCGTCATGGCCTTGCATGCCGCGCAAGGGCCCAAGCTTGGCCTGCCGCAGATGATCTCCAGCCGGGTGCAGTTCGGTGTGTATGGCGCGGCCATCCCGATCGTGCTGGTGTGTCTGATGTACCTGGGTTTCACCGCGACGGGCACCGTGCTTTCCGGCCAGGCGCTGGGCCAGTTGTTTGGCGTCAGCGACAGCGTCGGCATCCTCATTTTCGCCAGCGTCATCGTGCTGGTCACGGTGCTCGGGTATCGGGTGATTCACTTCATTGGCCGAGTCGCCAGCATCATTGGCGTCATTGCCTTCGTTTACCTGTTCGCTCGCCTGATCAGCCAGACGGACGTTGGCGCACTCCTGCAAATCCGCCATTTCAGCTGGAGCAGTTTCCTGCTGGCGGTGTCGCTCGCGGCCTCTTGGCAGATCGCCTTCGGCCCCTACGTGGCTGACTATTCGCGTTACCTGCCGAGCAAGACGTCCTCGGTTAAAACCTTTTTCGCCGCAGGCGCCGGCTCGGTCATCGGCGCACAGGTGGCAATGATCCTCGGCGTATTTGCCGCCGCCTCGGCCAACGGGCAGTTCGCCGGTCACGAAGTGGCCTACATCGTTGGCCTGGGGGGCACCGGCGCCACCGCTGCGCTGCTGTACTTCAGCATCGCGTTCGGCAAGGTCACCATCTCCACGCTGAACTCCTACGGCAGCTTCATGTGCATTGCCACCATCATCAGCGGTTTCCGGGGGCACCTGAACGTCACGCGCTTGCAGCGGCTGGTCTTCGTGCTGGCCATCGTCGGCGCCGCGACCCTGATCGCGCTACTGGGCCAGCACTCGTTCCTCGGTGCGTTCAAGTCTTTCATCCTGTTCTTGCTGGCGTTCTTTACGCCTTGGAGCGCGATCAACCTGGTGGACTACTACTGCATCACGCGCGAGCGCTATGACGTGCCGGCACTGGCCGACCCGAACGGCCGCTACGGTCGGTGGAACGCCTTGGGGATCAGCGTCTATGTCTTCGGCGTACTGGTTCAATTGCCCTTCATCGCCACCAAGTTCTATACCGGTCCGCTGGTGGGAGCCATGGGCGGTGTGGATATCTCCTGGATCATCGGTCTGGTGGTCCCGGCGGCGCTGTATTACGTCCTCGCCAAGAAGTGGCACAGCGCAGTACCCGATCAATTGATCCTGCCGCTCGAGCAGGACGCGGTTGACGCACAACCGAGCAGGGCGGGCCGCATTCAAGCGGTCTGATGGACGTTGACAGGGCTGGATGCCTCTTGACTGCCGTAAGCCAATCCAACTGATTAGGAGCGTCACATAATGAAGTCGAACAAGACCCTGCTGACCACATTGCTTTCCATGGGCCTGCTGGCCAGCGCCGGCGCCACGCAAGCGGCGGGTTGGTGCGAGTCGGGTAAACCGGTGAAGTTTGCCGGCCTGAACTGGGAAAGCGGCATGCTGCTGACTGACGTCCTGCAAGTGGTGCTGGAAAAAGGCTACGACTGCAAGACCGACAGCCTGCCGGGCAACTCCATCACCATGGAAAACGCCCTGAGCAGCAACGACATCCAGGTGTTCGCCGAAGAATGGGTCGGCCGCAGCGAGGTGTGGAACAAGGCCGAGAAGGCCGGCAAGGTGGTCGGCGTCGGTGCCCCGGTGGTGGGCGCCATCGAAGGCTGGTATGTGCCGCGCTACGTGGTTGAAGGCGACGCCAAGCGCAAGCTCGAAGCCAAGGCCCCGGGCCTGAAGAACATTGCCGACCTGGGCCAGTACGCTGCCGTGTTCAAGGACCCGGAAGAACCGTCCAAGGGCCGTTTCTATAACTGCCCGGCCGGTTGGACCTGTGAGCTGGACAACAGCGAAATGCTGAAAAGCTACGGCTTGGAAAAAACCTACACCAACTTCCGTCCAGGCACCGGCCCGGCCCTGGATGCGGCGGTGCTGTCGAGCTACAAGCGTGGCGAGCCGATCCTGTTCTACTACTGGTCGCCAACGCCGCTGATGGGTCAGGTGGACCTGGTGAAACTGGAAGAAAAACCGGGTGTGGATAAAAGCGTGAGCATCAAGGTCGGCCTGTCCAAGACGTTCCACGACGAAGCCCCGGAACTGGTGGCGGTGCTGGAAAAGGTCAACCTGCCGATCGATATCCTGAACCAGAACCTTGGGCGCATGGCCAAAGAGCGGATCGAGTCGCCAAAACTGGCGAAGATCTTCCTGAAGGAACATCCTGAAGTCTGGCACGCCTGGGTCAGTGAAGACGCTGCCAAGAAAATCGACGCGGCTCTGTAGGTCGAATCTTTCCCGGCCAACCGTGGGGCTGGCCGGGACGTTCACCGCATCCACTTGATCGAGAGTCTCTTATGTTTCCCGAAAGCTTTACCTTCTCCATCGCCGATTGGGTCAACGGTTGGGTCGATTCCCTGGTGACCAACTATGGCGATGTGTTCCGGCACATCTCCGACACCCTGCTGTGGGCCATCGTCAATCTGGAAGGCCTGTTGCGCATGGCGCCCTGGTGGCTGATGCTGGCCATCGTCGGCGGCATAGCCTGGCATGCCACCCGCAAGGTCGTGGCCACGGCAGTCATCGTCGGCCTGTTGTTCCTGGTGGGTGCGGTAGGCCTGTGGGACAAACTGATGCAGACCCTCGCCCTGATGCTGGTGGCGACGCTGATCTCGGTGTTGATCGGCATTCCCCTGGGCATTCTTTCGGCGCGCAGCAACCGCCTGCGTTCGGTGTTGATGCCGTTGCTGGACATCATGCAGACCATGCCGAGCTTCGTGTACCTGATTCCGGTGTTGATGTTGTTCGGCCTGGGCAAGGTCCCGGCGATTTTCGCCACGGTGATCTACGCCGCGCCGCCATTGATCCGTCTGACCGACCTGGGCATCCGCCAGGTGGACGGCGAAGTAATGGAAGCCATCAACGCTTTCGGCGCCAACCGCTGGCAGCAGCTGTTCGGCGTGCAACTGCCCCTGGCCCTGCCGAGCATCATGGCCGGGATCAACCAGACCACCATGATGGCCCTGTCGATGGTGGTCATCGCCTCGATGATCGGTGCCCGTGGCCTGGGCGAAGACGTGCTGGTGGGCATCCAGACCCTCAACGTCGGGCGCGGCCTGGAAGCGGGGCTGGCCATCGTGATTCTCGCCGTGGTCATCGACCGCATTACCCAGGCCTATGGTCGTCCTCGGCATGAGGTGAGCAAATGAGCAACGCAGCCATCAGCAAGATCGAAGTCAAGAACGTCTTCAAGATTTTCGGCAATCGCTCCAAGGAAGCCCTGGAGCTGATCCGCCAGAACAAGACCAAGGACCAGGTGCTGGCCGAAACCGGCTGCGTGGTCGGCGTCAACGACCTGTCGCTGAGCATCGGCACCGGTGAGATCTTCGTGATCATGGGCCTGTCCGGCTCCGGCAAGTCCACCCTGGTGCGCCACTTCAACCGGCTGATCGATCCTACGAGTGGCGCGATCCTGGTGGACGGTGAAGATATCCTGCAACTGGACATGGACGCCCTGCGCGAATTTCGCCGGCACAAGATCAGCATGGTGTTCCAGAGCTTCGGCCTGCTGCCCCACAAGAGCGTGCTGGACAACGTCGCCTATGGCTTGAAAGTGCGCGGCGAGAGCAAGCAGGTGTGCGCCGAGCGGGCGCTGCACTGGATCAACACCGTGGGCCTGAAAGGCTACGAGAACAAATACCCGCACCAGCTCTCCGGTGGCATGCGTCAGCGCGTCGGCCTGGCCCGGGCCTTGGCGGCGGACACCGACATCATCCTGATGGACGAAGCCTTCAGCGCCCTCGACCCGCTGATCCGTGCGGAAATGCAGGACCAGTTGCTGGAGCTGCAAAAGACCCTGCACAAGACCATCGTCTTCATCACCCACGATCTCGACGAGGCCGTGCGCATCGGCAACCGCATTGCGATCCTCAAGGACGGCAGGCTGATCCAGGTCGGCACGCCCCGGGAGATCCTGCATTCGCCGGCGGATGAGTATGTCGATCGGTTTGTGCAGCGCAGGGCTGCGGTGGTGTAAGGCTGTGGTGGCCGGTATGTGCTTTTGTGGCGAGGGAGCCCCACTTTGGAATGCGTACCCTGTGGGAGCGAGCTTGCTCGCGATAAGGCCGGCAAAGCTGCATCAATATTCAAGTTGTACAGACGAGGTTGAGGATGTCCCAGGCTGAAAAAATCGTAATCACCGGCGCTCCGTTGCGCTGGCAGGACGTCGTCGCCGTCGCCCGTTTCGGTGCCGAGCTCGAGCTGTCGACCCAGACCTGGGCGCGGATCGACAATGCCCAGGCCATCGTCCAGCGCATCGTCGAAAGCGGCGAGCGCGCCTATGGCGTCAATACCGGCCTGGGGGCCTTGTGCAATGTCTCGCTCAAGGACGAACAACTCAGCCAACTGTCGCGCAACACCTTGCTCAGCCATGCCTGTGGCGTCGGCGCGCCGCTGACGGATGAACAGACCCGGGCGATCCTCTGCGCCGCCATCCTCAACTACAGCCAGGGCAAGTCCGGCATCCATCGTCGGGTGGTCGAGGCGTTGCTGGCACTGCTCAATCGCGGCATCACGCCGCAAGTGCCGTCCCAGGGTTCGGTGGGTTACCTGACCCACATGGCCCACATCGGCATCGCGCTGCTGGGGGTTGGTCAGGTCAGCTATCGCGGACAAATAGTCCCGGCGCAACAGGCCTTGGCCGCCGAGGGTTTGCAACCGGTGCCACTGGGGGCCAAGGACGGTCTGTGCCTGGTCAACGGCACGCCGTGCATGACCGGCCTCAGTTGCCTGGCCCTGGCCGATGCGACGCGGCTGGTGCAATGGGCCGATGTGATCGGCGCCATGAGCTTCGAGGCCCAGCGCGGCCAGATTGCCGCGTTCGATGCCGAGATCATCGCCCTCAAGCCGCACCCGGGCATGCAGCAGGTCGGGGTCAACTTGCGGGCGTTGCTCGACGGCAGCGAGGTCATCGCCGCGAGCCTGGGCATTCGCACCCAGGATGCCTTGAGCATCCGCTCGATTCCCCAGGTGCACGGCGCGGCTCGCGATCAGTTGGCCCACGCCCGGCAACAGATCGAAACCGAACTCAATGCGGTCACCGATAACCCGCTGTTGCTGGGTACGCCGGAGAACTTCCGGGTCATGTCCCAGGCCAACCCCCACGGTCAGTCGGTGGCCTTGGCGGCGGACCTGCTGGCGATTGCCATGGCTGAGATCGGCTCCATCGCCGAGCGTCGCCTCGACCGCTTGATCAACCCCCACGTCAGCGGCCTGCCAGCCTTCCTGGTGGCCAATCCCGGCGTGAACTCGGGGATGATGATCGTGCAATACGTCGCCGCGTCGCTGTGCGCGGAGAACAAGCAACTGGCGCAACCGGCGGTGCTGGACAATTTCGTCACCTCCGGTTTGCAGGAAGACCACCTGAGCATGGGCACCAACGCCGCCCTGAAGCTGCACCGGGCGCTGGAAAACTGCACGCAGATCCTCGCCATCGAGTACCTGCTGGCGGCCCAGGCTTTTGAGTTTCTCAAGGCCCAGCGTTTCGGCGCCGGCACCGACATCGCCTGGAAACTGCTGCGCGAGCGCGTTCCGGCCTACGACCAGGATCGCTGGCTGGCGCCGGACATCGCCAGTGCCGCCGGGTTGCTCAAAGATCCCTTTGTGCTGCACAACGCTTTACCTGATTTGAACTGATCAAAAAACGCCAGCGTGCCAAGACACCCATTGCCCACAAGGCATCGCCTCAAAGCGAAGGTGACGGATAACGGAACATTCCGGAGCGACTGGCGGGTGAAAAAACAAAACTCTCAAAAGGAGCAATACATGACTGCCTTAAACCTGATTCCCGGCCAATTGAGCCTGGCTCAATTGCGTGACATCTATCAGCAACCCGTGACCTTGAGCCTCGACGCCAGCGCGTCGGCGCAGATCGAGGCCAGCGTCGCCTGCGTCGAGCAGATCCTGGCCGAGAACCGCACCGCCTACGGCATCAACACCGGTTTTGGCTTGCTGGCCTCGACCCGCATCGCCAGCGAGGACCTGGAAAACCTGCAGCGTTCCCTGGTGCTGTCCCATGCCGCCGGCGTGGGCGAGCCGATCAGCGATGCGCTGGTGCGGTTGGTCATGGTGCTCAAGGTCAACAGCCTGAGCCGGGGCTTTTCCGGCATCCGTCGGCAGGTGATCGATGCGCTGATTGCGCTGGTCAATGCCGAGGTCTACCCGCACATTCCGCTCAAGGGGTCGGTCGGTGCGTCCGGTGACCTGGCGCCGCTGGCCCACATGTCCCTGGTGCTGCTGGGTGAAGGCAAGGCCCGCTACAAGGGCGAATGGCTGCCGGCCGTCGAGGCGCTGAAAGTCGCCGGTCTCGCGCCGCTGACCCTGGCCGCCAAGGAAGGCCTGGCGCTGCTCAACGGCACCCAGGTCTCCACTGCGTTTGCCCTGCGTGGCCTGTTCGAAGGTGAAGACCTGTTCGCCGCGGCCCTGTCTCTGGGCAGCCTGACGGTGGAAGCGGTGCTCGGTTCGCGCTCGCCGTTCGACGCGCGGATCCATGCCGCTCGCGGCCAGAAAGGCCAGATCGATGCCGCCGCCGCTTACCGCGATCTGCTGGGCGAGCGCAGCGAAGTCTCCGATTCGCACCAGAACTGCGACAAGGTCCAGGACCCGTACTCCCTGCGTTGCCAGCCGCAAGTGATGGGCGCGTGCCTGACCCAGTTCCGCCAGGCCGCTGAAGTGCTGGTGATCGAAGCCAACGCGGTGTCGGATAACCCGCTGGTGTTCGCCGCCGAGGGTGACGTGATTTCCGGGGGCAACTTCCACGCCGAACCGGTGGCGATGGCCGCCGACAACATGGCCTTGGCGATTGCCGAAATTGGCTCCCTGAGCGAACGCCGGATTTCGTTGATGATGGACAAGCACATGTCGCAGTTGCCACCGTTCCTGGTGGCCAATGGCGGGGTGAACTCCGGCTTCATGATCGCCCAGGTCACCGCGGCGGCCCTGGCCAGTGAAAACAAGGCGCTGTCCCATCCCCATTCGGTGGACAGCCTGCCGACCTCGGCCAACCAGGAAGACCACGTCTCCATGGCCCCGGCCGCCGGCAAGCGCCTGTGGGAAATGGCCGAGAACACCCGTGGGATTCTGGCGGTGGAATGGCTCGCGGCCTGCCAGGGGCTGGACCTGCGCGGCGGTTTGAAGACCTCTTCCAAACTGGAGCGGGCCCGTGGTCTGTTGCGTGCAGAAGTGCCGTTTTATGAGAAGGACCGCTTCTTTGCGCCGGACATCAATGCGGCCAGTGAGTTGTTGGCGAGTCGGTGCCTGAACGAATTGGTCACGGCGCAGTTGTTGCCGAGCCTGTAAGGGCCTCATCGCGAGCGAGCTCGCTCCCACAAGGATTTCTGATGCACTCAAAACCCCTGTGGGAGCGAGCTTGCTCGCGAATCGATTTTGAATGAGACGAGGAAACTCGGGATGAAAACCCTCTGGCAAAACTGCCACGCCGCCACCATGGCCCAGGGCGTCTACTCGATCATCGAAGACGCCGCCATCGTCACCCAGGGCGAGCACATTCAATGGATCGGCCCGCGTGCCGAATTGCCGACGGGGGACTACCCGGCGGTCAACGACCTCAAGGGCGCCTGGGTCACGCCGGGGTTGATCGACTGCCACACCCACACGGTATTTGGCGGCAACCGCAGCGGTGAGTTCGAACAGCGCCTGCAAGGCGTCAGCTACGCCGAAATCGCAGCGGCCGGCGGTGGCATCGCCAGCACCGTGCGCGCCACCCGGGCCGCCAGCGAAGACGAGCTGTTCGCCAGCGCCGCCAAGCGCCTGAACAGCCTGATGCGCGACGGCGTGACCACGGTGGAGATCAAGTCCGGCTACGGCCTGGACCTGGCCAGCGAGCGCAAGATCCTGCGAGTCATCCGCCGTCTCGCTGCCGAGTTGCCGGTCAGCGTGCGCAGTACGTGCCTGGCGGCTCACGCCTTGCCGCCGGAATATAAAGATCGCGCCGATGACTATATCGAGCACATCTGCAGCGAGATGCTGCCGGCCCTGGCGGCCGAAGGGCTGGTGGACGCGGTGGATGCCTTTTGCGAATACCTGGCGTTTTCCCCGGCGCAGGTCGAGCGAGTGTTTATCACCGCGCAACAGCTGGGGCTGCCAGTGAAGCTGCACGCCGAACAATTGTCGTCTCTGCACGGTTCCAGCCTGGCGGCGCGTTACCAGGCACTGTCGGCCGATCACCTGGAATTCATGACCGAGGACGACGCCAAGGCCATGGCCGCTTCCGGCACCGTGGCGGTGTTGCTACCAGGGGCGTTTTATTTCCTGCGGGAAACCCAACTGCCGCCCATGGATGCCCTGCGCAAGCATGGGGTGAAAATCGCCGTGGCCAGCGACCTCAACCCCGGCACCTCGCCGGCGCTGTCGCTGCGCTTGATGTTGAACATGGCCTGCACCTGTTTCCGGATGACCCCGGAAGAAGCCTTGGCCGGGGCGACGATTCATGCGGCCCAGGCCTTGGGCATGGCGCAAACCCACGGTTCGTTGGAAGTCGGCAAGGTCGCGGACTTTGTCGCCTGGCACATCGACCGCCCGGCCGACCTGGCGTACTGGCTCGGTGGTGATCTGGAAAAACGCGTCGTGCGTCACGGCGCTGAAATCGATTGAGGAGAACGGTTGTGGAGAAGGTCCTGAATTTCAAGCAAGGGCGCGTGCCGCTGTTGGTCAGCATGCCCCACGCCGGCCTGCGCCTGACCCCGGCGGTGAAGGCCGGGTTGATTCCCGAAGCCCAGAGCCTGCCGGACACCGACTGGCACATTCCCCAGCTCTATGAGTTCGCCAATGAGTTGGGCGCCAGCACCCTGGCCGCCGAGTATTCACGGTTCGTCGTCGACCTGAATCGCCCCTCCGATGACAAACCGATGTACGTCGGCGCCACCACCGGTTTGTACCCGGCGACGCTGTTCGATGGCGTGCCGTTGTTTCGCGAAGGGCTGGAACCGTCGGCCGAGGAACGGGCGACGTATCTGCAGCAGGTCTGGATGCCGTACCACCAGGCGCTGCGGCAGGAACTGGCGCGGCTCAAGGCCGAGTTCGGCTACGCCTTGCTGTTCGACGCCCACTCGATCCGTTCGGTGATCCCGCACCTGTTCGACGGCAAGCTGCCGGACTTCAACCTCGGCACTTTCAACGGTGCCAGTTGCGACCCGACCCTGGCCAGTCAGCTCGAAGCCATCTGCGCCCGCCACGGCCAGTTCACCCATGTGCTCAACGGGCGTTTCAAGGGCGGACACATCACGCGGCACTACGGCAACCCGGCCGAAGACATCCACGCGGTGCAACTGGAACTGTGCCAGAGCACTTACATGGAAGAATTCGAACCGTTCAACTACCGCCCGGATCTGGCGGCGCCGACCCAGGTGGTGCTCAGGGAGTTGCTGGAAGGTTTCCTGGCGTGGGGGCAGAAGACCTACAAACATTAATCCCTGGCAAGGCAGCTTTGGTGGCGAGGGCGCTTGCTCCCGCTCGAGTGCGTAGCGCTCGTGAAATCTGGGGGCCGCTGCGCAGCCCAGCGGGAGCAAGCTCCCTCGCCACAAAAGCATTCATGCCTGCCTACCTGTCGCCACCGTGCAAAACCGAGTCGCCACAGTTCATCTTGACCCCCTCGACGCTGCGTAATGTTCCGGTCACGGTGCGCCAAGACACCGCCCTACAATAATCCGCTGCCGCACGAGACCCTCGCGATGAAAAGACTGTTCAAACGCTGTCTGTCGTTCCTCTGCGGTACCGTTCTACTCAGCACCGGGGCGATGGCCGCCGAACCTGCGTCCTGCCAGACCGTACGCATGGGCGTGGTCAACTGGACCGATGTGATCGCCACCAGCGGCATGGCCGATGTGCTGCTCACCGGCCTGGGCTACGACAGCAAGCAGACCAGTGCCGTGCAACAGATCATCTTCGCCGGCATCCGCGACAAGCGGCTCGACATCTTCCTGGGGTATTGGAAGCCGGCGATGGACAAGAATATCGCCCCGTTCCTGGCGGCCAACCAGGTGAAGGTACTGGACAAGCCAAGCCTGGCCGACGCCCAGGCCACATTGGCCGTACCGGATTACGTGGCGGCGGCGGGGCTCAAGACCTTTGCCGACATCGCTCGGTTCAAGGATCAGCTTGGCGGCAAGATCTACGGCATCGAGCCGGGCAGCGGTGCCAACACCACCATCAAGACCATGATCGAGACCAACCACTTCGGCCTCAAGGACTTCAAACTGATCGAGTCCGGCGAAGCAGGCATGCTGGCGGCGGTGCAGCGGGCGGTGAACCGCAAGGAGTTCGTGGTCTTCGTCGGCTGGACCCCGCACCCGATGAACATCAACATGAACATCACGTACCTGACCGGCAGCGAGGACGTCTATGGTCCGAACGAAGGCGCCGCGACCGTCTCCATCGTGACCGCGCCGGACTACGCCCAGCGTTGCCCGAATGTGAGCCGGCTGTTGGAAAACCTCACCTTCAGCGCCGCCCAGGAAAGCCAGTTGATGGTGCCGATCATGGAGCGCAAGACACCCCAGGACGTCGCCCGGCAATGGCTGCGCGAGCATCCCGAGGATCTTCAGCGCTGGCTGGCGGGTGTCACGAGTTTCGATGGCAAGGATGGCGTGGCGGCGGTGCAGGCCAGTCTCAAGAACTGAGGCGATTTTCCGGGCACTGATAACCCTGTGGCGAGGGAGCTTGCTCCCGCTTGAGTGCGCAGCGCTCACAAGATTCTTGGGGCGGCTGCGCCACCCAGCGGGAGCAAGCTCCCTCGCCACAAAAGCCTCTGAGCCACACCACGGCAAACCACGATGAACTACCCACTCTCCCAGGCAATGTCAGCCTTCATCGACAAAACCCAGAGCTTCACCAGCCCGGACGACAGCCTCGCCGGTTCGCGCCAGGCCTACAGCCAGATGTGCCGGGCGTTCACTCCACCTTGCCCGCCGACGCTGGCCATCGAGGATTTCGAACTGGCCGGCGTGGCGGTGCGGGCCTATTACCCGCAACGTGCGGCACCGCTCGCCGGCTGGCCATGCGTGCTTTACCTGCACGGTGGCGGTTGGGTCGTGGGGGATCTGGATTCCCATGACTTCATCTGCATGGAGCTGGCCGCTGAGCTGGGCGCGTTGGTGGTGGCGGTGGATTACCGGCTGGCCCCGGAGCATCCGTTTCCGGCCGGCTTCGAAGATTGCCTCGCGGTGTGGCGCCACTTGGCGGACGCCCCGTTCGCCATCGACCCCCGTCGCCGGCTGGTGGTTGGTGACAGCGCCGGTGGCAATCTCGCCGCCGCGTTATGCCTGGCCTTGCGCGATGCCGGGCAACCGTTGCCCCGGGCCCAGGTCTTGATTTATCCGGCGCTCGGTGGCCCTGCGGATCTGCCGTCGCGTCACGAGTGCTTCGATGCCCCGCTCCTGAGCAGTCGCGATCTGGCGCGCTATGAGGCGCTGTACCTGGGTGGCGCTCGTCCCTCGCCTTATGCCATGCCGTTACTCGCCGACAACCTGGACGGCTTGCCGCCAGCGCTGGTTGCCGTCGCGCAATGGGATCCACTGCTCGACGACGGCGTCCTTTATTGCGAGCGGCTGAACGCCGCAGGGGGAGACGCCGTGCTGTATGTCGGCAACGGGCTGGTCCACGGTTGCCTGCGTGGCCGGGGCCAGGTGCCGGAGGTCGATCGGATGTATCGCACGCTGCTGGTGTACCTGGCTGACATGCTTTGACTGCGCAGGGGACATGCTCATTGAGGTCATTCGGGTTTATGATGCCGGACGGCAGACTAAATAGAAGTCCCTACAGGGATGACTCGACCCCTTACGGAGCGCGCAATGCAGACTTTGTACCCGCAGATCAAACCCCATGCCCGGCACGATCTGGCTGTCGATGACACCCACACGCTCTATGTCGATGAAAGCGGTTCCCCAGAAGGCCTGCCAGTGGTGTTCATTCACGGCGGCCCGGGTGCCGGCTGCGATGCGCAGAGCCGTCGCTACTTCGATCCGAACCTGTACCGCATCGTCACCTTCGACCAGCGCGGTTGCGGTCGATCCACCCCCCACGCCAGCCTGGAAAACAACACCACCTGGGATCTGGTCGAAGACCTGGAGCGTATCCGCAAGCATTTGGGTATCGAGAAATGGGTGCTGTTCGGCGGTTCCTGGGGCTCGACCCTGGCCCTGGCGTACGCTCAGACCCATCCGGAGCGGGTGCATGGCCTGATCCTGCGTGGGATCTTTCTCTGCCGTCCACAGGAAATCGAGTGGTTCTATCAGGCGGGTGCCAGTCGCCTGTTTCCCGACTACTGGCAGGACTACATCGCACCGATCCCGTTGGATGAGCGCGACGACCTGCTCAGCGCTTTCCACAAACGCCTGACTGGCAACGACCAGATCGCCCAGATGCACGCGGCCAAGGCCTGGTCCACCTGGGAAGGTCGTACCGCCACCCTGCGTCCGAACCCGCTGGTGGTCGATCGCTTCTCCGAACCGCAGCGGGCGCTGTCGATCGCCCGGATCGAATGCCACTACTTCACCAACAACGCTTTCCTCGAGCCCAACCAGTTGATTCGCGACATGGGCAAGATCGCCCATTTGCCAGGCGTCATCGTGCACGGCCGCTACGATGTGATCTGCCCGTTGGACAATGCCTGGGAACTGCATCAGAACTGGCCCAACAGTGAATTGCAGGTGATCCGCGACGCCGGCCACGCCGCCTCGGAGCCGGGGATTACCGACGCGTTGGTACGCGCCGCCGCGCAAATGGCCCGGCGCCTGCTCGACCTGCCGCCCGAAGAAGCATGAAGGGGCTGTTGCAACGGGTGCGCGGCGCCCGGGTCGAGGTGGCGGGCGAGATCGTCGGGGCTGTGGACCAGGGCTTGCTGGTGCTGGTGGCCGTCGAGCCCGGGGATACCCGGGCCAATGCCGACAAACTCCTGCACAAGCTGCTTAACTATCGAGTGTTCAGTGATACCGAGGGCAAGATGAACCTGTCCTTGGCGGATGTCGGTGGCGGGTTGCTGCTGGTGTCGCAGTTCACCTTGGCGGCGGACACCAAAAGCGGTCTGCGCCCGAGTTTTTCCACGGCTGCGCCTCCGGCCCTGGGCGAAGAATTGTTCAACTATTTGCTGAGTCAGGCGAAACAGGTGCATGGCACTGTGGCATCAGGTAGATTCGGCGCCGACATGCAGGTTCATCTGGTCAATGATGGCCCGGTAACCTTCCTGTTACAGTCCTGAAAGCGTTAGAAACATCTTTTCGGGTCTGTTTCGAGGTAAAACGGTGAGTTTTCTCGATAAATACTTTGCTACCCCTGATGCGTTGTCACGCGGGCTACTAGATAATCGCGCGCTACGGGGGATCAGCGTTCGCTGGTCCATTTGACTTAGGTAGAGAGTTGTCCTGGACCGTTTGGGGAATCATTTTGCCCCGTCGGAGTCGGAACAATGCTCGCCAACTTGGCAAGAGTGGTCAGCAGGAGCGGTTTTTCAGCACCGTTACCGTGCAGATACTTTATCTGGCCGTTGGTTTTTTGATCAGTTTTCGGCGAGGGTTGCTCGTGATTGTTAGTCCCTGTAATGCACCAAAAATGACGGCCAAACGGTTGAGAAGCGCCCTGGTAACGGGCTCGGCCCTGTTGTGCCTGTTCGGCGCGGGCCAACTGTGGGCATTCAGCCTGGATGATGTATCGGCGAAGGCACAAGAATTGGCCGGGCAGAAGTTCGAAGCCCCGCGCAGCAATTTGCCGAACGAATTCCGCGAAATGAAATTCGCCGATTATCAGAAAATTCGTTTCCGCACCGAAAAAGCTGAATGGGCCGACCAGAAGACCCCGTTCCGGCTGTCCTTCTATCACCAGGGCATGCATTTCGACACGCCGGTGAAGATCAACGAAATCACCGCGACCACCGTCGACGAGATCAAGTACGATCCGACACGTTTCGATTTCGGCGACGTGAAGTTCGATCCCAAGGCCACCGAACAGCTGGGCTACGCCGGTTTCCGCGTGTTGTACCCGATCAACAAGGCCGACAAGCAAGACGAAATCATGACCATGCTGGGCGCGAGTTATTTCCGCGTCATCGGCAAGGGCCAGGTCTACGGCTTGTCCGCTCGCGGCATGGCCATCGACACCGCGCTGCCATCCGGTGAAGAGTTCCCGCGCTTTCGCGAGTTCTGGATCCAGCGTCCGAAACCGACCGACAAGCACCTGGTGATCTTCGCCCTGCTGGATTCGCCACGGGCCACTGGCGCCTATCGCCTGACCGTGCGTCCGGGCACCGACACCGTTGTCGACGTGAAATCACGGGTGTTCCTGCGCGATCGTGTCAACAAGCTGGGTATCGCCCCGTTGACCAGCATGTTCCTGTTCGGCGCCAACCAGCCGTCCAAGGTGTTGAACTACCGTCGTGAACTCCACGATTCCAGTGGCCTGTCCATCCATGCCGGCAACGGCGAGTGGATCTGGCGTCCGCTGAACAACCCGAAACACCTGGCCGTGAGCAACTTCTCGGTAGAAAACCCGCGTGGTTTCGGCCTGCTGCAGCGTGGTCGTGACTTCAGCCACTACGAAGACCTGGACGACCGTTACGAAAAACGTCCAAGCGCCTGGATCGAACCGAAAGGCGATTGGGGCAAAGGGACTGTCGATCTGGTTGAAATCCCGACTGCTGACGAAACCAACGACAACATCGTTGCGTTCTGGAGCCCGGAAAAACTGCCTGAGCCAGGCCAGCCACTGGACTTCGCCTACCGTCTGCACTGGACCCTCGACGAAGCCAACCTGCACTCGCCAGACAGCGCCTGGGTCAAACAGACCCTGCGTTCGACCGGTGACGTGAAACAGTCCAACCTGATCCGTCAACCGGACGGCAGCGTGGCCTACCTGGTGGATTTCGAAGGGCCGTCCCTGCAAGCGCTGCCTGAAGAGGCCGAGGTGCGTAGCCAGGTGAGCGTTGGCGACAACGCCGAGATCGTCGAGAACAGCGTGCGCTACAACCCTGAAACCAAGGGCTGGCGCCTGACGCTGCGCATGAAGATCAAGGACCCGAGCAAAGCGACCGAGATGCGTGCCGCATTGGTCAGGCCGCTTGTCCCTGTCGAGCTGCCAGCCACCGCGCATTCCGTGACCACGCTGGCCAAGGCCGACAAGGTCGCCAAGCAGCAGAGCGAAAAAGAGCAAGCCAACGAGCAGGCCGGCGAGCAGAAAGAGGCCAAGGCCGTCAAGTCGTCCACCGCCGCCGCCGAGCCGACCCCAACCCCACAGGAACCGGAACAGACTGAACAAGTCCTGACCGAGACCTGGAGCTACCAGTTGCCTGCCGATGAGTAATACGTCCGTACAACCAGAATCTCTCAGTGAGTATCTGGCCCATTTGCCGATGACCGATGAGCAGCGCGCCGAGCTGGCGGGCTGCACGTCATTCAGCGAATTGCACAAGCGCCTGGCTTCTTCGACATTCGACGCACCCAACGAGGCGGCGCAAGCCTCGGTGGGCCGTCGCCTGACGCTGAGCACTGCCGAGGAACTCGAGGACGCCGAAATGCTGGCCCTCGATGCCAACGGCCGGGTGTGCTTGAAGGCGACGCCGCCGATTCGCCGGACCAAGGTCGTGCCGGAACCGTGGCGCACCAATATCCTGGTGCGCGGCTGGCGGCGCCTGACCGGGCGTACCAACCCGCCGAAGCCGCCCAAGGATGAGCGCGTGCTGCCCCATGCACGCTGGCGTACCGTGGGTTCGATCCGCCGTTACATCCTGCTGATCCTGATGCTCGGCCAGACCATCGTTGCCGGTTGGTACATGAAAGGCATCATGCCGTACCAGGGCTGGTCGCTGGTGGATCTGGACGAAGTCTTGCACCAACCGCTGCTGCAGACGGCCACGCAAGTGCTGCCGTATGCGTTGCAGACCAGCATCCTGATTCTGTTCGGGATCCTGTTCTGCTGGGTGTCGGCGGGTTTCTGGACCGCGCTGATGGGCTTTCTCGAATTGCTCACCGGCCATGACAAATACCGCATCTCCGGCGCCAGCGCCGGCAACGAGCCCATTCCCAAGGACGCCCGCACTGCGCTGGTGATGCCGATCTGCAACGAAGACGTGCCGCGGGTATTCGCTGGTTTGCGCGCGACCTTCGAGTCGGTGGCCGCCACCGGTGACCTGGATCGCTTCGACTTCTTCGTGCTCAGCGACAGTAACGAGACCGATATCTGTGTGGCCGAACAGCAGGCCTGGCTGGATGTCTGCCGTGAAGCCGGGGGCTTCGGCAAGATCTTCTACCGCCGTCGTCGCCGTCGTGTGAAACGCAAGAGCGGCAACCTCGACGACTTCTGCCGTCGTTGGGGCAGTGACTACAAGTACATGGTCGTGCTCGACGCGGACTCGGTGATGAGCGGCGAATGCCTGACCAGCCTGGTACGCCTGATGGAAGCCACGCCGGACGCCGGCATCATCCAGACCGCGCCGCGAGCTTCGGGCATGGACACGCTGTATGCGCGCATGCAGCAGTTCGCCACGCGGGTGTACGGTCCGTTGTTCACCGCCGGTTTGCACTTCTGGCAGTTGGGCGAATCCCACTACTGGGGCCACAACGCGATCATCCGCATGAAACCGTTCATCGAGCACTGCGCCCTGGCGCCGTTGCCCGGTAAAGGCGCGTTCGCCGGTGCCATCCTGTCCCACGACTTCGTCGAAGCCGCGCTGATGCGTCGTGCCGGCTGGGGCGTGTGGATTGCCTATGACCTGCCGGGCAGCTACGAAGAGCTGCCACCGAACCTGCTGGACGAACTCAAGCGTGACCGTCGCTGGTGCCACGGCAACCTGATGAACTTCCGGCTGTTCCTGGTCAAGGGCATGCACCCGGTGCACCGTGCGGTGTTCCTGACCGGCGTGATGTCCTACCTGTCGGCGCCGCTGTGGTTCTTCTTCCTGGTGTTGTCCACCGCGCTGCTGGCGGTGAACACATTGATGGAGCCGCAGTACTTCCTCGAGCCACGCCAGCTCTATCCGTTGTGGCCGCAATGGCACCCGGAAAAAGCCATCGCGCTGTTCTCGACGACCATCGTGCTGCTGTTCCTGCCCAAGTTGTTGAGTATCGTGCTGATCTGGGCCAAGGGCGCGAAGGCGTTCGGTGGCAAGTTCAAGGTGACGTTGTCCATGCTGCTGGAGATGCTGTTCTCCATGCTGCTGGCGCCGGTGCGAATGATCTTCCACACCCGCTTCGTGCTCGCCGCGTTCCTGGGCTGGGCCGCGACCTGGAACTCGCCGCAACGTGACGACGACTCCACGCCATGGAGCGAAGCGGTCAAGCGCCACGGCCCGCAGACTTTGCTGGGCTTTTTCTGGGCCTTGCTGGTGATCTGGCTGAACCCAAGCTTCCTCTGGTGGCTGGTGCCGATCGTGGGTTCGCTGATGCTGTCGATCCCGGTGTCGGTGATCTCCAGCCGCGTGGGCCTGGGCTTGAAGTCCCGTGATGAAAGCCTGTTCCTGATTCCTGAGGAATACGCACCGCCGCAGGAGCTGCTGTCGACGGACCAGTACACCCATGAGAACCGTTGGCATGCACTGAACGACGGCTTCATCCGGGCGGTGGTCGATCCACAACAGAACGCCTTGGCGTATGCGCTGGCGACCTCCCGTCACGGCAAGGCCGAGCCGATCGAATGGCTGCGGGTCGAACGTGTTCGTCACGCCCTGAAGGTCGGCCCTGCCGGTCTCAGCAATGCCGAGCGACTGGCCCTGCTGAGCGACCCGGTGGCCTTGTCTCGCCTGCACGAGCAGGTCTGGAGCGAGGCGCATCCCGAGTGGTTGGCGGCATGGCGTGAGTCGGTCAAGGCCGACCCTCATGCTCCGCTGCTACCGCTACAGCCGGTGAGCGTGCAGCCTCAAGTGGCCTGATCCACAAAAAGCCCCGCTTCTGAAAGGAAGCGGGGTTTTTTGTTGGGTGCATTTTTTACCTGTGGCCCTGGACTTTGTGGCGAGGGAGCTATGGTCTTGGGATGACGGATCGTGGGAGTGGGGATTTTGTGTGTATATCCGTTATTTAGGTAACGGCTGCTGACGGTGCCGCCCTTACGGCGGGTCACTTTCGAAAAGCCGGAATGCCGGCCCAGGCGAAAGTAACCAAAACGCTTCATGCCCCACCACTCGGCACCTCGCCTAGGCTCGGTGTGCCTTCGTTCGGCCAGCGTGGTTAACGGGGCGCCGAGATCAACGTCCGACGCGAGGCGGCCTTATAGCCGACCTGGTTCTTGATGGGGACCGCGTTTCCCCTGTGGGAGCGGGCTTGCTCGCGAAGACGGCGGTACATTCAGCATTGATGCAAGCAGGCCCACCGCTATCGCGAGCAAGCTCGGCTCCCACAGGGCTCGGCGGTGGACACAGATCCTGTAAACGACCAAAAACCTGTGTGGGAGCAAAGCTTGCTCGCGAAGACGGCGGTACATTCAGCATTGATGCAAGCAGGCCCACCGCTATCGCGAGCAAGCTCGGCTCCCACGGGGCTCGGCGGTGGACACAGATCCTGTAAACGACCAAAAACCTGTGTGGGAGCAAAGCTTGCTCGCGAAGACGGCGGTACATTCAGCATTGATGCAAGCAGGCCCACCGCTATCGCGAGCAAGCTCGGCTCCCAC